>JBEGMH010000379.1:0-14480 GCA_041183125.1 Bacteroidota bacterium | reverse complement strand
TGGCAACATGGGCGATGACAGTGCGACGGGCGTGGCGTTTACGCGCAACCCGGGCACAGGGGAAAATGCGTTCTACGGCGAATTCCTCGTCAATGCCCAAGGGGAAGACGTAGTAGCCGGTATCCGGACGCCTGCACCGGTCAACGAATATTCCAAAAACGACCAAAGCCGTCATCTGCCTTCTTTAGAGCAGTTGATGCCCGAATTGTACAAAGAACTGCACGGATACCAGAAACGCCTGGAATTGCATTACAAAGACATGCAGGATATCGAGTTCACCATCGAAAGGGGCAAACTCTACATGCTGCAGTGCCGTGTGGGCAAGCGCAATGGCATGGCAGCCGTTCGCATGGCGACAGAAATGTATGAAGAGCACCTGATCGATTCCGATACGGCTATCCTGCGCGTAGCACCCAATCAATTGGTGGAGTTGCTGCTCCCCATGATTGACCCGCGTGAGGAGCAGGTCTATCCCGCCATTGCCAAAGGCCTGCCGGCAGGCCCGGGCGGGGCGAAAGGCCGGGTAGTGTTCAGTTCTGAAGATGCAGTCGAATGGGCCGCCCGCGGCGAAAAGGTAATCCTGGTGCGTGAAGAAACCTCCCCGGAAGACGTGGACGGCATGCACAAAGCCCAGGCTATCCTGACGACCAAAGGGGGCATGACCTCGCACGCGGCCCTCGTGGCCCGCGGCTGGGGTAAGTGCTGTATCGTAGGCTGCAACGATATCCAGCTCGCAGAAGACCACAAGTCTTTCCATACGAAAGATGGAAGGGTGATCCACGAAGGGGAATGGATTTCGCTCAACGGTACGAAAGGCCTGGTCTATCCGGGCGATCTCAAGCTCAGCAGCGTAGATTTGAACGAAAACAAAGCCTATGGCAAACTCATGGAACTGGTGGATAAAACCAAAAAACTCCATGTGCGCGCCAACGCCGATACCCCCAAAGACGCTGCCCAAGCGCTCAAGTTTGGGGCAGAGGGCATTGGCCTGTTCCGCACAGAGCACATGTTCTATGGGGAAGGTAGCGATGACCCGCTCTTCCTGCTGCGCAAAATGATCGTCAGCCAAACGGAGGAAGAGCGCCGCATCGCCCTGGACGAACTCTATACCTTTATCAAAAAGGATATCAAAGCTACTCTCGAGACGATGGACGGCCACCCGGTGACCATACGCCTGCTCGACCCGCCGCTGCATGAGTTTGTGCCCCACGACAAGGAAAAACTGCAGCAATTGGCGAAGGAGTTGGGAGTCCGCATGTCCGTCTTAAAACGCCGGGTTCTCGATTTGCACGAGAACAACCCGATGCTCGGCCACCGCGGCGTACGCCTCGGGGTCAGTTATCCGGAAGTCACAGAAACCCAGGTACGCGCGATCTTGAGTGCTGCTGCTGAACTGGTGAAACAGGGCAAAAAACCGTTCCCGGAAATCATGATCCCGGTAACGTGTACGGTCAATGAACTGAAACACCAGAAAGTATTGGTGGACAAGACCTACGAAGCAGTGAAAATCGAGTTTGGCCTCCAGGAAATCCCGTTCCTGTACGGCACGATGATCGAAATCCCGCGCGCTGCCCTGAGGGCGGGCCAGATGGCCGAAGTGGCAGAGTTTTTCAGCTTCGGCACAAACGACCTTACGCAGATGAGCTTTGGCTTCAGCCGCGACGATATCGGTGGGTTTCTGCCTACTTATCTCGACCAAAAGCTGCTGACAGATGATCCATTCCAGACCATAGACCAGGAAGGGGTCGGCGAATTGATCCGCATCGGTATCGAACGTGGCCGCCAAACCCGCCCGAACCTGGAGGTAGGGATTTGCGGAGAACACGGCGGTGACCCGGAAAGCGTGAAATTCTGCCACCGCAGCGGAATGAACTATGTGAGCTGTTCTCCGTTCCGCGTTCCGATTGCCCGCCTGGCAGCAGCACAGGCTGTAGTGGAGGGTAAAAACCGCTAATGGGTAAAAACGGTTTGGATAGACAAGGGATGGGTCGCACTAGTGGTCCATCCCTTTTTAGTATCCTTTTTTTCTTTCAACTGGATAGAGTAAAGGCTGGCCTGTCTGCATCCGTCGGTAATTTTCCACAATCGTTTCAAGTGCTTCGTCGGCATTGGTCACACTGGAACTGTGGGGCGTAATCACGATACGTGGATGCGTCCAGAAGGGGTGCCCTGTCGGGAGGGGTTCTTCGCGGAAGACATCCAGGTAGGCTCCGGCGAGCAGGCCTTCCTGCAGGGCCGGCAGCAAATCTTCTTCTACCAAATGGCCACCTCTTGCTGCATTGATGAGATAACTGCCTTTGGGCATCGCCTGGAAGAGGGCATAGTTGAGCACGCCTTCTGTCTGTGGGGTGAGGGGGAGGAGGCATACGAGTACGTTCACATCGCGTACAAAATCGGGCAAGGAGGTACTTCCGGCATCAAAACAGGGTATATTGGGCAGTTTCTTGGGCGATTGGCTATAGCCTTTTACATAGAATCCCATATCGGCTAAAAGGCGGGCCGAGGCAGATCCCAACACGCCCATACCGAGGATACCGATGCGGAGCGGCAGCTCCACCGGCTCCGGCTGTTGCCATTGTTGCTGCCGTTGGTTTTCCCGATAAAAGTCCATGCGCTTGTGGATAGACAGTGCAGCCATGGCGATATAGTTGCGCATGGAGACGGTCATGGCATTTTGTACGATTCGGGCAAGGGGAATGCTGTCGGGTAGGTCGTGGTCGTTGAGCAGGTGTTCGACCCCTGCCCCGAAAGACTGTATACACTTCAGGTTGGGGAACTGGCGGAGGCTACCGCTGGGGTGTTTCCATACCAAGGCCATTTCGACCTGTTCGGGATGCGGTATGTCTGGGTAAATCCAGACATCGGGACTTCCGGGTAGCCGTTTCTGTAGATTAGCCTGTAGGGTGCGTACGTCGCGGTCTGCTACTAAGATTGCCAGAGCCATGTAGGTTGGAGTAGTATTGGTCTATAGAGTAGCCAGTCTGGTTTCCTCTCCCTGTTGCTGAAAATAGCGGTTGACCCCTTCTTGGGGGAGATAGAGGTTCCACCCCAGTTTTTTATAGGGAAGTTTATCCGAGGTAATCGCGGGGTTGAGGGCTAGGATAGCTTCGGTGGGGATACCGGTTTTTAGGGCGAGTTCGCTTATGGAAAGGTTGCCTTTGAGGTGGAGCAGGCCGGGTTTTTGGGTGGGGACTGGTCTTTCCGGTTTGGTCGCAGGAGTGCCTGGTGTGTCGTGCAAGGCTGCATAGACCGGGATTTCCTGCCGGGGGGATTTTTCGGTATGGATTACCTGTGCGATGGCGATGAATCGGGAGATATACCGCCGGGTCTGTCGGGGAAGATGGTTCTTGAGGGCGGCATAGTCGCGGCTGCCTGCCTGGCGGATGGCGCGCTGCACTTTTCCGGGGCCGCAATTATATGCGGCTAATACGAGCAACCAATCTTTAAATTCGCCCTGTAGTTCGGATAGGAGGTGTGCGGCAGCCTGAGTGGAGCGTTGTACGTTTTTTCGCTCGTCGGCTAACGCATGCACCACCAGCCCGTAGTGTCGTGCGGTGGAGGGCATGAACTGCCATAGTCCCACCGCGCCTTTGTGGGATGCGGCTTCCGGGTCAAGGCCGGACTCTACCACGGGGAGGACTTTCAGAATCTCCGGTATTTGCGCACTTTTAAGGTAGGGCTCGAACACGGGGAAGTACCATTCGGCACGGGACAGGTAGTGTTCTATTTCCCGTTTGCCGGCGCGGCGGTAGTAGGCTTTTAGCCGTTCGGTTTCCGCATCTGTCGGAGCAGTGTCGAGCAGTTGCCGGCTATCGCGGTCGAGGAGGGACAAGTCAGCGGCTATTTTTGCTGGAAGATTGGCCATATTGCCTGCAAAAGAAAGAGCACTGCAGGCAAACAAGGAGGACAGAAGCAATTTTTTTCCAAACGGACTCCACATACGCGTTTTTTTGTAGTTGTTTGTTTAACAAAGACGGAATTTCAACATGACTCCAATCGGGTATGCAGAATATAAATTGCCTCGGGGGTAAAAATAGAAAAAATATTTTCTCTGTCAAAAATCTATAGCCTCTTTATGCGTACGGCTCGATTATATAAGGTGTGAGGGCTCAAAAACAGCGTTTTTGAGCCCTCACACCTTATAAGACTTGTTGCGAGGGGAATCATCGAGGGGTCAAAAAGGCTCTTTTTTTCCCACACTGTGCCTTTTTTCGGTCATATAGCCCAGCTATACTCCCTCAAAAAGCCTTCGTGTGGATAAAAAATAGCTATTTTTTCCCACCTCGCTGACCCCTTGCAACAAGTCTATGTTTTTATCAGAACCAGCCCGTTCCATACCCTTTGGAGGGCCATGGGATGCCGGCCAGGATCAGGATGAGGGCGAGGAGATAGAACCAGAACGTGAGCTTGAAGCGTGAGGCGTCACTGGCGGCCTTTTTCGCCCTGCTGTACCCAACGGTGAGCAGGATGATGGCCAGGATCATCATGAAGGAGTGTTCTACCAGAAAAAAGCGGTTCATAGCTATTTTCATAGACTCTGCGGAAAAGATCACTTTAGGGCTTATGAAATAAAGAACGAGGCCAATCACGAGCTGGATGTGGGAGGACAACATCGCAAAAAAGCCCAGTTTGCGATCAGATTCGCTATGCGCTTTACCGCTGCGCCATTTCATAAACGCGTTGGCTACGGCAGCTACCAGGAAAAGGAGCACGGCCCAGCGCAAGCCGGAGTGTGCGTGTTTGAGTATCGTGTACAGCATGGAGAAGAAGGTATTAAAGGTGATAAAAGGATATGCATTAGCGTCCGATATGCACCAACAAGATGCTGATATCCGCTGGGGATATCCCACTGATACGGCTGGCTTGGCCGATGGTGCGTGGTCTTAGCCGGGAGAGTTTTTCGCGGGCCTCCCGGGAGAGGGCTTCTATTTGTCGGTAGTCGAACTGGTCGTGGAGCCGAAGTTCTTCGAGCCGGTTCATTTTATCCACCATTTCCTGTTCTTTGCGGATATAGCCCTCGTACTTGAGGTTGATTTCTGCGAGGTCCACAAACTCCGGGTCGAACGGCTGGAGGAATGTCTGGAGCTCGGGCAGGGTTTCCCGGAGTTCTGCCAGGCTTAGGTTGGGTCGCGAGAGGATACTGTCCAATTTGACCTTTTGGCGGATGGGCGAACTCTCCAAGCGCTCGAGGAGGCCGTTTATTTGCTCAGGGCCCACGCTGTACTGTTGCAGGAACTTGAGTATTTCAGCGGAGCTGGCTTCTTTTTGTCGGACTCTGTCCATACGGATATCCGTTCCGCGGACGCCGAGGCGGTGGGCCAGGGGTGTGAGCCGTAGGTCGGCGTTGTCCTGGCGCAGCAGGATGCGGTATTCTGCACGGGAGGTGAACATGCGGTAAGGTTCCTGCGTGCCTTTGTTCACCAAATCATCTATGAGCACACCGATATACGCTTCCGAGCGCTTGAGGATGAAGGGGGCTTCCCCGCGCACGGCAAGGTGTGCGTTCATACCGGCGACAAGGCCCTGGCCGGCGGCTTCTTCATATCCGGTGGTACCGTTGATTTGTCCGGCAAAGAATAAGTTTTTGACCAGCCTGGTTTCTAAGGAAAGCCCTAATTGGGTAGGAGGGAAGTAATCGTACTCTATGGCATAGCCGGGCCGGAACATACGGGCCTGCTCGAAGCCGGGTATTTTCTGCAAGGCTTTGAACTGCACGTCTTCCGGAAGGGAGGAAGAAAAGCCATTGACATAGATTTCGCAGGTATCCCAACCTTCCGGTTCTACGAAGAGTTGGTGCCGGTCGCGGTCTGCGAAGCGGTCAATTTTATCTTCAATAGAAGGGCAGTAGCGGGGCCCAAGCCCTTGAATACGCCCATTGAACATAGGCGAGCGGTCGAAGCCGGTGCGCAGGATATCGTGTACTTCGGAGTTGGTATAGGTGATGTGGCAGGGTAGCTGGCGCTCGAGGCGCGGGGTGTCCGTGTAAGAGAACTTCCCGGGCTCGTCATCGCCGGGTTGTACTTCCATGACGGAATAATCGAGGGTTCGCCCGTCCACGCGGGGTGGGGTACCCGTTTTCATACGCCCGGCTTCAAAACCCAGTTCGACGAGCTGTTCCGTGATACCACGGGCAGCGCTTTCGCCGGAGCGGCCGCCGCCGAGTTGTTTTTCGCCGATGTGGATGATGCCGTTTAGGAACGTACCGTTGGTCAGTACGACGGATTTGCCGGGTATTTCCAGGCCCATCCCGGTGCGCACTCCCTGCACCCGGCCGTCTTTGATCAGGAGCCCGCTCACCATATCCTGCCAAAAATCAATCAGGGGGTGCTCCTCGAGCATATTGCGCCATTTCCGCGCGAAGAGCATGCGGTCGCTTTGGGCTCGGGGGCTCCACATGGCAGGCCCTTTGGAGCGGTTGAGGAGGCGGAACTGCACCATGGTTTGGTCGGTCACGATTCCGGAGTAGCCGCCCAAGGCGTCAATTTCGCGCACGATCTGTCCTTTGGCCACTCCCCCCATCGCGGGGTTGCAGGACATCTGTGCGATGGTCTGCATGTTCATAGTGGCAAGCAGCACGCGGGATCCGAGGTTGGCAGCAGCAACGGCTGCTTCGCAACCGGCATGGCCGGCACCTACCACAATGACATCATAAACTGGAAACATAAGTAAGCGCTTCGTTTGTGGTTCAACATTCTGTTGGGGAGTTTCGTTCAATACGCACATTGCAGGAATGATATGCTTGTTGCGAGGAGAATCATCGAGAGGTCGAAAAGGCATCTAAAGAGCCCTCGCAACAAGTCTAATCTTTACCTACTTTTACAGCCGGAAAAATAATACTTTCCAGCCATGAGGAAGTTACTTGAGACAGAACAAAAAGCGCTTGAGATCAACCTGGACCCCTCCATTTACGGTACCTTTGCTGAAATCGGGGCAGGACAGGAAGTGGCGCGCTACTTTTTTCAGGTCGGTGCGGCTGCCGGGACGATTGCCAAAACGATGTCGGCCTACGACAAGACGTATTCCGATGAGATCTACGGGCCGGAGCCCAGCGGTCGCTATGTTTGTGAAAGCAGGCTGTACAAAATGCTCGACCACGAATACGAGCTCATGGACAACCGCCTGCGCAACGAGCGGCCCGACACCAACTTCTTCGTATTCGCAGATACCGTGGCTGCCATCAATTTTCAGCGCACGATCAAGGGCAATGGCTGGTTGGGCATCCGTTTCCAGCTCCATCCGGATGGTCCGGCCAACGATCTCGTGCTGCATGTGCGCATGCTCGACAACGACAACCAACTCCAACAGCAAGCGATTGGAATCTTAGGGGTCAACCTTATTTACGCCTGTTTCCGATACCACCAGGAACCGGAGACGATGCTACAGTCGCTCATAGATGGCTTGCGCGGTCGCGTCAAAATAGACATGGTGCGCCTTACCGGGCCCGACTTCGAATCCGTGGACAACCGCCTGCTCAGTTTGTATTTGGTAAAGCACCAACTGAGCGAGGTAGCTATCTTCGGTCCGGATGGCCAAAACCTCCACGCCTCAGAGTTAGTGTACAAAAAGCAGCCCCTCATCGTGCGGGGTAGCTTCCGGCCTCCTACGTTGGTCAACATGGACATGATCAAAGCAGGGCTGCAGACGCTTCGCGGGGAAAGCGGTACAGACCCGCGCCGCGTGATCCTGTTTTCGGAAATCACGCTCGAAAATCTTTGTGCAGAAGGGGATTTGGATGAAAAAGATTTCATAGACCGGGCTGAGTTACTCAACGCCCTGGGGCAAACAGTCATGCTCACCCATTGCAAGACCCACCATCAGGTAGCAGAATACTTAGCTGAATTCCGGGCGGATCGCGTCGGGTTCGTCTTTGGCGTCCAAGCACTGCTCGACCTCATCAGCAAAACGTATTACGAAAACCAGGACGGCCGCCTGCTCGCAGCCTTCGGGGAGCTCTTTACCAGAAATGTCACAATTTTCGTTTACCCCGCCTTGCAGGAAGGGAGCGAGGAACTGATGAACAGTCAAAATATGCCGATACCGGAAGGGGTTAAGTTCCTGTTCCAACATGTACTCGACAACCGACAAGTGGTGGATATCGCTCATTTTGACCCCGACTTGTTGCACATATACTCCAAAGACGCGCTCGCCCTCATCCGAAAAGGGGAAACAGGCTGGGAAAGTATGACGCCTCCTAAAGTCGTGGCCCTGGTAAAGGAAAAGTACCTCTTTGGCTATCCTTGTGAACAAATGGAGTTTGAATATTGACCGATATGCATAAATTTTTGATAGTCCTTGTTTTCTTGTCCACCTGTGCCCCTGCATCACCGCCCAAAGCAGTAGTGGCTAAAACCAGCGGGGAAAGTTTGGTGGATACCTCATTCGAAGTACAGAGCAGTTTTTCCCGGGATTACCTGATGGGGAAATTCGACCCGGCTACCCACCCCGACTTTATCGAAATAGCGGCGGGATACGCCAACCGTCCGGGGATGTACCTGCGTCGCGATGCCTACGAGGCTTTCCTGAGTATGCATGCGGCAGCCTTGAAGGCGGGGGTTCGCCTTCAAATTATTTCCGCCGCCCGCAACTTCACGGCCCAAAAGGGGATTTGGGAGGCAAAGTGGACGGGTAGCCGCCTGATTGAAAATGGAAAAAATGCCGCGCAGGCGTATCCCGACCCTGTGCCGCGCGCGCTAAAAATATTGGAATATAGTTCTATGCCGGGCTCTTCGCGCCACCACTGGGGCACGGATATTGACCTCAATAACCTGAGCCCGGAATTTTTTAAATCCGGGCAAGGGAAAAAAATACACGATTGGCTTACCGCGCACGCGGCAGAATATGGTTTCTGCCAGCCGTATTCGCCCAAAGGAGCGGACCGCCCCTACGGATACAACGAAGAGGCCTGGCATTGGTCTTATACGCCCGTTTCCCGCCAGTTGATGGCGTTGGCCGGGCAAATACTCAAAAATGAAGACATAACGGGTTTCGCAGGGGCTGAAACGGCCAAAGAGATTGATGTAGTGGGAAAATACGTGCTCGGTATTTATCCAGGCTGTTTGAAATAGTATAATTATGGCATATACAGAATCAAATATGTTCCCCCTCGGCTCTAAAGCGCCGGATTTCAGCCTCCCGGATGCTGTATCCGGAAAAATGATGGCCCTAACAGACGTGGCAGGGGCACGGGCAACCCTGGTGATGTTTATTTGCAACCACTGCCCATACGTGCTCCACGTGAACCCGGAGCTGGTACGCCTTGCAAAGGACTATGCGGATAAAGGGGTTGGAATCGTGGCGATCAGCTCGAACGACGTGGAGCATTACCCGGAAGATAGTCCTGAAAAAATGAAGGAAACCGCACTGCAAGCGGGGTATGTCTTTCCCTATTTATTCGATGAAACCCAGGAAGTGGCCAAGGCGTACGATGCTGCCTGTACCCCTGATTTTTACCTCTTTGACGGCAATCTGAAACTGGTGTACCGCGGCCGTTTGGATGGGTCACGGCCCAAAAACGACATTCCGGTCAGTGGTACTGATCTGCGCAACGCCCTGGATGCCGTTCTGGAAGGCCGTCCGATAGATCCGAAGCAGTACCCCAGCGGGGGCTGTAACATAAAGTGGAAAAAAAACGGATAGTCTGGTCTCCAAAAGGTGTCGAGGAAAGGATTTTCCTGCGCTCTCCGACAGAGTGAAATTCAGTGAATGCATACCTGGCTTCGTTGGATGTACCAAACTACGGGCTGCTTTCGCATTTTCTGGCCTAAACCTTATTCCGTTTTTTTTGTCATGACTTCAAACGAATGTTCATGAGCAAATTTTTATTCATTGCCTTGGGAGCGATAGCTTTCTGGGGCATACAAGAAGATAATGCTGGTGCTATGGCCAAGACAGAAGAACAGCCCTACAAGGTCGTCCTGAAAAAGGAAAAATTTGAAATCCGCTACTATCCGGAGGCTGTTTTCGCAACGGTACGGTCGTCTGAGGAGAGCTATCGAAGCGGTTCTTCCAACCAGTTTCGGCGATTGGCAGGATTCATTTTTGGTGGGAACTCGGAATCCAGGCAAATCCCGATGACTGCTCCCGTGTATATGGAAAAAACAGAAAGCGGGAACACCATGCACTTCGTCATGCCTAAGGCATATTCCCTTGAAACCCTGCCGCGTCCGTTGGATTCCGGTATTGAAATCGCCAAGTCTAAGCCCGGACACTATGCTGCCTACACATTCGGCGGCTTCGCCAACGAGGAAAAAATCCTGAAGGCGGAGGCAGAACTGCGGGAACTGCTGCGGCAAAACGGGATAAAAACCACAGGCAATTTCAAATACCTCGGCTATAACGCGCCTTACGAAGTATTCAATCGAAGAAACGAGGTTGTCGTTGCTATCGAATACGAACCGGTAGCCAACTGACCAAGTACTCCTTACCGGTTGATCACGTTTTTGAACCGTGGGCGGTGTGGCGTAACATCGCCCAATCGCTCCTTCTTCGCTTTTTCATAGTCGGAGAAGTTCCCTTCAAAAAATACGATCTGTGCGTCATCTTCGAATGCGAGGATGTGCGTAGCGAGGCGGTCTATGAACCAGCGGTCGTGCGAAATGACCAGGATACATCCTGCGAAATCTTCGAGGGCATCTTCGAGGGCGCGCAGGGTATTGATATCAATATCGTTGGTCGGCTCGTCGAGCAGCAGGACGTTTCCCCCTTCCCGCAGGGTCATGGCTAAGTGGACGCGGTTGCGCTCCCCCCCGGAGAGCATGCTGATTTTTTTCTGTTGGTCGGGCCCACTGAAGTTGAAGCGGCTCAGGTAAGCCCGGGAGTTGATGGTTGCTTTGCCGACGGTAATCAGGTCTTGTCCGCCGGATACGACGTCGAAAACGGTTTTTTCGGTATCCTGTAGTTCTTTATGGCTTTGGTCCACATACGACAACTGCACCGTATCCCCGATGGTCACGGTGCCTTTATCGGGTTTTTCCTGGCCCATGATGATGCGGAACAAAGTACTCTTTCCCACCCCGTTGGGGCCGATAATCCCTACGATAGCGTTTTTGGGGATGGAAATATTGAGGTCTTCAAACAGCACCCGCTCCCCGAAGGATTTTCCGATGCCGTTCAGGTCAACCACTTTATCGCCCAGTCGGGGGCCTGCGGGGATAAAGATCTCCAGTTTGGCTTCTTTATCCTTTACTTCTTCTTCTGCTAGTTTTTCATAGGCATTGAGGCGGGCTTTTCCTTTGGCCTGGCGTGCTTTAGGCGCCATTCGGATCCACTCCAGTTCCCGCTCCAGGGTTTTGCGGCGTTTGCTCTCGGTGCGCTCTTCCTGTTCCAGGCGCTTGGCTTTTTGTTCCAGCCAGGAGGAGTAGTTGCCCTGCCAGGGGATGCCCTCCCCGCGGTCGAGCTCCAGGATCCAGCCGGCTACATTGTCGAGGAAGTAGCGGTCGTGGGTCACGGCGATGACGGTGCCGGGGAAATTTTGCAGGTATTGCTCCAACCACAAGACCGACTCGGCATCGAGGTGGTTGGTCGGCTCGTCGAGCAGGAGGATATCCGGGTTGCTCAACAGGAGCCGGCACAGGGCGACGCGGCGGCGTTCGCCACCGGAAAGGACGCTGATAGGCGCGTTTTCTTCCGGGCAGCGGAGGGCTTCCATAGCGGTGTTGAGACGGTAGTCCAATTCCCAGGCGTTGGCATGGTCCAGTTTTTCCATGAGCTCTCCCTGGCGGTCAATGATGCGCATCATCTCATCGTCGTCCATGGGTTCCGCTAACTTGAGGTTGATTTCCTCGTACTCGCGGAGCATATCTACGATGGGCTGAACGCCTTCTTCGACGATTTGGCGCACGGTTTTGCCTTCGTCAAGGTTGGGTTCCTGCTCGAGGTAGCCGATTTTATAGCTGCCGTCGAAGTTTATTTTCCCCTGATAGTTCTGGTCTAAGCCGGAAATAATTTTGAGCAAAGTGGACTTTCCAGAGCCATTGAGGCCGAGTACGCCGATTTTTGCCCCGTAAAAAAAGGAGAGCCAGATATTTTTTAATACCTGCTTATTGGGCGGAAAGGTCTTGGTGACGCCTTCCATCGAAAAAATGATCTTTTCCCCTGCCATAGTAGGTTGGTTTATGCGGACAAGCCGCTTTTTTGCGGCGCAAAGATACAACAGCGCAGCCAGAAAAAACGCTCTTTTTTCTTTTCCTCGCGGAGCCTCTACCAGCCGTCTAATTTGTTTTACCGGGCTTTTGTTGTTGGTAGTGTTCTACCCTCTGTTCTTCAGGGTCGTCAAATTTCGCACTTTGCGGAACGGCTTTCCAGTTGAAGTCGCGCCCATAGATGCGCAGGGCTTTTTGGGCATCGAAAAGCCGGGGCTCTACGGGGACGGCTTGGTAAGGAGCAAAATCGGGGATTTCCGTAAAAAAGTCATCGGGCAGGGTTGCCGTTGCGTCGTACTGGTTGACGGGAGGAAGGCCGAGCAGGGTATAGATGAGGCGCAGTATGGAGCCAAAATTGGTGTGTTGGGTGGACACAAAGCCCTTTTTGACATAAGGCCCGGCGAGCATGAGGATAGAGCGATGAGCGTCTATATGGTCCACACCACCCTGGGGATCGTCCTCTGTAATAACGACGAGCATATTTTTCCAGTAGGGGGTGCGGCTTAGGAACTCCAGGATACGCCCCAGGGCCATGTCATTGTCGGCCATATAGGAGTGCAGGAAGGGATAGCCATCGTCAGGGCGTACTCCTGCTCCGTGGTCGTTGGGGAGTTGCATGGAGATAAATTGGGGAAACGGTTCGTTGCCCGAGAGCCAGCGCCGTTGAAACTCCCGCTCAAACTGGAGCACGCGGAACTGGTCGGGGATATTCATGTTGTACCCGGCATAGTCGCGGCAGGTTCGGTCGCGCAACAGGGTCGGGATAGGCCAGGGCACAGGGTGTGCCGTACCAAACAGCGTATCGTTCCATTCTTCGTAGCTTCCTGCGTATTCGTTGCTTTGTCCGAAATTGAAAAAAGATACGTCGTGGCGGGCCAGGTTTTCCCATAAGCCCCCTGTTTCGTTGTAATCCTCGGGGTCAATACCGCCAATGGTGGTGGGCATACGACGGCCAGGTGCTTTGGAAAACGCTTTGAACGTAGAACGGGCCGGGTAATTGGCCTCTACATACTCGTTGGGTATGGTGCCCATCATCCAGTGGTGCCCGTGGATAGAGGCGTCGGAGTCGCAATAGAAATTATCAGAAAAAGCCCAGGTGCGGGCTATTTTGAGGTGGTTGGGCATCACGTCCACTTGGGCAAGCGGGCCTACGGCGACCTTTTCCCCAAAACGGGCGAGCGTCGGATCGCCTTTTGCACCGGTAAGCTGGCCAAACACTTCGTCGTAGGTACGATTTTCCTTCGTGATGTAGACGATGTGTTGGATAGGGCTTTTCCGCAGGCCGGGCAGGGGAGGGCAGGGGTTTTTACCGTCGTCGTAGCGCGTAGTTTCCCGGAACGTATTGTCCAGGACTTGTTTGGTATAGGCGGCTAATTGTGCCTCGTCGGGTACGTCCACGATTTGGAAGGTTCCGAGTTGTATATCGCCGATATAGGTGCCGCGAGGTGGGGCGACAAAACCTTCGCCGCCGTTGGGGCCGGCCCCATGTCCGCGGGCACTCAACACCAGCAGCTGCGTGCCCTGGCGGTGCAGGGCTACCCGGGTAGTTCCCCAGCCCGTGGGGATGTAGCCTTTTACCTTGCGCCGCTGTACATCTACCACCGCGACGGCATTGAGGCCCAGGCAGGCTACGTACAAAGTTTTTTCATCGGGGGAAAGGGCGATACCGAAAGGCATGAGTCCGCGGTAAGCATTGATGCGCTTATCTATCCGGAGGGGGATTTCCCCGACGAGCTTATTTTTTTTCCAATCTATCACACTGATCAAATCATTGCCGGCATTGGACACATACGCATACCGGTTTCCTACGGCGACGGAGTTGGGGCTGGCGCCGCCCACGATCTCCGTTTCTTCGACTTTAGCGCCAATTTGCCGGCCGGTCTTGAAGGTGGCCGATACTTGGTTTTTGTCCAAATCCACGACCCAGACACTCATGGCCTCGTCGGCCAGGGCAGAGCCTAAGCCGGGGATAAAGCGCCCGTCGGGGAGTTGTATCCCCTCTTCGGCTTCTTTGGAAGGAAGGCCGTAGTAGGGGAATTGCATCATCAGGGTATCTTTATTTTGGGGGGTGACCCCCGGGATGAGGGGATATTCGTACAGGCCTACGTTGGCGACAAAAGCACGGCTGCCGTCCGGGCTCAGGGCAATGCCGAACGGGATGCGCCCGACGGGGATAGACGCCAGTATTTTCTTGGTGGCCAGATCAATGCGCACCAGGCGAAAATTGGCGCGGTCCAATACCAGGAGCTGGTTCTTTTTAGCGTCTATAGCAATATCAGAGGTAAAGGAATCTTCATACGGCGTACCGTTGAACGTGCCGTTGAGGGATATGGAGTCCTT
>JBEGMH010000378.1:0-2502 GCA_041183125.1 Bacteroidota bacterium | reverse complement strand
TTCCCGATCTACGGGGCGTATGGATATAAAAATACCGACGGCAGTGGGGGCATCACGCGCATAAAGAGCGGCTACCAGCTCCGCAACATCAGCGTGCGCACCCACCATGCCGACGGTACCGATGTACCGGACGGGCCTCCCGTCAGCACGACCTATCCGCTCGGTGCTTTCCGGGAAGACTATGTGTTCGTCGCCCGCCCCAATGAACCCGATTACTTAGACGTACACAATGGCCGCTTCTGTGTCACCCCGGAGTACCCGAACGGTACCTACGCCTACTTCAGCACCGTGGACGAAAACCACAACTCCGCGTATCCCTACATCATAGGCCCTACGTTCTACGGCGTGTACGCCAACCGGAAAGTGACGGCCATCAACGAGGCGACCACCATCTACGCGCCCGCGGTACCTACCCGCGACGAACGTTCCGAAAAATGGGATCTCCGCGTCTTTCCCAACCCCAGCTCCGATTTGATTGCCGTGCAGTTGTTGGGGTTGGCCGAGCGCGACCTGCAGGCCCGGCTCTTCGACCTCAGCGGGAAGCTCGTCGAGTTGAAAACCATCCAGAAAGGGCAAACGATTGCTTATTTCGACACACAAGCCCTGTACCCTGGTCTGTACCTACTCCAGGTCAGCGCTCCCGGTGCAGAGGGCCAAACGTATAAGGTTGCGGTGGGGAACTGATCCGAGGCGGGGCAGCCTCCTCCCGGGGGGCTTCCTGGCATGGGGAGTAGCCCTGTTTGGGCTGTCTCTCGTCTGGGGAGGTGCGGGGTCCTTTGGGTGCGGACAGGGCAGTCGCGGTGGGGATATCGTGTTCGCTCCCGTCTTCAACGGGCAAGTGTTGGAGAATGGGCGGGCATATCCCTTGGAAGGGGGCGACAGCATCCAGGTGGAGGTGTTGCGCTTTTACGTGTCGCGCCTGCGCTTTCTGAACAAGGGAAAAGTCGTATTTGTCCTTCCCGAAAAGCACCATCTGATAGACTGGAGCGATTCCGCCTCGCTTTCGGTGGCGTGGGCCTCCCACAAGGGCTTCTCTTTCGACGCCCTCGCCTTCGAGCTCGGGGTGGACAGTCTGACGCAGGCGGTGGGGGTGCACGGCGACGCGCTGGATCCCGTCCACGGCATGTATTGGAGTTGGCAGAGCGGCTATATCCATGTAAAAATAGAGGGCAAGGCCACGGCCATAAAGGCGCGCAACGGCGCTTTCCAGTACCATCTCGGAGGGTACCGGGCGCCGTACAATACGATACGCACGGTGGTGCTGCCGGCGTCCCCGCAGCCGGAGATCCGTATCCAGGTAGCGTTGGACACCTTTTTTGCACGAATGGACCTATCGGGCAGTCCTGAGATCATGCGGCCCAGTGCGGGGGCTATGCAGGCCGTCCGATATTTTGCGGATGCCTTCAACACCGTGCCGCGATGAGTATTTGGATGCGTTGCTTAGGGCTGCTGTGCGTTTTTCTGTTGATCTCCCTGGCGGGTGGCCCTACCCTTCTGTTGCGGTATCCCGCTCATTTTCCCCCGCCCGTGTACGATTTTTCCCGCAACCCTTTGTCGGAAGCAAAAATTGCCCTTGGCAGGGTCTTGTTCTACGACCCCATCCTTTCGAAAGACGGGAGCATATCCTGTGCTTCCTGCCATTCGTCCTACAACGCCTTTGCGCACACGGACCACGCGCTCAGCCACGGCATTTACGACTCTGTGGGCCTGCGCAATGCGCCGGCACTGATGAACCTGGCCTGGCAGCCGCACTTTATGTGGGACGGGGCGGTGCACCACCTCGATGTGCAGGCGCTGGCCCCTATTGCGTCCCCGTCGGAGATGGGGGAGGATTTTGCGCAAGTGATTGCCAAGCTGCGGGAAACGGAGCGCTACCCTTCCCTATTCCAGGCCGCGTACGGAGACAGTACGATCACCGGAGAGCGCTTTCTCAAAGCTTTGGCGCAGTTTCAGTTGACCCTAATATCAGCAGGCTCGCGCTACGACCGGATGCGGGAGGGGCAGCTTGTGTTTTCGCCCCAGGAAGAGCAGGGCTACCAAGTGTTCCAGGAGTACTGTGGCCGCTGCCATGTGGAGCCTTTGTTCAGCAACTATGCGTTTGCCTCCCATGGTCTGCCGCCCGACCCTTTGCTGGGCGACCTGGGCCGCTACCGCATCACGGGGAACCCGGCAGACAGCCTGCTTTTCAATACCCCTACCCTACGCAACCTGGCGTACACTTACCCGTACATGCACGATGGCCGCTTCCGCACCCTGCGCCAGGTGTTGGACCACTTCGGGGAGGCCTCGCTGCCCACCGCTCTAAGCCCAACCCAGAAAGCGGACCTCCTGGCCTTCCTGCGCACGCTCAACGATAGTAGTTTTGTGTTCGAGCCCAGGTTTCAGTTCCCGCCGGTGTTATTGGAGAGGTGAGGGAGGGGTTAGGGGTTAAAGGTTAGCCAAGCACCAGGAAATCACTAAAACATTGATTTATAAGGCACTAAAATAGGGGAAGATAAGGGA
>JBEGMH010000377.1:0-10585 GCA_041183125.1 Bacteroidota bacterium | reverse complement strand
ACCGTGGGCTATATGATGGGAATGATGTTTTTTAAATCGGGGATATCCCAAAAACCCACGGTTGAAACCGTGGGCTATGTGATGGAAATGATGTTTTTTAAATCGGGGATAATAACCCGATAACCCACGGTTGAAACCGTGGGCTATGTGATGGAAATGATGTTTTTTAAATCGGGGATAACGGATTTTATCCGGGCCAACGGGGATGGACCGCGTTTCGGCATTGCCCCAATATTTCCGTCGGGGCAACAAAGACGCGATAAATCGCGTCTCTACGGCACCTCAACCTACCGAAATGAAATTTCCCGATGGGATGGCGTTTTTTGCCCATGCCACGTAGGGGCGAATCATTATTCGCCCAATACACCACGACGCATTTCATTCGCCCACGTAGGGGCGAATCATTATTCGCCCAACACACCCCGGCGCATCACCATAATGGGTATGACGCCATGCCCTTGCAACATCGTGGACGGGGCCGGACGCGGACAGGGCAGGCCCTGTCCCTACGCACGTTCTACCGTGAATGATCGGATATAATACCCACGTTACACCGTAATTGACCGGATATAATACCCACGTTACACCGAAAATGGTCGGATGGTCCGAAAAAGGCATACTACTTTCATAGGGCTTGTTGTATATTTGGACAGTGTTAGTACCTACAACAAGCCTAATAGACAGCATCCAATGGACAAGCAACAAATCAAAGAACAAAAACAAAAAATCCTCGACCTGTTGAGGCCGTTTTGTACGGAAAAGCTCAATGAAGAATATTTTGAAATTGCCGAAAGGCTGGTACAGAAGCTGGGACGGAAACGGAATGTCCCGTTCGCAACCGGGCAAGTAAAAATTTGGGCTGCTGCTGTTATCCACGCTATCGGGACCATCAATTTTTTGTTTGACAAATCCTTCGAGCCCTACCTATCCGTAGACGATATCAACGATTATTTCGAGACCAATAAGTCAACGACTGGAAACAAATCCAAGCAAATCCGGGATTTACTGAAACTCACCCCCTGGGATCCTGAATTTTCGACCCGTAAAATGCAAGAGAGCAACCCGATTCATAATTATGTAATGGTAGACGGGTTCATGATCCCGCTGGACTCAATACCGGAGCAATACCAGCAATTGGTTCGGCAGGCCAGGGCTGAGGGCAGGAACATTTCCTTCACGACGCGGTGATTATTGCCCTCGCCATGTGACGTTGCCCCCGCACTACACCCCTGAAACCTGCTGCCAGGCGGGTTTCCTCTCAGGAGTCGCCAAATGCTATCCGCAAATCGGGGTAGCTGTCAATTGTGTTTTGCGTATCACCTTTTTTATTAGGCTTGTTGCGAGGGATCTGCGCAGTGGGAAAAAAATAGCCTTTTTGACCCCTTGATGATCCCCTCGCAACAAGTCTGAGCGCTTGTCTTCCTGATTTTGCGCGGCAAAATCAGGAAGACAAGCACCCGTATATTATTTCATTCTTTGGGCTGGAGCGGCAGAATATTTTTCACACCCCCCTACCCAACAGTACAGCAGGATCACAACTCCCCGTGCTTAAAGCCGGCGCGATAGCCGCGGGTAGCGAAATGCAGGATGTAGGCGTAGCAGAAGAGCATGATCAGCAGGAAGGCGGTCTGAAAGGGGACGAGCTCCGACAGCTTGCCGTAGAGCAGGGGGATGACCGCACCGCCGGCGATGCCCATGATCATCAGGGCAGAGCCGATTTTGGTGAACCGACCCAAGTTGCGGATGCCCAGGGGGAAAATAGCAGGCCACATCGGGGCATTGGCCAGGCCGAGCAGCGCCACGAAGGTCACTGAAGTGACCCCCTCGCTGAATACCGCGCCAAAGGTGAACAGTATGCCCAGGATTGCGGCCCATTTCAGGCTTTTTTGTTGGGAGATGTATTTGGGGATGGCGATGATGCCGAGCACATAGCCGCCCAACATGGCGATCAGGGTAAACGTAGTGAAGTATTTGGTCTGGTCCAGGGAGAAGCCCAGGTTTTTGCCGTAGGTGCTGATGATATCGCCCGCCATCACTTCTGCGCCTACGTAGAAGAAAATGGTGAAAGCCCCCAGGATCAGGTGCTTAAACTGCAGCACACTGGTCTTGTCGGTGGCCACGGTGGCATCTCCTTCGAGATCCCCCTCCGAGTCTATGTCCGGCAGGTTGGAGCGGCGGATGAAGAGGGCCAACACGAGCAGCACGACGGCGATGACGGCGTAGGGGCCGATCACGCGCTGGGCCAGTTCGTCGAGTAAGCCGGCGCGCTCGGCGTCCGTAGCGGCATTTTTGACCTGCTCTTCGAGGGCAGAAGCATTTTTGAGCACCAGCGCGCCGAGCACGATCGGGCTGAGGGCACCGGCTATTTTATTGGCGATGCCCATGATGCTGATCCGGCGGGCAGCGCTTTCGATGGGGCCGATGATGCTGACGTAGGGGTTGGAGGCCGTCTGCAGCAGCGATAGGCCGGCACCCTGGACGAACAAGCCCGCCAGGAACAGCCCGAAGTTGCGGGCGTACGCGGCCGGGATGAACACCAACGACCCGGCGGCCATGACGACCAGGCCTAACGCCATACCGTTCTTGAAGCCCGTGCGCTCCAGGATTTTCGAGGAAGGGATGGCTAAAAAGAAATAAGCCATGTAAAAAGCCGTGGCCACCAGGTAGGCCTGTGTGTCCGTTTTGAGCTCACAGGCGAGCTTGAGGAAGGGGATCAGCGTCCCGTTCAGCCAGGTGACGAAGCCGAAGATGAAAAACAACAGGGCGATGATGCCCATCTGGTACACGTACTGACTGGATGATTTTCCAGCATTTGTAGCTTTTAGGGTAGACATAGGCGTTTTTAAATTGGTTAAAAGCGAAAGATAAAAGAATACTATTTACTCTACGACAATTTCATCCACAAAAAGCCAGGCTTTGTGGCCTGCGCCCTGTGCGCCGTCGGGGATGACGCCGTAGTGGGGGATGCGCACGCGCAGGTAGCGCCCTTTGACATTGGCCAAAATAGCGATCGAGACGATTTTCCCGGAAGCGGCGTTTACCGAAATGCGGGTCGTCGTCTCCGGGCCAAACTGCCCGGGTGCGTCGGCGGTGCTGATAGCGATTTCCTTGGGCGGATAGATCCACTGGCCGGGGCCGTTGAAAAAGCGGAAGGACAGTTTGCGCATCTCCGTCGGGGCGCCCATGTCAATGACCGCTTCGCAGTCGGTACCTTCAAAGCCCAGCCATTCGGAATCGCCGTAGCGCTCGCTGCTGCCCTGTACGCCGTTGATCAGCGAGCCGGGCCCGGAGCCGCTGTACTGCGCGGCCGGCGGGTTTTTGAGGGCGATGCTTTTTCCCGCTGCCCGGTGCAGGCGGACGATGACCTGGGCGCTGCGCCCTACGGGTTTTTCCCCTACAAAGGTCTTGCCGAAGTAGGAGCCGTCTTTTGTGATGGGCACTTCTTCCCCGGCTACGGGATCATAGAAGGTGGGCTCCATGTTGTCGCCGTTGTAGCGGATTTCGCCCTGTTTGGCGGCATTGGCAAACACCAGCCGGACCCCTTTGCCGTCGCCGGCGCGCACGGTGGCGTTGACGTCGTAGAAGTGGTTGGCGGCCTGTATGCCTTCGGCTTTGAGGCGGGGGAGGTGTACCAGGAAGCGCCGGCAGAAGTCGTGGAAGTCCTTCCTGGACTCACCCGACCAGCCGGTCTCGGCCAGTGCCTGCAGGCGGGGATAGGCCATGTACTCGACCTTGTCGCCGTCTTTGATGTACTCTGTCCAGAGGTTGCCCTGTACGCCGAGGATGTACTTCGCCTCTTCTGCGTTGAGCACGGCGGGCACGGGGTTGTAGCGATAGACTTGTTCCAGGGGCAGGTAGCCTCCGATGGCGAGGGGCTCATCGGGGTGCAGGGCCTGGTAGTAATCCAGATAACAATGTGTGGTGGGGGTCATGATGACCTTGTGCTTTTGTTTCGCGGCTTCGATGCCCCCTTCGACGCCGCGCCAGGACATGACGGTAGCGTTGGGGGCCAGTCCGCCCTCCAGGATTTCGTCCCATCCGATGATTTGCCGTCCGCGGGCGTTGAGGAATTTCTCGATGCGGCGGATGAAGTAGCTCTGCAGTTCGTGTTCATCTTTGAGGCCTTCGCGGGCGATGACTTCCCGGGCGGCGGGGCTTGTTTTCCACTGGGTTTTCGGGCACTCGTCGCCGCCGATATGGATGTATTCGGAGGGGAAAAGGGCCATGACCTCGGTGAGCACGTCTTCGAGGAACTTGAAGGTCGTTTCGCTGGGGCAGAACACATCTTCAAAGACGCCCCATTTGGTGGCGACGTCAATGGGTTTGCCGGTGCAGCCGAGTTCCGGGTAGGCGGCGATGGCGGCCTGGGCATGGCCGGGCATCTCGATTTCCGGGATGATGGTCACGAAGCGTTCGCGGGCGTATTGCACGACCTCGCGGATTTCGTCTTGGGTGTAGTAGCCTCCGTAGCGGGTCCCGTCGAACTGCTGCGGGGTATCGTTGTAGTGTCCTACCAGGGTTTCCCAGCGGTAGGCGGCTACTTGTTGGAGCTTGGGGTATTTTTTGATTTCGATGCGCCAGCCCTGGTCTTCGGTGAGGTGCCAGTGGAATCGGTTCATCTTGTAGCGCGCCAGGATGTCTATGTATTGTTTGATAAACGATACGGGGAAAAAGTGGCGCCCCACGTCCAGGTGCCCGCCCCGGTAGGAGAAGGCCGGGAAGTCGGAGATGGACGCGGCGGGCAGGGCGAGGCCCTTGTCGGCGGCATCTGGGAAGAGCTGGATCAGGGTTTGCACGCCGTAGAACACCCCTGCCCCACCCCCGCCTTCGATGGAGACCCCTTTGGGGCTGATCTCCAGGCGGTAGGCTTCCGGGTTCGACAAGCTGGGCTGCAGGGAGAGCAGGATGGTATTTTCTACTTTTTTGCCCCCTTTCTGCACGGTCAGCGCTTTGCCCGTGCGGGCTTGCAGGTAGGCGTTGAGGTAGGCGGCGGCGGGCGACAGCTCGCTTTCGCTACCGGAGAGCCCTATGCGGGTGTCCGCGGAAGGGGTGAAGCTGCCCTGTCCCATCTCGATCTGCTGCGGGATGGGGATGATTGCCGGGCCTTGTGCGCCGGCCGGGTGGTGGAAGCAGCTCATAAAACCGATTAAGGCGCAGAGCGCGATGCATTTGTCAAGCATAGGTTGAGAGGTTATTTGCCCAAGGGCTGCCAGGAAAATTTCCAACGGCGGAACGCTTCGATCGCTTCGTATTCGGCGAGGCCCAGGTTCCGGTAGGTGAGGGCGGTGCCTCGGTTGCGGTCTTCGGCGCGTTGCCAGAACTCGCGTTCGTCGTTGCCGGGGAAGGGGGGCCGGTCTTTTTGGGACTGGTGCATGAAGATGGCGCGGCGCTTTTTGAGCAACTGTTCCGGGCTGATGGGCACGGCCATTTCGATTTCGTCTATGGCCCATTCGTGCCAGGCACCGCGGTAGAGCCAGAGCCAGCAGTCTTTGGTCCAGGGCTGTTCTTTGAGGCCCTCGAAGGCGGCGAAGATAGCATCGAGGCATACCCGGTGGGTGCCGTGTGGGTCGGCCAGGTCGCCGGCGGCGAAGACCTGATGGGGTTTTATCTTCTCCATCAGGTTGGCGATGATGCTGATATCTTCCTGTCCGATAGGGTTTTTGCGGGTGCGGCCGGTTTCGTAGAACGGCATATCGAGGAAGTGGATGTGTTGGTCGTCCAATCCGCAGAAGCGGGCGCCGGCGCGGGCTTCCCCCCGTCGGATCAAGCCTTTGATGGTGCGGATTTCGGGCAGGTCCACCTGATTGGCTTTTTTGTGCTGTAGGAACTTGATGAGTTTGAGGCGTTTTTTCTCTGCCTCGGGCTGTTCGTTTTCCGTTTCCGCGAATTCCTGGAAGAATTCGAGGTAGCGAAGGGCGTCGTGGTCGTGGACGGCCACGTTGCCCGACGTTTGGTAGGCGACATGTACTTCGTGGCCTTGTTCGACGAGGCGCAGGAAGGTACCGCCCATGGAGATGACGTCGTCGTCGGGGTGGGGGCTGAAGAGGATGACCCTCTTTTTGCTTGGTTTGGCGCGTTCGGGGCGGGTGCTGTCGTCCGCATTGGGTTTTCCGCCCGGCCAGCCGCTGATGGTGCGTTGCAAGCGGTTGAAGATACGGATATTGAGTTCGTAGGCCGAAGCGTGTTCCACGACGAGGTCCGACAAGCCGTGCTCGTTGTAATCTTCGTTGGTCAGTTTGAGGATGGGTTTCCCGACGGTCAGGGAGAGCCAGATGACGGCTTTGCAGATGAGCTCGTCGTCCCAGTTGCAGAGCCCGATGAGCCAGGGGGCGTTGAAGCGGGTCAGTTTTTCGGCGGCGGCGTGGTCGAGATATACTTTGGCGTTGGGGTGGTTTTGGAGGTAGCTGGCCGGCAGCGTGGGGAGGATGGGGCCTTCGACCGCTTTTTGCACCACTTCTGCCTTGTGCTGGCCCCAGGCCATGAGGTAGATGCACTTGGCTTTCAGGATAGTTTTGATGCCCATGGTGATGGCGCGGTAGGGCACTTCCTCTTCGGAGGGGAAGTCCTTGAGGGCATCCTGTCGGGTCATGGCATCGAGGCGTACCAGTCGGGTTGTGGACGTTTCAAAGGAGCCGGGCTCGTTGAAACCGATGTGGCCGGTACGGCCGATGCCCAGGATCTGGATATCAATACCGCCGGCCTGGGCGATTTTTTTCTCGTACGCGGAGCAGAACTCTTCCACCTGGTCCAGGGGCAGCCTGCCGTCGGGGATATGGATGTTTTCGGGTTTGATGTCCACATGGTCGAAGAGCCACTCTTTCATAAAGCGCACATAGCTCTGGGGCGCGTCGGGCTGCATCGGGTAGTACTCATCGAGGTTGAAGGTGATGACGTTGCGCAGGCTGAGGCCTTCCTCGCGGTGCATGCGCACCAGCTCCTGGTAGATCAGGATGGGGGAAGAGCCCGTGGCCAGGCCCAGCACGATTTGCTCTCCGTCCTGTTGTTTTTGGCGGATAGCCAGCCCTATGCTTTGAGCGATGTGTCGGGAGCCTTCCCGGGCGTCCTGCCATACCTTGGTGGGTATTTTTTCCAGCGATTTGAATTGATAGCGCAAATGTTCCATAATAGACGGTATATGTGTTTGGCGGTTTTATATAAGACTTGTTGCGAGGGGTCAGCGAGGGGCAAAGATAGCAAAACACCGCAAGTTTATGCTCAAAAAGTAGCAACGTAGTGCCCCGCACTACCACTCCAGCGACAGGGATACGATGTGGGAGTACGTGTTCTGGTCGGCGGCGAGGTCGGTGAACGCGTAGTCTATGTACAGGCCCCCGAAGCGGAAGCCCACGCCCACCGAGGGGCGGGGCGAGTAGTATGTTTTTCCACCAAAATCCGTTTCGCGCTGGAACTGGTTCACCCCGCCGCGGAGGAAGAGCATTCTGCGGAGGTCGGCTTCTATGCCAAACGCGGGGTCTATGCTGACCACTTCGCCCGGCAGCAGTGTGTTGCGCTTGCCGTCGGTGGTGAGGTGCGCGCTTAGTTCCGGTGCCAGGCCAAACTTAGGGGACAGGGCGAAGCGCTTATATGCGCCAAGGAGCACCTGTGGCCGGGTGAGCTCTATGCTGTTGATAGGGATTTCATTGTTGCTCAGTTGCAGGACTTCCTTTTCGGCCTCGGTGAATCGGAACGACCAGGCGTTGAAGGTGTTGGTGATGTCGCGGGCGAGCACGCCAAAGCGCCAGTCTTTGCGGATATACTGGGCGCCCAGGTCCAGGCCGAAGCCCCAGGAATTGGCGAAAGGCCCTATGCGGCGGTGGATGATTTTCACATTTCCCCCTAACAGCCACTGCCCTTTGGAGCGTTCCACGAGGCGTGCGTGGCTCAGGACGAGCGCATAATCCGCCGCGGAGAACTCGCGGATGTTTTCGAAATTCACGGTGCCGTCGCTTTCGTACAGCGACAGGGTATTCGGGATTTCGTCTATGCCGAAGCGGATGAGGGAGATGCCTAATACCCTACCCTCTTGCGCCATGGGCAGGGCCGCTGCCAGGTAGTCGAACTTGCCCACCCCGGCAAACCATTCTGCGTGCATGGCGCCGATCCGGGTCTTTCCCGCGCGCTCGGGGTCGGCTAAGCCGGCGGGGTTCCAGACGCCGGCACTCACGTCGGCACAGGAAGCGATGACGGCATTGCCCATCGCCTGGGCGCGGGCACCGACACCGATGGCCAGGAACTCGTTGCTGTACTTCTGCGCCTCCAAGCGGGGAAGGGCAGTCGAAAAAAGGGCTATCGCGCATAGCCCTATCCATCGGGAGGTGTTCATGGCAGTTTATTTTCGTCAAAAATGGATTGTCGCTGGTCGCGGTTGACCGCGATACTGGCGTTCAACTCAAACCCGATGAGCAGGGCAATCGCGTTGATCTGCACCCACAGCATGAGGATGATGATGGTACCCAGGGAACCATAGAGCTGGTTGTACGTATTGAAGCGGTTGACATAATAGGAAAATAGCAGCGAGGCAAGGATACTGAAGACCGTCGCCACCGTTGCCCCCGGCGTGAAAATTTTGAACTGCTTGCGCGTGGAAATGCCGTACTTGTAGATCGTGCCAATGGAAAAATAGAACAGCCACAGGATGGTGACCCAGCGCAGCGCGTTGAGCAACAGCGCACTGAGCGCATCCAGTTTTACCCATTCGAACAAAAAGCCCAACAAAAAATCCCCCAGGATGATGAAAACCACCGAGGCGATGAGCAGCAGCCCCAAGAGGAAGGTGAGCAGGATAGCTATCCCCCGCTTTTCAAAGCCGGAGCGCCGCACAAAGGTGAGCGGGTACGACTTGTCGAAGCCCTGCATCAAGGACAACATCCCGTTGGAAGCGAAGTAGATGGACATCAGAAAACCCAGCGACAAGAGCCCTACGCGCGGGTTGTTGGTGATGTCGGCCACAAACTCAAACAGGCGCTGGCCCGCGCCCCCCGGCAGCAAGCGCTGGATCTGTACCTGCAGGAAAAGGTCGAACTGCTCGCCTTGCGGCAGGTAGTGCAAAAAGGTCCGCTTCAGATAGGGCAATAAGGTGAACAAAACCATCAGGGAAGGAAAGATGGACAAAAAGAAGCTGAATGCCACCGCGTCGGCGCGGATGAACAGATCAAACTGCCTCAGTTCTTTCACCACAAACGATACGACGGTGTGCACGGGCACATTGAAAAAGCCGGGCAGCGAATGCCGCTTTGCCCATACCAGCAGCAAGCGCATAGGCCGGCTGCGCCAAAGGCGGGCCTCCAGGTACTGCGGGTTAATCCAACGGTGCTTCATCCTCGAAAAAAGGCCTTAATCGCTCTAAAAGAAAATCGGGTACAGGCACGGTCTTTTGCGTGGTTTTTTCCACAAAACAAAGCCGTACGCGCCCGGCATTGACCAATTTCCGCTGCTCATTGCGGATTTCGACATGGAAAACGATGAACTGCCCCGGCAACTTGCGCAACTCGGTCTGTATGGTCAACAACTCATCGTAGCGGGCCGGGCGCACATAGCGCATCTCGAGGTGCAGTACGGGCATAAACACGCCGTGTTCCTCCTCCATGGCTTTGTAGCTCAGCCCCAGGGAGCGCAGCATCTCCACGCGTCCGATTTCGTAGTACTGCGCGTAGTTGCCGTAGTACAGATAGCCCATCTGGTCGGTTTCCCCGTAGCGCACGCGCTTGGGGTATTGGTGTAGGTACATTGCTTTGCCATTCTGTTTTGCAAAATAACGATTTTTATCCACCCATCATACTGGGCTTCGCCAAATGGGGCAGCTCATGCAGTGCGAACCGCCCCGGGCCCGCGACAGTTCCCCGGAGGGCAGGGTGATGATGGTCTGCTCCACCTGTTCGGGCCGGATGACGCCTCTGTCCAGGGCGGTCAGCAGGTCCAGGGCGTGGGTGATTTGATAGCCTGCCTCCCGGAAGGCTTCTTCTGTTTTGGGGTTTCGGTCGTAGGTCAGGGCCACACCGGGCTTGATGGTCAGCAGGTTACAGCCGTCTGTCCACTGTTCCCGCTCCTGGTAGGGGGAGATGCCTTTCCCGCTGTAGATAAATTCCATGTCCGGGTTGATTTCTTCCTGGAAAAAGGCCTTTACCGAAGCGTAGTGCTGTACGGAGCCATTTTTGCGCAGCACTTCCACGGTGGAGCTGATGCCGTCCACCACCAACGGCTTGTAGCACACCAGGTGCTTGTGGTCAATCTGGGTAAAGATGGTGTCTATGTGCATGAAAGAGCGGTCGCTGGGGATGTTGACCTGGACGACCTGGTTGACCACATCTTGCTCAAACAGGGCTTGGGTCAGCGATTGGATGCCGTGCCGGGAAGAGCGCTCGCTGCAGCCGATGAGCAGGTAATCGGGGTGGATCATCATCATGTCCCCGCCTTCCACTGACACGTGCTCCCCGCGACGGGAGGGTGGGAAACGGTTGGTATCGTTCATGTTGATCAACCGTTTGTGCTGCTGGAGGGCTACGAAACGCGGATGGGTGGAAAAAATGAACTGGCTCAGGTAATTCTCGCGGTAGCGGGCTTCTTTCGCCGCTTTGGTGATGATGAC
>JBEGMH010000376.1:0-6587 GCA_041183125.1 Bacteroidota bacterium | reverse complement strand
GGCGTGGGGTCTGCGAGGTGGGAAAAAAGTGTGTTTTTTTATCCACACGAAGGCTTTTTGTGGGAGTCTAACTGCCTTAGATGACCGAAAAAAGACACAGTGTGGGAAAAAAAGGGCCTTTTTGACCCCTCGATGATCCCCTCGCAACAAGTCTATTTGACTAACGCCTAATTCTGTTGTGGTTCGAGCAGTTGGAAGAACTGGTCGAGGTCGGGTAGGACGACGATTTCGGTACGGCGGTTGCTGCGACGGCCGTCTTCGGTTGTATTGCTCGCTTTGGGCACGTATTCGGAGCGCCCACCGGCGGTCATGCGCTGCGGCTGTACGCCGTATTTTTTTTGCAGGGTGCGCACCACGGACGTAGCGCGCTTGACGCTGAGGTCCCAGTTGTCGGATACGCAGGTATTGGAAATAGGGACATTATCGGTATGCCCTTCTACCAGGATTTCCAGTTCTTTGTAGTCGTTGATCACTTTGGCGATTTTGTTCAGCACGGTCTCTGCCTGGGGCTGGATATCCGCGCTGCCCGATTTGAAGAGCATCCGGTCGGAAAGGGAGATATAGACCACGCCTTTGCGCACTTCTACGGTCACGTCTTCGTCGTTGACATCGGCCAGGGAGCGTTTGAGGTTCATGACCAGGTTTAGCGCCAGGGAGTCTTTGCGCTGGATCGCCCCGGTCAGGTCTTTGATGTATTTGCTTTGTTCGTTGATTGCTTCCAGGGATTTCTTGATGTTCTCGGCCCCGGTCTTGCTGACCACCGACAAGTCGGCCAATCGGTCTAATAGGTTGGCGTTGTTGGTTTTGAAATACTCCAACTGCTGTGCCAGCATCGCGTTTTTGTTGCGCTCGTTTTCGAGTAGGGTGTTACAGGTCAGCAAGTCGTTTTCCTTGCCCCGCAAATTGCCCTGCACCGTACCGAGTTGGCCCTGGGCAGCGGCTTTTTCGCGCTCACAGTTTTCGAGGTTGGCTTTCTGGCGTTCGATTTGGAGGGCGAGGTCATCGCGGCTGGCCTGCATCGCCAAGAAATCTTTTTTCGTCACACAGGAGCTCAGCAGCAAGGAGCCGCATACTACATACATCAGTGGTCTAACCATTTTGAGACATCTTTTTAAGATTATACAATACATCGGCTGCGAGGGATGGGGTAAAAAGTACCTCACCGCCCCAGCCTGAATACTAAAATACTAAACGAGCGTCTGGTTTTTTGATTTTGCTCCGCAAAATCAAAAAACCAGGCGCTCGTTTAAAATATTTGGGGGGGGTATCCGGCGCAAAGGGTCTTTTTACCCCCCGGCAACAAAATCATTCCTCTTTGAGGAAATCCTCAAACGTGGGCCAGGTAATGGCGGGGAAGTTGATTTTAGCCAACTGGGCGTTCAGCAGGGCGACTTCTTTTTGTTGGATACTTTGAACGTTCGTTTGCAGTTTCGCTATCTCCCCTGCGATGGACTCTGTGCGGCGGAGCTGTGACGCAGTGGGCTTACCCGGGTAGGTGCTCACCTGCCGATAGACGTTACCGAGCTCTTCGCGCAGGAACTCGTCCTCGTCAATATAGCCATCGCCCTCTGTGGCGACGAAGGATTTGCGCAGGGTTTCCACTTTGCCCGCCGATTGCAGCAAAGCCGATTTCAGTTTGGCGCTGCGCTTGTCGGCTAATGAATCCGCGAGGTGGCGGGCTTGTTTCTCCATGCGCTCGAGCACGGCATAGTGGTAGGCCAGTTGTTCGGTGAGCGCATAGAGTTTCAGGGTCGTTTCGCGCTGCAGGGCGCGCTCTTCGGCGCTGTACGGAGCTCTGGTATCGTACACCAGCGTAAAAGAAGAGACATACTCCGATTTATCCTTGATCACCTTCACTTCGTAGGTACCGGCATCCAGGTTGGGGCCGAACAAGCTGCCTCCGATGGCTTGTACGTTTTTGGTAGGAGCGGCCTTGGGCCGTTCCATGGTAGTCGGCATTTCCACGATATTGATGCCTGCGCTTTTGCCGGCGGGCAGGGTTTTCAGGAGTTTCCCGTCTTTCCAGACCTCCACGTTCATTTTGCCGAAGGTGTGGCGTTTGGCCATGTAGTAGCGGATTTGTGCGGCGGAAGAAGGGTTGGGCCCGACGAAATTGCCGGAGCCCCCAAACCAGCCGGAAGCGGCTCCGGCGTCGCGCAGGGTGAAGGTACTGGGCTCAAAAAAGTGAAAAGGCTTTTTCAACACGTCCGGGCTCAACTGGCGCAGCGGCGTGATATCGTCGAGGATAGCGATGCCGCGGCCGTGGGTAGCCATTACCAGTGCATGGTCGCGCGGGTGGATGACCAGGTCGTGTACGGCCACTTTGGGCAGGTTGGCCGAGAAGCGGCCCCAGTTGGCCCCGCCGTCTACGCTTACGTAGAGGCCATACTCGGTACCCAGGAAGAGCAGCTCGGGGTTGACCAGGTCCTGGCGGATGCAGAACGCGTAGCCCTCGACCTGTTTGCCCGTTAGGAGCGTCCAGGTTTTGCCCAGGTCGGTCGTTTTGTACACATAGGTTTTCGTATCGCCGCTGCGGTGGCCGTCAAATGCGACGAAGGCCGTCTGCGCGTCGAAGCGGCCAGCTTCGATTTGGGCGACCCAGGTATGCGGGGGCAGTCCGGGGATATTTACGGCTACGTTTGACCACGAAGCACCACCATCCGAGCTGACCTGCAGGTTTCCGTCATCGGTACCGACCCAGAGTACGTCTGCATTTTTAGGGGATTCGGCAATGGCATAGACGGTGCAATGGTTTTCAGCGCCCGAGTTGTCTATGGTCAGTCCGCCGGAATCCTTTTGGCGCTGTTTTTTCGGGTCGTTGGTACTCAGGTCGGGGGAGATGCGGACCCAGGAATCGCCCATATCGTCGCTGCGGAAGAGGAACTGGGCCCCGAAGTACATGCGGTTGGGGTTGTTTGGGCTGATGTGGATGGGTGCGTTCCAGTTGAAGCGGTATTTCGGTTCGCCCGGTTCCGGTATGGGGCGTATTTCTTTGGCCATACCCGTCTTTTTGCTGAACCGCACCAGGTTACCTCCCTGGTATTCGCTGAACACGATATCGCTGTTGGTGGGGTGTGGGAAAGACCAGAAGCCGTCGCCTCCAAAGGTCGGCTTCCAGTCGGCATTGCCGATGCCGCCTGGTTTTCGGGAAGGCGCGTACCAGGAGCCGTTGTCTTGCAGGCCGCCATAGACGTTGTACGGCACTTCGTTGTCCACGCTGACGTGGTAGAACTGGGCGACGGGCAGGTTCATGAACATTTTGAACGACGCGCCGCGGTCAAAGGATTCATAAACGCCCCCGTCGGAGCCGAGCAGTACGTGTTTGGGGTGGTTGGGGTCAATCCAGACGGCGTGGATATCCGAGTGGACGCTACCGTCCATACTGCGGAAGGATTTGCCCCGGTTCTCGCTGATGATGAGCGACAGCCCGGCTTTCATGACGATGCTGTCGTTTTTGGGGTCCACGACGAGGTGGGAGAAATAGAAAGGGCGCACGGTGGTGTTGAATTCCGAGCTCACTTTTTTCCAGGAAGCCCCTTTATCGGTAGACAGGTAGAGTCCTTTGCCCTCTTTGCTTTTGCACTCGACGCTGAGGTAGAGCAGGTCGGGGTTGGAGGGGGCGACGGCGACGGCCATGCGCCCGAGGGTTTCTTTGGGCAGTCCGTTGTGGATGGTGTCCCAGGATTGGCCTCCATTGGTGGTTTTGTAGAGGCCGCTTTTCCCATTGAGTCCGGAGTCGAAGAAGTCCGGGTAGCGGCGGTGGCTCCACATAGCGGCATAGATGATGTCCGGGTTAGAGGGGTCCATGCTGAGGTCGGCCGCACCGGTGTGTTCATCTATATACAGGATTTTGTTCCAGGACTTTCCGCCGTCGGTTGTTTTATAGACGCCCCGGTCGGGATGGGGGTTCCAGAGGGCCCCCTGGGCGGCGACATAGACCACGTTGGGGTTGTTGGGATGGATGAGGATATCGCTGATGCGCTCGGTGGTGGACAGGCCCAGGTGTTCCCAAGCTTTACCTCCGTTGGTGCTGCGATAGACTCCGTTGCCCGGGGAGACGCTGTTGCGCACCCAGGGTTCGCCGGTACCTACCCAGACCGTGTCCGGGTGTTGTTGGTCAATGGCTATTTTGCCGATGGACTGCACGTGGTCGTCGAAGACCGGCTGGAAGAAAGCCCCTCCGCTGACGCTTTTCCAGACCCCGCCCCCGGCAGTGCCTACGTAGATGATTTCCGGGCTGCGGTGCACTGCATCTATACTGCTGATGCGGCCGCTGGTCGTGGCGGGCCCGATTTGGCGCGCCCGAAGGTTGCCGAACAAGTTTTCGACCGCTACCTGGCCTGAGAGCGGGCTGATGAGGGCCAGAAGGCCCAGGCTAATGATCCATTTCATGGTGTGTTGTACTTTATGGGCTACAAATGTTTTTCGGAAAGACACAAAGGAGGGCTTTTTATACCTCTCGCAAAGACACAAAGGAGGGCTTTTTATACCTCTCGCAAAGACGCAAAGGAGGGCTTTTATACCTCTCGCAAAGACGCAAAGACGCAAAGGAGGGCTTTTTATACCTCTCGCAAAGAAACAAAGACGCAAAGGGGACTTTTCCGGCTTTGCGTCTTTGTGAAACCCTACATCCCAAGGGTATGCTGGTCGGAGAGAGGGAAAAGAGGTGTTTCCGTCCTCGGCATCCCCCCCCCGCGACAAGGCTATTTCTTGGGGAAAGCGAAGAGGCTATCTTCGACAGGTACGTTGAACTTCATTTCCTTTACGACTACTTTTTGCATGGAGTTGCCTGCTACTTTTGCTTCGACGAAGAACGGCACCATGACCCCGTCCACTTCCTGATAATCGCTCATGAAAGTTTCGACAAACTGGCCTGCACCGGGGCCGGACTTTACCGCAGTGCGCATCATGATAGGTGCGAAGGACTCGGCGTCGATCAGGTAGTATTCTACGGTGCCGTCTTTTTTGGTGAGCTTAACTTTGTGGCAGTTGGTACCTTCTACGGTTTCCTTTCCGTCCAGTTCTGCTTTGTGGCCTTTCGCAGCGTAGTCTATGAGCGGGTTTTGAAATTCCTGCGACTTCATTTCGGCAGCGGCTTCATCCGGCATGACCTGCGCATCGGCGCCTCCCTGCAGTGGGTTGAGCATCCAGGCCGTAGTGCCGTCGTATGCTTGGACGATGTTTTGGCCCATCACGCTGACGTCCACGCGCATTTTGTTGGGCGCGGCATTGATCAGGGTAGCGGGGAATTCAAAGCCCTGCATAGACATGGTCGCGGTAGACTTGGAGGTCGTGAACGACTTCCACTTTTCGAGCCCTCCCAATGCTTCGATAGACTTGGAGATAACCTCATCTGCCGTTTGGGCATAGGTGAGCACAGAGGCTAATAAAAAAAGGCTTGCAAAAACAAAACGGAGTTTCATGGTTGAAAGATTGGTTAATAAACGTTATGAATTACCTTGATTAGAGACAAAAATCCAAAAAGTAGTTCGCAGAAAGCGAGTTTTTTCGATGAACATGGGCAAATGGTGGAAGATTTTGGGGAAAGTGCCCCTAATCTGCAACTTTTTTCATTTTTTTCAAAAAAAAGAGCTTGTCGGGAACTGTTTGCCCTACTTTTAGCATTATACGGAAATCTTTGAAACACCAAACCCTGAACATGCCCGGAACACGGGATATTTCATCACACTCATGAATCCGTTAATGGTTTACCAATCAACAGCTTTGTCCAACGCCATGGAACATGTCAAAAGCCCGGGTTTTTCGGATATCTTCTCCGATACGCCGAGCTCGTACCTCAACGACTTTGCCATGTACGCCATGCATTTTCAAGGGACGCCGAGTACCATCCTGGTCCGTCATATCCAGGTGAAGAAGACGGCTGAATGGTTCAAAGAAGCACACGGCGGCGACGTGACGCACACCTACTGGTCTAAGATGATGAACGGCTACAACAAGAAAACGGAGTTAGAGAAGGCATTGCACATACTGGAACCAGGCATCCTGGTTTGTTTCAACTACGAATACAACTACGCACACCTCCTGTTCGCCAACCCGCTCGCTGAGCAGGCGGAAACGCTGGCCCAATCGTTCAGGGGGTTTAAAAGGAAGCGATCCCGGCGGGAGCCGTCTATCTATATGTTCGTGAACGGCGAATATGGACTGTCCCTGACCTCCCTGCGCGTAAACCGCACCAAGCTCAACCTGGAGGAGAACTACAACGACGACTTCCCGGAGGTCCACCAGCACATCCTGAAGCGCCTATCGCGCAAGGACGACAAGGGCATCCTGCTGCTGCACGGCAAGCCGGGCACGGGTAAGACCTCGTACATCCGGCACCTGATCACCAAGCTCAAAAAGGAGGTGATCTTCCTGCCGCCCAACATGGCACCGTCCATCACCACTCCGAACCTGATCTCCTCGCTGGTGAACATGCCCAACTCCATCCTGGTGATCGAAGATGCCGAACAGGTCATCATGGACCGCAACCTGGACGGGAACTCCCCGGTGTCCACCCTGCTCAATATCTCCGACGGGTTGTTGTCGGATTGCCTCAACATCCAGATCATCTGCTCGTTCAACTGCGA
>JBEGMH010000375.1:0-3870 GCA_041183125.1 Bacteroidota bacterium | reverse complement strand
TCGAATTCTCATAAGGATGGATATAAGGTTATGAAATGAAGGCTTTCGCAAAATCAGGACAAACAAAAATAAATCTTTGTAGCAGAATACCGCAAAAAAGTAGATAAATGCCGTTCAGCGTTCCCCTGCCATCTTATTTGCGGTTCCATGGCACTGGAAATAGAAGAAATTCCATACATTCGGCACAAAAATAGACAGGTGGCGGGGCGTTGACCGGCAACAAGCACCTTTTCAGCCCGCGTTGATCCTCCCTGGCCACTGTACCATCATTCATCCGCAACAAGCGCTCACTGCTCATGGCGAAGCCGAACCAAAGGCCGCAAAAGGCCACCCGTACCGAACCAACCACCCCCGACCCTGTGGCCCAGCGCCAGCTCCCGAAGGCCGTACGTACGTATGCCGGGGCGCTCTTTCTTTTCGCTTCTTTGCTCTACGCCAACACCCTCGGGCATGGCTACACACAAGACGATGCCATTGTCATTACGGAAAATATGTTTACCACCCAGGGGATAAAAGGTATCCCGGGCATTTTGCAGTACGACACGTTCTATGGGTTCTTCAAAGAACCCGGCAAGGCCCGGCTCGTAGCAGGAGGGCGCTACCGACCTTTTTCCCTCCTCACCTTTGCCCTGGAGACCGAGTTGTTCGGCCAATCGCCTTTTATCGGGCACTTGGTCAATATCCTTCTCTTTGGCGCTTGCTGCCTGCTCTTTTTTTACGTGCTCCTCCGCTTGTTCCCCCCTGACGAATGGGGGCAAAATGCCCTGTACGCCGCTTTTGCCGCCGGGCTGGTGTTCGCCGCACACCCCATCCACGTAGAAGCTGTGGCCAACATCAAAGGCCGGGACGAGATACTATCCTTATTGGGCAGCTTAGGTGCCTTGTACCTGGCCTTGAGCGCCTTCAGGAACAAAAACTACCTGCTGCACATAGGAGGGGCGTTGAGTTTGTTCGCAGCGCTGCTTTCCAAAGAAAACGCCATCACCTATATTGCTTTGCTGCCGCTGACCCTTTGGTTCGTTGGGCAGCGCAGCTTGGGGAAAATAGGCCTTTCCCTGCTCCCCTACCTCGGGGCCGCTGCGGTCTTCCTGGCCATCCGCGGGGCTATTTTGGGCTGGAGTACCGGGGCACCGCCCATGGAATTCATGAACAACCCCTATCTAAAGCTCGTGGGAGGGCAGTTTGTGGCCTTTTCGCCCTTAGAGAAATTAGCTACGGCCCTGTACGCCCTTGGCCGCTACCTGCAACTGCTCTTTTTCCCGCTGGCCCTGACCCACGACTACTACCCCCGGCACATTGACCTGATGCACTTTGGCGATGTGCGCGTATGGATCAGCGGATTGGCTTACCTCGGCCTGATCGGGGTAGGGGTGTATGGCGCGAAGCGGCGCAACCCGCTGGGCATTGCGGTGTGGTTTTACCTCGTCCCTCTGTCCATCGTATCCAATCTGGTCTTCCCCGTCGGCACCCACCTGGCAGAGCGCCTGGCGTTCATGCCCTCCATCGGTTTTGCCATGGCATTGGGGCTGCTCTTTTTTCCCCTAAAAAAACCCTCGGGCAGCCCCGGAAAGCTTCGCCTTGCCCTTCTGGGTACCGTCGTATTGTTGCTCTCGGTGCGGACCATTGCCCGCAACCCCGTCTGGAAGGACAATTTCACCTTGTTCACCACGGATATCCAAACCTCTCCCAACAGCGCTAAGCTGCGCAATGCCGTGGCCGGGTCGCTGGTGGACCGTTCCCGGGAAGAGAAAGACAGCCTGGTCCAGGTGCGCTTGTTGCGCGAAGCGATTGGACATGCACAACGCGCCACCGAGTTGCACCCTTTTTACGCCAACGCATTTCTCATCCAGGGCAACGCACATTTCTACCTCAAAGAATACGACCAAGCCATCACCGCTTACCGAAAAGCCCTGGAGGTCAGTCCAGGGTATAAAGAAGCCCTGGAAAACCTACCCCTTGCCCTGCGCGACGCAGGCCGCTACGCCGGGGAGGTGCGCGGCGACCTACCCGGTGCGATTGTACTGCTCGAGGAAGCAGACCGTCTGCGCCCCAACGACTACGAGATTTTGCGCCTTCTGGGCATCGCCCATGGCATGAGCCAGAACCACCGGGAGGCCATACGCTGTTTCACACAGGCAGCTGAGCTCAGCCCTACCCTACCCGACGCATGGACCAATCTCAGCACCGCTTATTTTGCCTCGGGCAATCCCGCCAAAGGGCAGGAATTCCTTCGGAAAGCACAGGGGTTAAAATAAAAGAGCGGAGAGGAAGACGTATAAACAGGCATTTCGCTGCTTTTACCTAAAAATGGGTGCCTGTTCAAAATAGATGGATAGCTTTTGGCAAAGAGAGCCTTCTGAGGCAGCGCTCCCCTCTATATTTCACAAAACTTTTGAAGTTCCCCTGTGTTTTGTTATGCAAATTAATACTGTAAATATATGCGCCCTGCATTGATGCTGTCCATCCTGGCCTTGTTCACAGGAGCTTGTGCCTCTTTTCCCGAAGGTACTTTTGAACAATCCCTCCGCCCTACCGCTCCCGATTACAGCCTGGAAGAAAATTGGGCCGCCCTGCCCTCCCGCAACGATGAGGCTGATCGTTTTCCCAAAGGATACCCCGAACGGCAGCAAGAAGCAGGCGTAGATATCTTCTTCCTTCATCCCACCATTTACACCGGGAAAAAAAAGGGCGAAACCCTCTGGAACGGCCCCATCAATGACCCTGCACTCAATGCACGCATAGACGAATCCGCTATCCGCCACCAGGCCAGCCTGTTCAACCAGGCGGGAAGGGTCTATGCGCCCCGCTATCGGCAGGCCCACATCAAAGCCTATTATTCCGAACAAAAAGAGGATGCAGCCCGCGCATTTGAACTGGCCTACGACGATGTGCGCCGTGCTTTCCAATACTATCTGGACCACTACAACCAGGGGCGGCCCATCCTCATCGCCGGGCATAGCCAGGGTACCCAGCACGCCCGGCAGTTGCTCAAAGAATTTTTCGACGGTACCCCACTCCAGTCCAAGCTCGTGGCGGCTTATCTGGTCGGGATGCCTGTCTCGACCAGCCTGTACACCTCTCTCAAACCTTGTGCCTCCCCGGAGGAGACTGGCTGCTACTGCACCTGGCGGACTTACCTCAAGGGGCACACTCCCAATTACCCCGAATCCAAAGAGAAAATCGCCACCACTAACCCGCTCAACTGGCGCGCAGACTCCACCTACGCCCCCAAAGAACTCCACAAAGGGGCGGTACTCTGGAATTTTGAAAAAATCTACCCCCGCGTCAGCGACGCCCAAAATACCAATAGCCTGCTGTGGGTCAGCAAACCGCGCTTCCCAGGTAGTTTCCTGTACTGGCGCGCCAACTACCACATCGGCGATTACAACCTGTTTTATATGAACGTGCGGGAAAACACCGTGCTCCGCGCAGAGACCTACCTCAAAAACGGGAAAACCCAGCCGTAACCGTTATAGTACTGTTAAAATAATAATCTGAATATCCCTATCGTTTACCTGAAAAGACTTGCGGCCTCTCGCAACAAGTCCAAAGATCATAACCCAAAAACATCTTGCCCATTCAGGCCTATATGGATATTTATTTCAAAAAATCGCAATGGAAGCTATACCTCGCGGTAGCCGGTGTAGTCATTATCCTCATCTCGCTCCTCTATACCACGTACCTGAGCAACCGGCTGGCTATTGAAGAACAAAACAAGGCCCGACACTGGGCCATGGCACAAACGGAAGTCAATAGCCCTGAACCACCGGAGGACTTATCCCTCCACCTCGAAATTATCCTTTCTAATAATACGATTCCCGTATTGTTGGTGGATGAAAACAACAAGATCATATCCAGCCGAAACTTCGG
>JBEGMH010000374.1:0-6066 GCA_041183125.1 Bacteroidota bacterium | reverse complement strand
AAAGCGCGCATGACGCTCACGGAATCCGATTGGAGCAGGATTTCGGCCAGTTTGTCCTGTGCTTCCTTTGCGAACTTCATCGGCGGTTGTTTGGTGGCGTACCGCAACAGGGGGGTTGGGTACCCGGCTGCCACCAGGCGGTCGTATGCTTGTTTTGCGAGGCGGTCTTCCCATTCTTTTTTTTCTGCGACCACACTGTCGCGGAGTGCGGCGGGCATCCCGGGGTTGGCGTTTAAGAAGGCATCTACCTCGGCCGGGGCTTTGGCTTTTGCGCGTGCCAGGGTGTAGTAGCGGAGCCAGACCGAATCCGCTTTGGGGTATGTGGGATAGCTTTGCAGGAAGCGCCTCATCCTCCCCACGCTGTCGCTGCGCAGGGTAGCCTCGTAGAAAAACACCAGTGCCGTTTTTTCGTCCTGCCGGAGGCGTTCCTGGAAAGGAAAATCGGGAAAACGAGCGGAGAAAGACGACAAGCCCGTCGGGTCGGGCTGGCTGGAGCGGTACAGGCGATAGAGGCGCTCCCATATCGGTTCCCTTTTCGGGCCGTTTGGCCAAGTCTTGAGGTATTGTTCGCACTGCGCCAGGTTCCCCTTTTGGACGATAAAGCCGGACAGGGAGTCCATACCCATCGGTTCAAATACCGTGCCGCTGAAGTGGCGGGCAAAAGATTCCCAGCCCTCCGGCCTGCTGCGGGCCGCCAGGGCAGAGGCGGCCTTTATGCGCGCCAGGACGGTATCCCGTGCAAAGTTGGCTTCCGGGTAGAGGGTTTGGAATTTTTGCTGTTCTGCCCAGCCGTTTTCCTTTACAAACCCTTCAAAGAGGCGCAGCCCCGCTTTTTGGAAGAAGGGCGGATGGGTGCTGCGCAGGCTTGAACCGTATTTTGTGAGCAGTTGGTTCCATGCTTCCCGGGTATCCTGCGCGGACGCCGCCTCAAAGGCGAGCTGGTTGCGAAGCGTGCTGGCAGCGTTGACCTGTTCAGACAGCGCACTTTTTACGCCCGTCAAAAACCGGTCCAGCGCCGGCACCTCGTTTAGTGCCATGGCTTCCGCAAACCACAGCTTTTCGATCTCTCTTTTGATTTTCAGCGGATTGTCTGTTCCTAATGCTTCCTTGACCGCTTCCCGTTTTTTGGAGTCTATGCCCTGGTACGCCTTCGAGCCCGATAGCACCCGCGCATAGGCGGAATCCAGGTGGAACGCCGGGTTGCCCGCAGCCGAAAAGTAGCGGGCCATGCCCAAGTGTTCCAAAGCGGGTGTTTTGGTACCGGCGCGCTGGAACAAGCCCAGGGCTTCCGGGAAGCGCTGCGCGGCGAGCGCTTCTACCCCCTCCAAGTATTGGGCGTGCAGGAAAAAGGGGAAACAAGCGAAAAAAAGGGCAAAGAGATTTTGGTGTTTCATAAGATGACAGAGTATGTAATTTTAGGTGAATACAAAAAATAAGCGCGTCAAACCCTTCCAAATATTTCTTTTCCCCGGTGGGTGGACTTGCGCGCCCTACCCTCTTTGACCATTTCCCCTAAGATTTTCTGGACGTCTTCCTGGGCGAGGCCGGTTTTCTGTGCCAGGCTATCCTTCAAGTGTTGTTCGACCAGTTTAGTGGAATCGTTCATGATGATTGGGTTTTACTTATTAGACTTGTTGCGAGGGGAATCATCGAGGGGTCAAAATGGCCCTTTTTTCCCACCTCGCTGACCCATCGCAACAAGTCGGTTATCAATCTGGTTTGCTATACGCTGGGTTGAGGATGCGGACGGGATAGTCCACGATGATCCAATCGGCCCTTTTACTGTTCTTGGCTATATCCATTAGGGGGCCTTTGGCGCCTCTTCCCCGCTTGGCAGCGCGTTCTGGTGCCGGCAGGTCCTCCTGCTTCATCCCCGCGAGGTTAAACGCTTCGGTGGCGACGAACAAGCGGAAGAGGCCTTTCTCAAAAGGCTGGTTGAAGTCGGCAATAAAAGATTCCAAACCAAACTTCATTTGCTGCTCATTGCTTTTACCGGGGTCGAGGGAAAGCGATGACCCTGTTCCATCGAACAAGTTCGGAGATACGCCAAAACGCTGGGACATGTACATCGGGCAGAAGTAGAGCGTATCCGGGGCGTTATTCGAAATGGTAAAAAACAGGTTGGCCACTTGAGGTTCCGCAGCGGTTTCGCCTAATTGAATATCGAAACAGCCCTCCTTTTCGTTCCAGGGGGCCGTACGGGTCGGGTAGCCGTGTTTCCCGATGCCAATTTTAAAGGGAAAATGGCCGGGGTTCAAGTCGGAATTGCGGTTGGCGATGTTGCGGGTCACCTGGTATTTGGCGATATGCTGCAGATGGCGCAGCACCTGTGCCGCATTTTCGGCGGTGTAGCCATTGAGTTGTTTTACGAGGGGCAGGTATTTGTCTTCGTCCAGCGATGGGTAGTCCGAATCCGGGTGGGCAAGGGTGATTCGGTTTTGGTGGAGGACGACGACACAATCGGTATTGGGGCCCGGTGCTTCGGCGATATCTTTTTGAAAAGTAGCCTTAAAAGCTTCGCGAACCAATTGTTTACCAGCTTCTTCGGCAGCATCGCCATAAAAGGCCACCTGGAAATCGCGTTGGTAGAGCCCCTCGATATGGGCTTCGTACAGCCGGTCGTTTTTCAGCTCTGCCGAGCCGACCAAGCGGATCTCGGAGGAGGCGATATCGGTTTTCCAGACCTTTGCAGCGGCTACTTCCCCTGCTTCAGGATGGTCTTTTTCAAAGACGGAAATCGCTATGCCCTCTTGTTCGTTTTCAGGCGGCAAGCCATGGATCAGCCCCCGGTTGATGCGGATGTCCGCTTCACCGACGCTGACGGCCACGAAGATCTTGTTTTGGCGTTGCTCCATACCCAGGAAAGCCTCTTCTGCCAAAAAAGTGTCCTTGGGCGCATAGATGCCGGGGGTTTGTTCGTACTGCCGGGTACGGGAGCGGATCAAATTAGCCGTGCGCTCCCGCAACTCGTGGTAGGAGACCGCTCCGCTCGACTGCCGGAGCACCTCCAGTAGGTGGGTGGTAAAAACCCCTTCCCCGCCCACCTCGAAGGCCGATTGTTCCGCCTGGCAGGCGGCGAGGTGCAAGTGCTGCGCTTGGGGGAGCTGGGCTTCCAGCTCCTGTGCGTTGAGCGGCCGCTCCGGGGAAATCTCCCCGGCAAACAAAAAATGCTGCCACTCCCGGGCGGGCAGCATATCGTAGATTTCAGTTCCCCCGCTGCGGCGGACCGGCAGCAACCCACCGCGGGTAGCTGCGGCGGAGTGGCAACAATCGGTAATCACGACCAGGTGCGGTTTGTTCTTCCCCGCTTCGTGGAGGAGGTAGCGCAGTTCTTTGTTCGCCAGCCCGAACGTATGGGTATCGGCATAGCTGTCGTAACAGGCGAGGGACTCTATCGCTGCGGTATTGTTCGTCTGTTCAAAAGCCAGGGGCGCTTTTTCCCGGAGCCCGTGCCCCGAGAAGTAAAACAGGGCCACATCACCGCTGCCCGCTTGGCCGAGGTGATGGCGGATACCGTCAATGATCCGGCTGCGCGTAGCGTCCGGTCCGAGCAGCCTCGCCGGCTGGAAGTCCACATCGGCCCCCATTTCCCGGATAAAGCCCTCCAGGTTGCGGGCATCGGGTTCGGCCCCGCTGAGGGTCCGGAGGCCGTCGGAGCGCTGGTACGCGTTGATACCGACAAACAGGGCGAAAAGGCGTTTTTTCATTGGTCTTGTGGTTTTTTTATGGATGGAATTGGGTTTTTCTTCAGGAACTTTTGATAGGCTGCTATCCAGGAAAGGAGTTTTGCCCTGTCGTGCACTTTTTCGGATTTTTCAATAAGATCTTTTAAAAAGTGTACAGGGTATTCTTGACCAAGGGCCTCGAGCATATAATTTATAAATTTTACCTCAAAAAATTCACTGCCCTGCCCACTCAGCATCAAGGACGTACCCGCAGCCATGACCTTATCCCATCGCTTAAGGCGGGCAGAGAGGTCCACCAAGCCCTCCAGCGCTTTTTTGCTGTCCAGGGAAGCTGCATGTGCCAGTACCCCGAGCGCTTCCTCCCATTTCTGTTCGCGTTCTTTATTCCTGGCTTTTAGGAGCAAAAAACGGATATGTTTCTCCGGGTTCCGGGAGTTGAGGTAGGTTTCGACTTCTTCCCTATAGCCGAGTGGAAATCCCGCTTCGGCATAGCGGCTGAACAGTTTCTCCACCTCGGCTTCATTTTCCGCGAGGATCGAGCCGAGCAATGCTTTGCCCAGGTAGTACGAGACGGCAGGATTATTTTGATCAGGACATCCCCGCAGTGCTTTTACGGCATGGTTCCATTGTTCCTTGTCGTCCTTACCGGCCGATTCCACCAGGATACGTCCCAGCGGAAAATCGATCGGGAACTCTTTACCGCGCAGCCCTTCCAGGGTTCGGATGCCCCCCTTGGAATCCCCTAAGCAGTGCTGGACAAAAGCCAGCTCGATCAAAGCACGGGGATCGTAGCTTTCAAACCGGGAAAACCCCTCCCGCGCCATGCGCAGAAAAAACTCCCGTATCCGCTTCATATCCTCTTTCAAGAGGGGATCCGGCTGCAGGAAGCGTTCGTTTTCAACGCCGAAAACACGGGGGAATATGCTGTTCGTACCTGCGAAAGGAATCTCCTGCTTTTTCAACGCTTTCAGCAACTCGCTTATCTTCAAGCCTTCTGCCGGTGTCTGCTTGAGCAAATGGAGCAATGCCTGCGTAAATACCCCGCCATCTTTGTTCTCCAGGCATCCCGGCCTCCACCCGATTCGGTTTTCAATGTATCCGGAAACCAAGGAAAAGGCACCGACAGGACTGATGTTGTATTGGCTGACATGGTCGAGGTTAGCAGCGATGACGCAATCAAAACACGTACTCAAATTTTCCGGGGTCCCGGCTTTTACAAGCTCTTGCAACAGGGCCAGGGATATTTCTTTTCCGTCGGCACTGAGGAGCCGCAGTTCCCCCACCCCGTTGCCCACCTCGTCGTATCCAATACCCTTCGAACCGGTCGGATGATCGGCGGGTCCGGTCACCACCCTTCCCGACCCCGCAAAATAAAACAGCGCCGGGCTGCTGCCCGTTTTTTGGACCAGGCCTTCAAAGGCGGCCTGTATGCTCTCGAAAGTCGCCTCTTCGTTCATCAGCAGGGCAATGTTTTCTGCTTTTAGCCCAAACACCTGTTGGAGTGCCTCGGCCAGGTCCTGAAGCTGCCTGGATACCAACAGGGGTGCCGATCCATCTTCCTTTATGGCCGTATCATCAACACCGACCAGGAGCGCGTAGGGAGGGGCCTCCAGAAGCGCCGTATAGCGGCCGAGCAGTTCTGCGAGTGATCCTTCCGGAAAACGCTTGTACAATTCCCGGATGATGTCCATGGCCTTGTGGTGGGCCTTGTTTTCGTAGTATATCTGTGTGGCCGTTGGAAGGATAAAGGAGGGCAAGAAACCCAGTTTTTCCAACTCTGCCATCTGGGCCTGGCCGTTCTTATACAGTTTGTATTTTTCAAACAATTGGACCAGGCGGATCCGCAATTCCTGGAAATGCGGCACACGGGAAAAGAAACACTCTAAAATTCGAATATCCGAAAGGGTGGGGACTTCCGCCAAAACGAAGACCTTTTCAAGGAGAACGGGCAGGGAATACGGGACGGCCTCAAAAAGAAACCCGGTATCCCCGACCAGCATCGGCTCCTGTTCTGGTTTGTACCGCCGGACATTCTCCAGGACGTCCTGCCAAAAGGTTGGGCCCGAAGAATGCTCCAGGGCTTCCGCCACGGATTTGGAAAAAACGCCGTAATTTTTTTCTTCGAAACCCGTTTCAAAACAATTTTTTCCGATGGAAGACCCATACAAAAGGTTGTACAGCGGTTCTTCCTCAGCTAGTGCGACCAATGCAGGCGAAGCAACGGTATCCAATATGGCAAATTTCTGGATACAGGGGATTGATTTCATCAGGTCGTGAAATAGAGCTGCTTGAATAGTGCCTGAAACCTTTCCGTCGTTGTCTCCCCTTTTACCGTCAAAAGGAAGAATGACCGTCTGGTAATCCTTATCAATTAATGCAC
>JBEGMH010000373.1:0-4116 GCA_041183125.1 Bacteroidota bacterium | reverse complement strand
GCGCTGAGGATATCATCCGCCTGGTTGACCTCGATCATCAGGGGCAGCTCGCCGCGCACTACTTTCGCTAAGTGGGCCATTTCCGGGTTATAGGATACCTTGACCGAGGGGTCTTTTGCCGCAGCGGAGTCGATGCGGGCGTAGAGTACCGCCTGGTCCCACGCATCGTTTAGCGTCTTTTGGGCGCGCTCAGCCTCCTTTTTGATATCCTCTTCCGTGCGCTGGTCGAAGAAACCCCGGCGGCCAGCGGAAGCGAAGTTCATCATCACGCAACGCGCTCCGGCGTACATCTGGTCGGGGGTATAGCCCACCAGGTTGATCAGCGCGGCGGTGCCCGGGAACAAGCCGTTTTGCGGGATGGTGAGCGCTGTCGTCACCCCGCTCACCCGCGTCACCGCAATAGCCGCACCGTTGGGGTTGACGGCGGTGAGTGCTTCCATGTGCGGCGTGATTTCGCCGACTTCATCGAAGTCTTCCGTCAGTGATACCGATGCTACTTCCGACAAGCCGAGCTGCGTGCCGCCGTCAATCATACCGGGATAGAGGGTCAGGCCGTTGCAGTCTATAGTTTCTGTACCGGCGGGAATCGTGACATTGGCGCCGATGGCCGCGATTTTGCCATCCTGAACCAGGAGGGTACCCCGTACCAGGCCGTTGGTAATCGTTTCTATGCTCGCATTGGTCAGTGCGAAGTTCCCCTTGCGGGGTTTGGCCACCTGCGCCGTCAAGGCAAGCGCCACGAGCAGGAGGGGAAAGACCAGGAATATTTTTTTAAACATGGCGTGTATCGTTATGTCTTGTGCAATCCGAGCTTCTTTTTGCACAATATTTTCAAAATCAATTAATTAATGCTTATGCTCTTTTCCAAAAAGGAAAGACCAGACGTCTTCCATGCCCTGCATGCAACGGTCAATGTTCTCATTGTCGTGTAAGTTGGACATTGGCACCGGCTGGGCGGCATCCACTTCCATGCGCATATCGCCCGCATCGTTTTTGCGGTCAAAGCGCACGATACCATCAATGATGGTCATTTGGGGGATGGCGTAAATCGAAAGCGGGTGCTGGTCGAAAATGGCCACATCGCCCTCTTTGCCCACTTCGATGGAGCCGATGCGGTCGGCCACGCCGAGTTGTTTAGCTGGGTTGATGGTGATCAGGGCCAGCGCCTCATCGTCGCTGAGCTGCCCATAGCGCTGTGTTTTCCCCGCTTCGTGGAACAGGTGGCGGATCATCCCTGCATCATCGGAGTTGATAGAGGCCGTCACGCCATTGCGGGTGAGGATAGCGGCATTGAACGCGGTGGAGTAGTACACCTCGAACTTGTACGCCCACCAGTCGGAGAACACGGAAGCCCCTGCCCCGAAGGCAGCCAGCTCGGGCGCTACCTTGAACCCTTCGTTGACGTGTTGGAAGCAGAGCTTGGTGACGCCGAAGTCGCGGCACACGTTCATCAGCATATTGATCTCATCGGCGCGGTAGGAGTGGCAGTGGATGATGATTTTGCCGTTCAGGATATCGGCCAGGGTCTCCAGGCGGCGGTTGTAGGTAGGCGGCAGGGCACGGGGGTTGGCCGTTTTTTCCTGGTTGTATTTTTTCCAGGCAGCATCGTACTCCTTGCCTTCTGCAAAGGCTTTTCGGATCACTTGTTCGACGCCCATACGGGTGCGCGGTTGTATCCCTCTGCCTTCCCCATGGGTGCGCATTGGGTTTTCGCCCAGGGCGAACTTGATGGTGCGCGGAGCACCTTCCATGCGAAGTTCTTCCGGGTTATAGGTCCCGTAGCGCAGTTTGATGGTCTCGCACTGGCCACCGATGGCGTTTGCCGAGCCGTGCATCACGTGTGCGGACGTGACCCCGCCTGCCAGGGCGCGATAGAGGCCAATGTCCAGAGGGTCCAGGGCATCCCCTACCCAAACCTCCGACGTGACCGGGGCGGTGCCTTCGTTCACCGCATCAAGGGCGATATGGGAGTGGGCATCAATAATGCCCGGCATGATGTACTTGCCGCTTGCATCAATTTCCTTCACGCCGGCAGGAGCTTTGATATTGGCCCCTATCTGGGTGATTTTACCGTTTACGATGAGCACGTCGCTGTTTTGCAAGGTTCCCTTGGTCACGGTCAGGACGGTCCCGTTTTTCAACAGTACGCTGCCCGTTTTTACCTGGGCGGTCCCTGCCATGCCGGACAAGAGCAGTGCGAATAAAAGAATAGTATTTTTCATGAATGGCTTTCTTTTTTTGTTGGACAAAAAACAGGTTTACTCCCCTTGTGGGCCGCCCCCCTGGCGGCTCCCTTTGATGTCAAAGGTGCCGAACGACGGCACGCTTACCTTACCGCTGAACGACGCCCCTTCAAACTGGAGGTCGAAGCCCAGGGTCATGTTCATACCCTGCATCTCGACAGCGGAGCTGAACGTGAGGCGCGTGCCCTTGAGCTCCGGGTTGGTGATGGCGTTATCGCCGGATACCCGGTCGCTCGACCAGGTCCCGCTCACCGCGCCGGCATTCTCCGACAGGTTGAGGACGCCGTCATACGCATCGCCTTGTACGTTGATGGAATACGACCATTTGCCTGCAACCGCCGATCCACCCGGCTTCGGGGCGCCTTCTGGCTTGGCTGCCGGACCGGCAGGGGCGGGTTTCGGGGCCTCGTATTCAAAGAGGGCACCGTTGACCGATACCATGCGCACGTTGGATTTTTCTGCGAAATAAGGCTTATCGCTCACCACGAGGTTGGCCATTTTGCCTTTTTCTACCGTGCCCATCACCTGGGAAAGCCCTAACATGGCCGCGGGGGCTGTCGTTAAGGCGCCGAGTGCCTGGTCTTCGCTCAGGCCGTTCTTGATCATGCGGCGCATATTCTCCCTCAGCTCTGCCGGTTTGCCGTTGAACGTAGCGAACCCGAACGTCACCCCTTTACCTGCGAGGACGGCCGCTTGAGATTCGAGCCTTTTCATCTCCTCTGCTGCGCGCGCTTCGAGTTGTTTCTTTTCCTCTTCGGTCATGGATTGTGGTCCTTCCGGCTTCTTATCCCCACCCTTCGGGGCTTCTTTTGCTTTGGGCAGGTCGGTAGAGAGCACTACCGGCAGGTTTTTGCCCTTGAGCATATCCGCCACGTACCAACCGTGCTTCAGGCCGCTGACGACCAGGGGGAAGCCCAGTTCCTGCTGCAGCGTGAGCACGCGGTGCACGGACTTCATGTCTTCTGCGGCAAAAAACACCGGCTGCTTTTTGTCCAGCACCGGATAAAAAGCCTGCAGGGACTTGTTCATCTCCGGGCGTACCATACCCGTGGGGTTAGCGGCGAAGGCAGCCTCGTGCGCCTTGGCCTGTTCCGCCTGGCGGTACAGCTCCCGGAATTTGGACATTACGCCGATTACCGTGCCCGGGTACACCCCGCGTGCGCCGTTGAGCGTAGCGAACATAGAGGTATTATCCCGCACGAGCATTTCGTCCGCACTTGCCCCTGCCATGAGGAAGAGCCCACCGCTGCCCGGCAGCATACGGCCCTGCGGCACTATGTGCGCCACCGTGAAGCCTAATTTGCGCAGTTCTTCTACTGTTTTTTCCTGCGCGCTGACTACCTCGCGCGCTTTGATCTCAGGCTGGATACCCGCCTGTTCGTTCGTAGGGTTGGCCGAAGAAGTGCCGCGTTGGCGCATCATCTGCATCTGCGCCTGCATGTTCGCCATCGGCTCTTCCCGCTTGACCGGGATGCCCGCATGGGAGAGCGCGTCGATGAAACCAGCATACACAAACATCGAGTCTGCGGCTATGACGCGGGCATCCGCAGGGATGGGCACGTTGGCACCAACTGCCTGAATCAACCCATCGCGCACTACTACGTTGGCATTTTGCACGACCATGCCCGGTTTGACCACCACCGTAGCGTTTTTCAGGGCAAACGTACGCGTCACCGGCTTATAGCCCGGGTCGCTCGCCTGGGACCACAACGCGGCGGCCCAGAACCAAACCAATAGGGAAACACACCAAAATCGAATTCTCATAAGGATGGATATAAGGTTATGAAATGAAGGCTTTCGCAAAATCAGGACAAACAAAAATAAATCTTTGTAGCAGAATACCGCAAAAAAGTAGATAAATGCCGTTCAGCGT
>JBEGMH010000372.1:0-16718 GCA_041183125.1 Bacteroidota bacterium | reverse complement strand
GGGCTATGTCCCCTCTTTTCTTAGGCGGCCTCACGGCGAGGGCTATGCAGTTGCGTGCGCAGCTTGAGCAAGTCGGCATACTCGTTTTCGAGGTGTACCCGGCGCACTTGGCCCGCGTACTTGACATACGCGGGCGAGGGTACAAAGAAAAAGGGAGCCATCCGTTGGGTCTGGTGCAAGAGCTTTCGCCCGTCTGCCCTTTTGCCCTGGAACAGCTATCCATTCAGGATTGGCATACTTTTGACGCCGCGCTTGCCCTTTGGAGTGGCTGGCGGTTTGCGCAAGGGGAAGCTCTTTCTTTTGGCGATCCGGACGAGGGCTTGATACACGTTTAGCGGATCGCCTGCAGGAATTCATGCCGGGTATCAGGGTCCATAAAGGCGCCCCTGTATTCCGACGTGACCGTGGTGCTCTCCTGGTGCTCTATGCCGCGTGCCTGAACGCACATGTGGAACGCCTCGATATACACCGCGACATCTTCCGTTTGCAGCACCTCTGATAATTCATTGGCGATCTGCATCGTGAGCCGTTCCTGTACCTGGGGCCTGTGCGCGAAATACTCGACGATGCGGTTGAGCTTTGACAAGCCGATGACTTTATCTTTGGCAATATAGGCCACATGGGCTTTGCCATAGATAGGCAGAAAGTGGTGTTCGCAGAACGACTGGACGCGGATATTCTTTTCTACTAACATCTGCTTGTAGCCGAACTTATTGTCAAACAGAGAGACATCTGGCTTTCCGCTGGGGTTTAACCCGGAAAAGATCTCCTGGACGAACATTTTGGCTACCCGTTTTGGGGTGCCCTGCAGGGAATCATCGCGCAAATCCAGCCCCAGGACGTCCATGATGGAGCGGAAATGGCCTTCTATTTTCCGGATTTTTTCCTCATCGGAAAGATCAAACGCATCAGCGCGGAGCGGCGTCTCTACAGAAGTGGCCACATGGGCGTCACCGATGGTGTCGGTGGAGGCGTGGTCGCAGCAAACCCCGTTGCTTTTGCTATTTACAAGAACCATTGTTTTCAATTTGTTTAAAGAAGTGATTTAGAAACTTAAACACAGCCTTGCCCGCTTTGTTTAAAAACGCATATTCCCCTTCCGCGACGATCAGGGAAAAGTATGCACGTATTTTCACATCTTATTCACTTGACGAGGTTCGGGGATTTGATTACTTTTGCAAAAAAGGGGTCGTTTACAGGCTCCTTCCTGTTGGCTGGTCCACGTTCCCCAAAACCCGGCCTGGAGACATAATCGTATTTCATTATCAGTAAGTTAGATAGACTCCTCCCGGCCGTTGGCCGGGAGGGTTTTTGTCGTGCCCGAAGAGGCGTTCAGACCGTCCGGCGTATTTTTTAGCCCTGTTGTAAAAGTATTGGGGGCTTAGGTTCGAAAAACGAACCTAAGCCCCCAATGCTTTTCAGCCACCGGCATTCCCCTCGGGGTTTTAGAGATGGATGACCTCGCCATAAGCGGCTGCGGTAGCTTCCATGATCGCTTCGCTCATCGTGGGGTGGGGGTGGACGGCCTTGAGGAGTTCATGGCCGGTAGTCTCCAGCTTGCGGGCGGCGACCACTTCCGCGATCATTTCCGTCACGTTTTGGCCGATGAGGTGGGCACCTAGGAGTTCGCCGTAGCGCGCATCGAAAATGACTTTTACGAAACCGCTTTTATCCCCTGCCGCGCTGGCTTTGCCGGAAGCAGAGAAGGGGAATTTGCCAATTTTGAGTTCATAGCCTGCATCTTTTGCAGCCTGTTCGGTGTAGCCGACGGAAGCCACCTCGGGAATACAGTAGGTACAGGAGGGGATATTGTTGTAATCTATAGGGCTGACGGAATGGCCGGCGATTTTTTCCACGCAGAGGATACCTTCGGCGCTGGCTACGTGGGCCAGGGCGATGGTAGGGATGACGTCGCCGATAGCATAGACGCCGGGCACGTTGGTGCGGCAGTACTCGTCCACGAGGATCATGCCCCGATCGGTCTTGATGCCGACCTGTTCAAGTCCGATGCCTTCTGTATTAGGTGCCACGCCGGCGGCGGAGAGCACGATATCGCAGGAAATGGTTTTGGTGCTGCCGTCGGCCCTATTTTTGACCAGAACGGAGCAACCGTTGGCGCTGGTATCCACCTTTTCGACGGAGGTATTCGCGAGGACCTGTAGGCCTTTTTTGGCATAGATTTTAGTTAATTCCTTCGATACATCGGCATCTTCGCGGGGGAGTAGCCCCTGTTCCAGGAATTCTACGATGGTGACTTCGACCCCGAGGGTGTGGTAAAAGTAGGCAAATTCGACGCCGATCGCACCCGCGCCTACGACGACCATGGACTTGGGCATTTTTTCGAGCGTCATGGCTTTGCGATATTCGATGACCCGGGTACCGTCAATGGGGAGGTTGGGGAGGGCTTTGGCACGGCCACCCGTGGCGATGATGATGTGTTTGGCGCTGTATTCGGTCGTCTTTCCGCTTTCGTCTTTTACGGATACTTTATTTCCCGGCACCAACGCGCCATGGCCGTTGAGGATGGTGATTTTGTTTTTGCGCATGAGGAACTGTACCCCTTTGCTCATGCCGTCGGCCACACCGCGGCTGCGCTTGACCATGGCGTCGAAGTCGGGTTTTGCGGAAGAGACCACGATGCCATAGTCTTTGGCATGCTGGATGTATTCGAACACCTGTGCGCTTTTGAGCAGTGCTTTGGTAGGGATACAGCCCCAGTTGAGGCAAATACCGCCCAGGGACTCCCGTTCTACGACGGCTACCTGCATACCGAGTTGTGCTGCGCGAATAGCGGCGACATACCCGCCGGGGCCACTACCTATGACGATCAGATCGTAATTCATATCCTTTGATGCTTTTTAGATGGTTGAATGCTTTTAGAGGCCGCAAAGATAGGTACTGGTAGCCAAGGGAACAAATCCAAATCAGCGGGGGCAGCCGCTCGACAAGTCTATTATTACCACTTCAACTTCCAGTTGCTTGGGGAGCCGAGTATGCGTTCTATGAAACGGCGGTCGGCGGTGATGATGCGCGCATCCCCGGAGAGTTCCTCATCGGCATAAATCGGTTTATTGGTATGGGTGATCAGCGGCTGAGGGAGCTTGATTTCAAGAGGGACCACGACCCGGTTGCCCTCGTTGCGCGCCACTTTGGACTTCCAGGATACGACGCCCATTACGGAGCCATACTCGGCGTATGGATAGCCGTTGACTCGGATCGCTACGCGCTGCCCGGTGCGCACCTGTCCCGATTTTTCGAAGGGAACCAACATTTCACCGATGAGCTGGCGTTCTCCTCGGGGCAGGACTACGAGCAGTTCGTCGCCTTCCTGGACGAACTGTCCGGCCGCTATGTTTCGGCCGGTGATTTGGATGGAGCCTTCGAACGGCGCGATCAGGATATTGGCCTTGATAAAGGCGTTTACCCGGAGCTTGAGCTTCAGGAAGCTGTCGAACAATGCGGTGGAGGTGACAGACTGGTTGGCGATAGAGCCCTGTTCGACGGCACCGATGCGCCCGCGCAGGGAATTGATTTCGAACTGCCGGTCTCGGATGGCGGCATCCAGGGCCTGTTGCTCTTCCTGCATGGAGGAAATGCGGTTGCGCAGCGCCGTCACCTCGGAAAGCGATACCCGGCCTAATTGGTACTGCATCTCCACAAAGCGCAGGTCGGTTTCCATGCGGTCTATCTGGTCTGCATTTCGGCCCTGGGCGGTTCGTCGGGCGGAGATAGCGCTTTCCAGGCTATTGATTTGCCGTTGCAGGGACTGGATATCTTTTGTGGTGGCCTGTCTCATGCGGGCCTGTTGGTATTCCGACTGTTTTTCGTAGAAGTTGTACAAGTCCTCCTGTAGCTCGCCTAATATGAGGACGGTGTCCAGGGAAAAAGCTGCCAGGGTGCTGTCTTCTTCATTGGGCAGGTTTTTGATCCGGTCGGCTAAGAACAAGATATGGTTGAAGTTGGCGGTAGTGCGGAACGCCATGAGGGCCTGGTTGGCCTCTACGCGCTGGTTGTCCTTTACGAGCACCTGTCCGATGTAGTTCCCTTCTTGGGCGCGGAAGCGGACGGGAGGGTCTTTGAACGTGATGCGGATGGGTTCGCGCACGATATCGGGGTATTCGACCCAATAGCTCAGCCAGGCCAATAGGGCGAAGCCCACGAACGCTACCACGGTACCCCAGCGCAGGAGCCAGGGGGGTGGGGTACCCAGGATTTCCTGCACATCTTCGCTGCGTTTTTCGAAATTATCGTCCTGGTACATGAGGTTTGCGTTTATGCGCCCAGCTCCATTTGGTTGCGCACGAGTTGGAAATAGGCTTTGCGCGAATAGGTCAATTCTTCATGCGAGCCCTGTTCCACTAATTCCCCGTCTTCGATGACGATGATATTATCGGCGTGTTTGATCGTGCTCAGGCGATGGGCGACGAGGACGATGGTCTTGTTGGCGAAATGTTCAAGCAGGTTTTCCATGATGATCATTTCGTTGAACGAATCTAGGGCGGTGGTTGCTTCGTCAAAAAAGAGGTAGTCCGGGGATTTGTATACGGCGCGGGCGATGAGGATCCGTTGTTTTTGCCCCTGGCTCAGGCCCATGCCGTTCTGGCCCACCGGTGTGTTATACCCAAGGTCTAACGATTCTATGAAACTTTGGATGTTCGCCACCTTCACCGCCGTAATCAATTTGGCTTTGTCAATGATTTCAGCTCCCAGCGCGATGTTTCGGGCGATGGTGTCGGAGAAGATGAATCCGTCTTGCAATACCGCTCCGCACTTTTGTCGCCACAACGCGTTGCTCAGGCTCGCCAGGTTGATGTCCCCGACCCGTAGAACGCCCTCGCTGGGGGCGTAGAAGTGGAGGAGGAGTTTGAGCAAGGTCGTTTTCCCGCTGCCGCTTCGACCGACGATTGCGGTCACTTTTCCCTTTGGGATTTGCAAGTTGATGTTGCGCAACACGGTAGGGGAGTTGGGGCCGCTGTACTGGAAAGAGACGTTTTCCAGGGTGATATTGCCGTACTCGGGCAGGATGGTGATTTTTTCTTCGGGGTTTTCTTCGTCGCTACGGGTATGTATTTCGTTCATGCGCGCCAGGCTGATCCCTGCTTCGTGGTAAGAGAACATGAATTCCAGCAACTGGCTTACCTGGCTGTTGAGCTGTCCGATGATGTACTGGGTGGCCACCAGCATGCCGAGAGTCATCTCCGTTTGTATGACGGCACGGGCGACGAAATAGACGATGAGGAGGTTTTTCAGTTCGTTGATAGCCAGGGCACCTGTTTTTTGGAACTGGGTCAGGCGCAGGTTGCCCATACTGGTGCGGAACAGTTGCGACTGTATGCGTTCCCAGGCCCAGCGCTTTTGTTTTTCCGCATTGAACATTTTTATATCCTGCATCCCGTAGATCATCTCCATGAGGTTGGTCTGGTTCTCTGCCGACTGGTCGAAGCGCTTGTAGTCCAGGTCGCGCCGCCAGCGGCTGAACAGGAGTACCCAACTAAAGTTGAGCACTGCCCCGCCGACGTAGATGAAGAAGACCGTCAGGTTCCAGGTCAGTAGTACCAGGGCGAAGGCCACCAGGTTGACCAGGGAGAAAAACGAAAGCAGGGAGGTAGAGCTCAAAAACCGCTGTACCCGCTCATGGTCGTTGACCCGTTGGATCAGGTCGCCGGCGAGCCTGCTGTCGAAGAAGCGCAGCGGAAGCCTGGTCAGCTTGATGAGGTAATCGGAAATCAAGCTGATATTGACGCGTATACCCACATGGAGCAGAATCCAGCTTCGGACGTACTCGACGCCGATCTGGGTTCCATAGATCATCAACTGGGCAATGAGGATGAGGTTGATGAAGTTCAGGTCGTTGGTACTGATGCCGACATCTACCACCCCTTTGAGCATGAACGGGAAGAGTACCTGCAAGATACTTCCTAACAGAAGCCCGAAAAAAAGTTGGGTGATGAGGCCCCGATACTGCCCGAAGTAGTTGAGAATATAGGAAAAACGGCCTTTGTCCACCTCTTCCCCCTGGTGCTTGAAGAAATCCGGGGCGGTTTGGAGGAGGAGCAAGACCCCTTGGTCGCTGCCGTCCGGTGCCCAGCGCTGCAGGAACTCCTGCCGGGTGAGCTTGTATTTGGCATTGGCGGGGTCAGCCACCCAGACATGGCCTTTGTCCACTCGGTACACGACTACGAAATGGTCGTTTTTCCAGTGCGCAATACAGGGTAGGGGAATGACGGACGAGAGCTGTTCGTAGTTGGTCTCAACGGCTAGGGTCTGGAACCCGATGTGCTCGGCTGCATCGCTGATCTCGAGCAGCGAAACCCCCTGCTTTCCGATGAACGTCAGTTCCCGCAGGTAATGGAGGCTATAGACACGCCCGTGGTGCTTCGCAATCATGCGAAGACACGTAGCGCCACAGTCCATAGCGTCCATTTGTTGATAAAACGGAAACCCTCTCATGCTCTTAACCAAGTGCTTGCCTCGGCAATTTTCCTTTTCCTTTTGAAGATTAGGGTATTACCGATACAAAATAAACTTAAATATCAGAAACTTGCATTTTTAACAGCATATTTCACATCTTTTTTTCAATATTTTCACTTTAATTTGACAAAGTCCTTCCTGTCGCCAGCGGGTATCCTATCTTTGAAGGGCCGGCGGCAATCGTTTCGGGGCTAAAAATACAGGTACGACCATGCGCCATTTGCGGATTATCTTTATGGGCACCCCGGAATTTGCGGTGCCTTCTTTGCAGATATTGGTAGAAAACGGCTTCGAGGTAGCGGCTGTGGTCACCGCTGCCGATGCACCCGCCCGACGTGGGCGCGGGGGTGCGGTAGAGACACCTGTAAAAAAATGTGCCCTCGCATACGGAATCCCCGTTTTACAGCCTACGAGCCTCAAATCCCCGGAATTCCTGGAGCAACTGCGCAGCTATCGGGCGAATGTACAGGTCGTCGTGGCTTTCCGTATGTTGCCGCAAGTAGTATGGGGCATGCCGGAGTACGGCACCTTCAACCTGCACGGCTCCCTTTTGCCCAAGTATCGCGGCGCAGCGCCTATTCACTGGGCGGTGATCCGGGGGGAAAAAGAGACCGGGGTGACTACCTTTTTCATCAATAAAGACATTGATACGGGCTCTGTGCTTTTTCAGGAATCCCTGCCGATAGGGGAGGACGAAACTACGGGGGAACTCCACGACCGCATGATGGTGTTAGGTGCCCAACTCGTGCTGAAAACGGTAAAGGCCATCGCCCGGGAGGAGGTACAGCCCTGCCGTCAGGACGACAGCCTGGCTACGCATGCACCCAAGATATTCCACGATACTTGTCGGATTGATTTCAACCAATCCTGCGAACAAGTACACAATTTTATCCGGGGCATGAGCCCTTACCCGGGTGCGTGGATGATGCACGAGGGGCAGGAAATCAAAGTCCTCCGGTCTACAAAAGACCTGGCGCATCCGACGGGGCTCCCGGGCACCATCCTCACCGACCACAGAAGTTACATCAAGGTGCAGACGGCAGACGGGGCAATCAACCTGGAAGAATTACAGCTTCAGGGCCGCCGCCGGATGCCGGTCCGGGAATTTTTGAACGGTTTTCGATTCCATTTGTCTTGATTGCAGTAGGTTTGTCGCATGAAACTTATCTGTTCTTTTGTAGCTCTTTGTCCACTGCCCGCAAGTAGTCTATCAAAACCAATACACCATGACCAATTCGTACGCCAGCATCCGAAACCTCCGCTTTGTGCTCAATGAGGTTTTAAACATCAGGGATCTCAGCACACACCCCTTCTTTGAAGCTTACGACCAGGAATCCATTGATATGACCCTGGATGCGGCGCAACAAACAGCCGACCGCTATCTGTTTCCCTTTTACCGGGACATGGATAAGAACAAAGCGGTTTTTCAAGACGGCGCCGTCGTAGTACATCCCGCCATGCGCCCGGGCATCCGCGCCATTGCGGAAGGGGGTTGGATCGCAGCGCCCCACGCATACGAAAACGGCGGGCAACAAATGCCGCTTTCCTTGCTCAATGCCTCGCTCTTCCTCTTTTATGCAGCCAATGCAAACCTCGCTGCCCATCCTTTCCTGAGTGCCGGGGCGGCCAACCTCATCCAGTCCTTCGGCTCCGATGCCCTGAAAGAAACCTTCCTGCCCAAACTGTACTCTGGTGAATGGCAGGGAACGATGGCGCTGACAGAGCCACAGGCAGGCAGCTCGCTTTCCGACCTGATCTCGAGCGCAGAGCCGGTAGCCGACGGCGTATATAAAATCCGGGGCCAAAAAATTTACATCTCCGGGGGCGACCATAATGCCGTGGATAACGTGGTGCACTTACTGCTAGCCCGCATCAAAGGGGCTCCGGCAGGGACCAAGGGCATTTCGCTCTTCGTAGTGCCCAAATTCCGGCCTGAGGGTGGGCAATGGGTGGACAACAATGTTACTACCGCGGGAATTTACGGCAAAATGGGGCAAAAGGGCTATGTGGCCGCACACCTCATGCTCGGGGAGCAGGGCGATTGCCTGGGCTACCTGGTCGGCCAGCCACACAAAGGCCTGCCCTATATGTTTCAGATGATGAACGAGGCCCGTATCGGCACTGGTCTGATGGCGATAGGCACGGCTTCAGCTGCTTACTACGCTTCCCTAAAGTACGCCCATGAACGCTTGCAGGGCCGGCTCCCCTCCAATAAAGACGCGACACAGCCTCCCATCCCTATTATTCAACACGCCGACGTGCGGCGTATGTTGCTGTTCCAGAAATCAGTCGTGGAGGGCAGCATCGCCCTGCTGTTGCAGTGTAGCTTCTACGCCGACCAGGCCCGCACCGCCGACCCGGAAAGGGCGGAAGAACTAGAGTTGCTGTTAGAACTCCTCACCCCGGTGGCGAAGACTTTCCCTTCTGAAATGGGTACCCTGGCCGTGAGCCAGGGCATGCAAGTGTTAGGCGGTGCCGGCTATACCGACGATTTCCCATTGGAGCAGATGTACCGCGATATCCGGGTGAACGCCATTTACGAAGGTACCACCGGTATCCACGGACTGGACCTGTTGGGGCGGAAAGTGTTCCTCGGGGAGGGCAAAGCGATGAAAGCCCTGATGCACCTCATGCGGGAAACCATGGACAAAGCCCATGGGCAGGAGGAGCTCAAGCCTTTTGCCGAGGCATTGGCGCAGCGCAGCGCGGCTTTGCACCGCACGACGATGCACCTCATCGAGATCGCCATGCGCGGTGAAACAGAAGCTTTTTTAGCCGATGCGACGCTCTACCTCGAAAACTTCGGCCTGGTGGTCATCGCCTGGCAGTGGTTACAGCAGGGCATCGTGGCACAGGAAGGACTGGAAAATAACCCCCGGCAGGGGCCGGAGTGGGAGTTTTACCAAGGCAAGCTGGATGCGATGGCCTACTTCTTTGAGTACGAACTGCCCAAAACGCTGGGCCTCGAAGCGCGTCTGCACAGCTCCCGGCGCGTGGCCCTCGACGCCCGGCCGGAATGTATCAACTAAAAGCGCGTCTGGAAAAGCCCCCTTTTTTATTAGACTTGTAGCGAGGGGTCAGCGAGGTGGGAAAAAAGAGCCATTTTTTATCCACACGAAGGCTTTTTGAGGGAGTCTAAGCGCCTTAGATGACCGAAAAAAGGCACAGTGTGGGAAAAAAAGGGCCTTTTTGACCCCTTGATGATTCCCCTCGCTACAAGTCTATTCTCCTCCCATTCTTTATAACGAGTCTATTCGATCATGTACCTACTCGATTTGCATTTCAAAGACCTACCCGAAACGATTGCAGCTTTTCTGCTAAAGACCGAAGCGGGGCCTGTGTTGGTAGAGACGGGTCCCCATTCGACTTTCCCTGCGCTCAAAGAAGGGCTCGCCCGGCATGGGTATGCTCCTTCTGACGTGCGCGCGGTATTCCTCACACACATCCATCTGGATCATGCCGGCGCAGCCTGGGCACTTGCGGAAGCCGGTGCCGATGTTTATGTGCATCCGCTGGGGGCCAAGCATCTTTTACAACCCGAGCGCCTGATGGAGTCGGCCCGGCGCATTTACGGCGATGAGATGGACCGTCTTTGGGGCGAGATGCACGCGCTTCCCGCTGAGCGCCTGAAGACCGTTGCCCATGGGGAATCGGTTGCCATCGGAGGAGAGGTCCTCACGGGCTGGCATACCCCAGGGCATGCCGTGCACCACATCGTTTGGCAGTGGGGCGATGTCGCTTTTACAGGGGACGTGGCCGGGGTGAAAATCGGGCAGGGCATCCTCGCGCCCCCCTGTCCGCCTCCTGATATTCAGATAGAGGATTGGTGTGCTTCTATCGCGTTGCTGCGCAGCCTGCCCTTGAAAACCCTTTACCTGACCCATTACGGGCCTGTAAGCGATATCACAGCCCATTTAGACACTTTGGAGGCCAATCTTTTGTCTTGGTCACAGTGGATGCTGCCTCATTTTGAGAAAAAGACCCCGCCAGAAGAGGTCACCCCGCTATTCCAGCAGTTTGTGAAAGGGGAGCTTATCGCGGCAGGACTGGACGAGGTGGGCATACAGCAGTACGAGGCGGCTAATCCCTCCTGGATGAGCGTCGCCGGGCTGCTGCGCTATTGGACGAAAAAGCAGGAGGCCGGTTAATTGGCAGGCATAAACTGTTTGCCAAATTCCCAAAGTTTATGGAGTAGCTCTAAGTCGGGGAGGGCTTTGTGGGGCTGTACTTCGCTGTGGTCCTCGTAGAACTCGGAGGCCACAGCCCCTGGCCCCGGCTGCTCGAGCTCCTGTGAGGCGTAAGTGAGGTACGCGAAGGAACAAAGGCTGGCCACGACGAGGAAGAGCAGGGCGAAGATTTGTTGTCGGTAGGGGAGGTGATGGCGCTTCATACAGGCAGGTTGAGAAAAACAGGTAAAGTGGTTTGTATCGGCTACGTAGAACCTTCTTACCTGAATATAAGACAACTCCTTTTGTAAAAGGTTGCAAGGGAACCAAGATATAAAGGTTAATTTTTTTGGGTGGGGTTGTCCAATGTTTCCAGGCGAAACCGCAGCATCCTTTCGATCAGTTCCAATGGAAGGGGTTGGCGCAGGGGGAACTGGACGGAACCCTTCCCTTGTTTATAAGCGGACAACTCCCCGGCAAAAGCACTGTGGGTATTGGGAGTGGCATATAGTCCGATATGTTTCGGGTATCCTCCGAAATAGACGAAGGGCACGCCGTTCAGCTTGTAGGCGGGCATGCCGTAGGAGATGCTTTCTACGGCATCGGGTGCGGTTTGCAGGATCAGCGCCCTGAGTAAGCGGAGTTGCTCCTGTACATCGGCGGGAAAATCTTGCAGGTACTCCTCGACGGAGGCGATATTTTTCATCGGTCGCATGGGTATGGTGTTTTCGCAAAGGTAACTCCTGCGGGGGCTGTTTTAAAGAAATACTGCTGCTTCCACACGAAAAACGATCGTTGGAAAGCTTCTCTACTGGGTACAGTACTTACTTTCTCCAGGGCAACTGGTTGACTTTTTTGCCCACGCGGTACCCCAGGTTCAGCCCTTCTACATTGTCCATCTCAAAATGTACTCCGATGGGGACCCGGGAGTCTGCGTTCTCTTGCGCCATTGCATAGAAATCATTGAAGTGGCGGGACTGGCCCAGGAACTCGGTCCTGCCCTCATGGCAGCGGTCGGTGATGGGCTGTTTGCCATATAGGGCGGTGAGCACCTCGGCGGCGGCGGCCCCGAAAGCGGCATGTCCGCCTGGGTAAGCAGGGAAAGGGGGGGTGAAGTACTTTCCGGAGCCGTCCGGGCACATGAGGGTATTCCAAGTTGGGTCGTTGAATACCCGTCGGATGTAGTCAACCGGGCGTTCCACGTTAAAGCGGTATTTTTCGTGCCAAGTACGGATACCGGCATCGGCGAGTGCCATGCTGACGCGGGCATAGGTTTCCACCGCTAAGGCGAGGTTTGGTTTGTTGTTTTCGACGACCTGGTTGGCGACAGCAATCCAGCGGCCTGCCGGGGAGAAGGTGAGGATGGGGCAGTCGTCGCTCCAAAAGTCGGCAATCCAGTGTTGTTCCCGCAGTTCGCCTGCTTTGATCTTATCCACTGTCCTCTTTACCTCGAGTGCTTGTTGGTAGATAGCCGAGCCCGGCGCATCGGAAATGGGCAGGGGGTCGGGGCAGATATCGCTGTCATCGGCAGCAAAAGGGCGTACCTTGCCCCAGTAGGGCGTAAGTGCCCGGGAGTAATCGGGGGAGGTAGGTTGCCACAAGCCATATCCCTTTGGTGGTATATAGCTGGGATCGGTGGGGCGCAGGTAGGCTTCGTGTCCCAACTGGTCGGTGGCCGACCATGCGAATACGGCGTCCGCTACCTGCCGCCCAAACTCAGTTGAGCGCACATAGACTTCGTTGCTGACCTGTTTTCGGAAGGCCTCGCTAAAGCCTGCTTCCAGTCGGAAGAGTTGGAATTGCTGTGCGGCGGGTGCTCTGGGGAAATAATGCGCCATAGCGCGCCCGTATGCGGTATTGAGCACGGTGGGCCAGTGGTACTCCAGGGAAGGCGCTGATTCGGGTACTTGTAGCCCCTGGAAAAAGCCCTCGAAAGACGCATAGTCGTCTTGCATGCCTGGAACGATCGCTTCATACGCCGCCAGGTTGATATAGGCCATATTGCGCGAGGAAATGGGCGGCCGATAGCCGGGGGTGAAGCGTTCCAATTCCAGGTACAGCCTGTTCCAGGCAAGGGCGACATCGGCGGGGTGGTTTTGGGGGGCGGTGTTGTCAGGCAATAGTTCCGATATATTTTCTTTTTCACAGGCCGTAAAAAGCCCGGCGAACAAAAACAGGCTGATGAGGATAGGGTAGAGGTGTTGAACGTATTTCATAGTATATTGATTTATAACTATGTTTTAAATGGTTTTTTTGTACAATATTTTGCAATATTAAATAGATGTATACAACTAACATGTACAAAATAGCACAATTTTTCGAAGCGCAATCTAACAGGATGGAAAAAGGGATATCGTCAGTCCGTGGTTGGATATTTGGCGGAAGGAGCAGGGTAAAACGGTGCTTGCCAAAACAAAACGGCACACCGGAGGGACGGCATGGCCGTACATGTGGTGTGCCGTTTTGGCAGGGCAGGTGAGTTAGGGGAGGCTTATTTCCTCCAGGGCAAACGGTTCACTTTCTTTCCGATGCCATAGCCAAGGCTCAGCCCTGCGTCGGCATCCATTTTGAAGTGGACACCGATGGGCAAGCGGGAGTAGGCATTCTCTTCGGCAGCTTCATAAAAGTTGTCAAAGTTGCGGGGGGTGCCGATAAATTCGGTCCGGCCTTCGTGGCAGCGGTCCACAAAGCGCCTGTTGCCGAACAGGTCGGTCAGGACCTCAGCAGCGGCGGCACCGAAGGTAGCATGGCCGGAGGGATAGGCGGGGAAGTTGGGCGTGAAGTACTGCCCCGAGCCGTCGGGGCACATGATCGTGTTCCAGTTGGGATCGTTGAGTTCCCGCCGGATATAGTCAATTGGGCGCTCCACGTTGAAGCGGTATTTTTCGTTCCAGGCCCGTACGCCGGAATCGCTGATAGCCAAGCCTACGCGGGCGTACGTTTCCAGTGCCAGGGGGAGATTGGCCTTGGTGGCTTCCAGGATTTGGCTGGCGATGGCTACAAAGTGGCTGGGCGGGGTAAAGGTAAGGATGGGGCAATCGTCGCTCCAGAAGTCGGCGATCCAGCGGTCTTCATAGCGGCTGCCTGCCTTGATCTGGTTGACGAGGCGCTGCACCTCCACAGCCTGTTTGTATATTTCCGATTGCGGGTCGTTGGTGATCGGCAGTGGGTCGGGGCATACGTCTGTTTTATCGGCGACGAAGGTACGCACTCCTCCCCAGCGGGGCAGCAGTGCATTGGCGTAGTCGGGGTAGGTAGGCTGCCACTTACCATACCCGGTCGGGGCGACATAGGTAGGGTCAGTGGTGCGCAGGTAGGCCTCGTGCCCGGTGCGGTCGCTTGCCGACCATTTGAACACCGCATCGGCGACGCGGCGGCCAAATTCCACGGAGCGCACGAACACCTCATTGGTAATCTGGGGGCGGTGTTCGTCGTTGAAGTCGTCTTCCAGGCGGAAAATGGCGAACAACTGGGCGGCGGGTGCTTGCGGGTGGAAATGCGTGGCTGCCCGGGCATAGGTGGCGTTCAGTACTGTGGGCCAGTGGTATTCCATACCCGGCTCGATTTCCGGCACGTCCAGCCCCGGGAAAAAACCGTCAAAGCTGTTGTACTGTTCTTCCATGCCCGGCTGGACGGCTTCGTATGCTGCCAGGTTGATATAGGCCAGGGTACGGGCTGCGATAGGCGGGCGGTAACCCCGCGTGTAACGCTCCGCGTCCAGGAGCGCATTTTGCCAGGCCAGGGGTATTTTGTACGAATAGGAACTGGGATGGTTCTCCAGGACAGGGTCTAACTGGTCCCTTTGGCAGCTAAAACCAATTCCCATCGTGATGGTGAGCAACCATGCAGTAGTCGTTTTTGGAAGCGTAAAGGTTTTTTTCATGAGAGTGCGTTTCTGCTCTTGTAGAATGATTTGCTATTTTTACAGGGTGTAAAATTAGGTGATTCCCATTGTAAAAGATTGACTAATATCACCTAATTTATTTAAAATCCTCACAAAAGGCCGATTTTTTTAAGTGCCGGGCTTATATCCGTTTGGGCTTGTCGCAAGGAGGATCAAAACTGCCCAGGAGATAGCCTTTTCAGCCATACGGCATAGGTTCTACTATTTCAGAAGCCTTCGCATGCACAAAAACAACTCGTTTATTTCGCTTCTTGGCTCCTCGGCAATGCGTTTTATAGCTACAGGCAGTAGTAAGGTCTCAAAAAATCCATGGGTAGCCCCCCACAAAAGTAAGATATACCTTGGGCAACTTCCTCAGGTAAGATCTAAAAACAAATAAGAATTTGCTTAGAACGCACCTTTTTTTGTTGAAAAAGGTTAGACTTGTTGCAAGGAGAATCAAAGAGGGTCCAAAAAGAGCTCTTTTTCTCATTTCACTGACCCCCTCGCGACGAGCCCGTTTTTCTTAATTTTGTTTTGAAAAAATCAAAAATAGACGCTCGTTTAAAATAATTTTGGTGGCCTCCAGCGGAGAAGTCCTTTTGGGCCGACCCCTCTGCTCAAAAGCCCTTTCGCATGTACTGGAAGGGGGAAGCCTCCGTTAGCTCTATGGCAAATGAAGGTACTGATTGTTGAGGACGAAGCAAAAACGGCGGCATCGCTGCGCGCTTTTCTCGAAGAGGAGTGCCAGGCAGAGGTGCAGTGTGCCTTTGACGGGCGGATGGGAAGGGATATGGCCTGCCAAAACCACTACGATGTGATCTTGACCGATGTGGTGTTGCCCTATATCAACGGGATAGAACTTTGCCGGGAGCTCCGGGAGCTCGGGGTGAAAGCCCCGATTCTCGTATTGTCGGCCCGCTACCAGCCCGAGGACAAGGTGGCGGGGCTGGATGCGGGGGCCGACGACTACCTCTCCAAGCCTTTTGACTTCCTGGAGCTGGTGGCCCGCCTCAAAGCGATCATCCGCAGGGCAAACCCGGCGTTTGCGCCCCAGGCCAAGCTGGTGTTTGCCGACCTGGCCATGAACCTAGCTACGCTGGAAGTACAGCGGGACAATAGTAAAATCTCCTTGACCCCCCGGGAGTTTGCACTGCTGGAGTATTTTGTGCGCAACCCCAACCGCGTGATACCCAAAGCGGAAATACTGGAGGCGGTCTGGGGAGTGTCAGAAGGTATCCACACCAATGTCATCGAGGTTTATGTCAATTATGTGCGGAACAAGGTGGATAAGGGGTTTTCCCGAAAACTGATCCATACGCACTTCGGCGTGGGGTATATCCTGAAAATGAGCGATTGACATGAGGATCCGCACCAAACTCACCGTACAGTTTATCGGAATCAGCGCAGGTATCCTTTTGATCGCACACCTATTTGTCTTTCAGCAATTCCGGCGCTATGTGACCCAGGAGTTCTACGCCCAACTGGAAAGCAAGGGGCGCATGACCGCCGAAATGGTCTTGCGCAGGGAAAAGGAACTCCGCCCCATCTACTCCCAGGCCGGTGGCAAGGCCGCTACGCTGCCTTCTATTGGGAACGTAACGATTTTCAACCAGTCGTACCGCTGTGTGTTTGCGCTCAACCCCGGGGCTGGGTTCCCTCCGGTGGACGAGATCAGGAGGGTTCCCGCCCGGGGGGCGAGCCGCTTTTACCATGGGCAGTTCCTGGCAGTGGGCATTCAGCTTACCGCCCCTTCCGGTAGCTTGTACTACGTGGTTTCCGAAGATATACCGGATTTTTCCAAGTTGAAGACGCTCGGGAGCATCCTTTTGCTGAGCCTCTTATTTGTTATCGCCGCCGTTGCGGCCGGTGGTTGGTTCTTTGCAGGCCAGGCGCTGGCTCCGGTTTCGCATATCGTGCGCGAAGTGGACGCTATCCTCCCGGATGATTTGAGCAAACGGGTAAAGCACAACAACAACCGGGATGAGCTGTCCCACCTGGTCGGTACGTTCAACGACATGCTGGACCGCATGGAACGGGCGTTCCGCCTGCAACGGGGCTTTATCTCCAACGTTTCCCACGAACTCAAAAACCCAATCGCGACCATGGACGCCCAGTTGCAATTGGCCCGGCATAAATCGCGCAGCACGGAAGAGTACGAGCGTATCCTGGCCTCTTTACACGAGGATATCCGGGAC
>JBEGMH010000371.1:0-14402 GCA_041183125.1 Bacteroidota bacterium | reverse complement strand
TGTACTGTTTTTCTCGTACTAAATATTGTAGGAACAGTTGGCGCACCAGTTCTTCAGGGGTGACCGCAACCCAGCTCTCGCGAAAGGGATCCCAGACCTGGCGTTTTCCCTCAACTGTCCGTTGCGACAGAAAATCGAGAAAGCGCAATATCCCCAGGTCATCCATGGCGCATGCTCAGTTTGTCCAACGCAGCACGAGTACTGGCCTCTTCATCCGCCAGTTGTTCCTGTTTCCACTCCCATTGCTGCTGAAATACGCTCAGTACAAGCGGTAAATAATTTTCAAGCCCCGGCATCTCGAAATAGGCCCGCCCGGTGCGCCGCAGCAAAAAGTCCATGGGGCGGACGGCACTTTCTTCCCGAATCGCGTAGTGTAGCTCGGCTAACAAAAGACGGGGTTCTGCATCCGGCGATGCTTGGGCCTCTATGGTGTCGAGTATCTTTTCCGCTTGGCCTCCATAGTTTTGCAGCAAGTACGACGCCCTCGATAACGGCAGGCCGGCGGATGTCACGCGCTTTTCCAGCGTCCGGAGGAACGCTTCCATCTCATCCCGGGTTTCAAAGCGGTTTCCCCATAGCCTGATCTGGTGGGTTTTACAAGACGGGTACTTTACAGCAACCGTTTTCTGCAGGTTTTTGGCTGCGATATCCACCACCCGTTTTGCCATGAGGCGGTAGCCGGTGAGCTTCCCCCCCGCAATGCTGATCAAGCCTGAATCTGTTAGGAAAACCTCCTCTTTTCTGGATATTTCAGACCCCGGTTTGTTTGGCTCATAGATCAAGGGGCGCAGGCCTGCCCAGCTCGATACGACATCGGAGCGCACGAGGTCCACGGAGGGGAACATCTGCCGCGTCCCCTCGAGGAGGTAAGCAGCATCCTCTTCCAGGGCCTGCACATCGTCTATGCTTTCCGCATAGCGCGTATCGGTCGTACCGATATAGGTCGTGCCGTTGCGCGGGATGGCAAAGGCCATTCTTCCATCCTGTAGGTCAAAATAGGCGGATTGCCGAAGCGGCAAGCGGGAGTAAGGAACGACTAAATGCACCCCTTTACTCAGGAACAGGTTTTTCTGTTTTTTAGGCTGGTCCATTTCCATGACCTGATCGGCCCAGGGGCCGGCTGCATTCACCACGCATTTCGCCTGTACCTCGAAAACAGGAGCCTCCCGATCGGTATTATCTTTCATGCAAACCCCTTTGACCGCCCCTTTTTCATCGTAGATAAAGCCCTTTGCCTCCAGATAGTTTACACAATCAGCCCCATGTTCCATTGCCGTTTTGATCAGGGCAAAGGTCAGACGGGCGTCGTCGGTGCGATATTCTGCGTACAGACATGCCCCCAATACTTTTTCTGTGTCCAGGAGGGGCTCCGCGGCGAGCGCCTCGCCGCGGGAGAGCATGACGCGTCGGTCGCGAGGTGCTACCCCGGCTAATAGATCATAGACCCAGACCCCGAGTGACGTACTGAACTTCCCCAAAGAGCCTCCCCGTACGATGGGCAGCAGCATTTTTTCAGGGTGTACCAGGTGGCGGGCAAGGCGGTGTAGGATGGCGCGCTCCCTGCCCACCTGCCAGACGAGGCGGAACTCTAATTGTTTCAGGTAGCGCAAGCCTCCGTGAATCAATTTTGTCGAACGGCTGCTCGTGCCCGACGCAAAATCTGTTTTTTCCAAAAGCAGGACACTCATTCCCCGATGAGCGGCATCCAGGGCTATACCGGCACCTGTCACCCCGCCCCCGATCACGATCAGGTCATAAGACCGTTCGCGCACCCGAACGAGTGCCTGCTTCCGCAGCAAATTTGCCGTCGTTTCCATAAAACCGATGTTCTATTCCTCTAACCAGTGCATCGTGCGCACGACTGCTTTTTTCCAGCCGGAATACAGTTTATTCCGCGTGGCTTCCGGCATGTGGGGTTGAAAGAGGTGTTCTATTTGTCTTTTGTGCGCGATCGTGGGCATGTCCCAGAACCCAGCCCCTAATCCGCCCATATAAGCGGCCCCTAATGCAGTGGATTCCAGCACCGTAGGGCGATCTACCGGGACGCCCAAGATATCGGACTGGAACTGCATGAGCAGGTTGTTGGCAGCCGCTCCCCCGTCCACGCGCAGCGTTTTGAGGGAAGCCCCGGAGTCCTGCTCCATCGCTTCCAGCACGTCGCGCGACTGATAGGCCATAGACTGTAAGGCTGCGCGGGCGATATGTTTTTTGGAGGTATCCCTCGTCAAACCAAAGATAGCGCCCCGGGCATACATATCCCAATAAGGAGCCCCCAGACCTGCAAAGGCAGGCACGAGATACACCTGGTCGTCGTCCACTTTACCTGCCAGGTACTCCGAGTCTTCTGCATGGTCCAGCAAGCGAAGGCCGTCCCGCAACCACTGCACGACTGCCCCACCGATGAAGATGCTTCCCTCGAGCGCATACGTCGTTTGGTCTCCAATCCCCCAGGCAATAGTGTTGATCAGTCCGTTTTTAGACAATCCGGCTTCGCTTCCCGTGTTCATGAGCAAAAAACACCCTGTGCCATAGGTATTTTTCGCCATGCCAGTCTCGAAGCAAGCCTGCCCAAAGAGGGCTGCCTGCTGATCGCCGAGCACGCCCCGGATGGCTACTTCCCCACCGGGTAGGGCGCAGGTTCCGAACGCTGCCGAGGAAGCGCGTACCTCGGGCAGCAAGGACGACGGGATGTTTAGATAATCGAGCAAAACGGGGTCCCAGCGCTTCTGATGGATATCGTACAGCATGGTGCGGGAGGCGTTGCTCGGATCAGTAGCATGCACCGCCCCGTTGGTTAGCTTCCAAATCAGCCAGGTATCTATGGTGCCGAAGAGGAGATCGCCTTTTTCGGCGCGGGCACGCGCGCCCGGCACCTGGTCCAGCAGCCAAGCCAGTTTGGTCGCCGAGAAATACGCATCAATGACCAGGCCGGTCGTATTTCGGACATGGGCCTCCAGGCCATCTGCCTTCATACGGGCGCAGGTATCGGCGGTGCGCTTGTCCTGCCAGACCAGGGCGTTGTATATGGGCTGTCCGCTGTGGCGGTCCCACACCACCGTCGTTTCCCTTTGGTTGGTGATGCTGAGCGCGACCAAGTCGGAGGCCGAAAGGCCCGATTGGGAGATGACATCCCGCATGACGCCACTCTGCGTTTTCCATATCTCTTCCGGATCATGCTCTACCCAGCCCGACTGGGGGAAAATTTGGGTGAACTCTTTCTGGGCTACATAGCGCAGCCTGCCTTCTTCGTCGAATAAAATGGCCCGGGAACTCGTCGTGCCCTGGTCGAGCGAAAGGATATACTTCATACTGTTTTTTGAGATGCGTTAAAAAAGAGCCTGATGGCAGAGTCCTCCCAGAATGCCCCCAATTAGGGGCCCTAACACCGGCACCCAGGCATACGACCAATCCGAATGGCCTTTCCCGGGTATGGGCAGCAGGGCGTGTGCGAGACGGGGGCCCAAATCCCGCGCTGGGTTGATGGCGAAACCGGTAGTGCCTCCAAAAGAGAAGCCGATCGCCGCAATCAAGGCCCCCACGACCAAGGGCTTTACCCCCGAGCTGAACTCCGTAGCGCCCATGAACATCAATCCGAAGACCAGAAAGAACGTCGCGATGGCCTCGCTCAATACATTGTGCGCATACGAGCGGACAGCCGGGATAGTGCTGAATATCCCCAGTTTTGCATCCTGGGATGCCGTGGCCTTCCAATGCGCCAGATAACTCAGCCATACGATTACCCCCCCGGCAAAGCAACCGCAGACCTGTGCGAGTACATAGCCGGGAACGCTGGCCCACGGAAACTGCCCCGTTACAGCCAATGCCAACGTTACAGCCGGGTTCAAGTGCGCGTCACTGATGTCCCCGACGGCATAGATAGCCAAGGTTACTGCGAGGCCCCAGGCCACGCAAATCAGCGTCCAGTTGCCGTTTTCCGATTTGGAGCCCTTCAGCGTGACCCCGGCGACCACGCCCCCACCAAAGGAAATGAGGATCATGGCCCCGATAAATTCCCCTAAATAAGCAGTCATAGTTTTTTTCCGCATAAGGTACGGAAAACACCGCTAAACGGCGAAATTTATTTTGTAAAAAGAAAGAGGTTAATATCCCGGGACGACTACCGACCGCACCGCCTGTGCATTTTCCGATCGCAGCCGCAGGAAATACAAGCCCGCTGCCTCGACATCCTGTCGGTGCAGCAAGAACTCATGCTGTCCTTCCCCCAGGCGGCCGGAAAACAACTGTCGCACCCTTCTGCCCTGTTGGTCAAAGACCTCTAATACAACCTGTCCGGAAGGCCGGGGAAGTTGTACCGTGACTTTGGCCATCCCCTCCAAAAGGTTGGGCGAAACTTGAAACCCCTGGAGCAATTGTATATCTGCTGGGGTAGCCGTGACGCTTTGCAGCGATATGGGCACTATGTTTAGGTTTACAAACTCGTACTTGCTCCCATTCTTTTTCCAAATCACCGCTGCGACCCGGAGCCGGTTCGCGTTGAAGGAAGCCGGCACGCTGAACGTTGCCTTAAAATTTGCAGAGGTGCCCAGTGCTACCGTTCCCGAAGCAAGCGGCTGGCCATAGACATCCTGAAAAGCGGAAGCGCGCAACACGTTTCGGTGTATTTCGCTCGCAGAACGGGCAGCCTGTTCCATCACTACCGAATCCTCCAGGATGAGTAACGAAAGGGTGAAACTGCCCTCAGTGGCTTTGAAAAACTGGGCGCGTGCCTGGATATCCAGCTCCCTGCTGCCGGGCAAGAATATGGCAGAAATACCGGTTTGTACAAGCGGTGTTCCTTTAGCTGCATTTTGCACGCTGGAAATGATCGTGTTTTCCGTACTCGTCCCCCCGGAGCCGATGCGGGCCGTGTTATAGAAAAACACGGGCTGACTGGCGGCAAAATCAAAGTTGTTCAGCAAGGCTGCTGCGGTAGCGCTGTACAAACGGCTACTGCTGCTGGTGTGGGCCGCCATAACCAAAGCGCTTGCCCCAAGCTGCGACTGGAGTTTTTTCTGGGTTTCCCAAGCAGAGCCCCCGCAAATCGAACACCAGGTTGCGGTCAACTTGGTCACCAGGGATTGCTGGGTTTGGGGTACGGGCAGGTTTGGCTGTGCACTCAAATGGAAAGTGCCCGCCAAAACAAAGAGGACTGGAAAATATGGCTTCATACCTATTTATTTTACAAACCAACTAATTTTGCCTTGAAATGTTCCACCTTTGGCTGTATAATCCGCCTCAAAGATATCTTTTTTTGAAAAAGCAAAACGGACTTGTTGCGTGGGGAATCTAAACCCGCATCTAAAAATTTTGAGGCGGTTTGCACCCTTTCAGCCCCATTTTGCATCCTTATCATAAATGCAACGCTGCCGATGCAGGAACGCGAACTGATCGAACGATGCCGAAAAAAAGACCGAAGGGCGCAACAGTGCCTGTATGATCGGTACGGCCCTATGCTGTTCGCCGTTTGCAAGCGCTATGTGCTGCGAAAAGAAGATGCGGAAGACGTACTGGTCGAGGCTTTTTTCAAAATTCTCACCCACCTCGAGCAGTACAAGGCAGAGGGCAGCTTCGAGGGGTGGATGCGGCGCATCACGGCGAACGAGGCCCTGATGTTCCTCCGGAGGCGAAACCTCTTTCAGTTCGACATCGAAATCGGGGAGGTGGATTTTGCCGAAACGAATTCCATCCATTCCGAGTTGGCTGCCAGCGACATATTGAACTTTTTGGAAAAACTGCCCACGGGTTACCGCACGGTGTTCAACCTGTACGTGATGGAGGGGTTCAAACACCGTGAAATCGCTGATATACTGGGTATCAGCGTAAACACGTCCAAATCCCAGTTGATCCTGGCCAGGCGCAAGCTACAGGCCATGCTCGGGGTGGAATACCGGGAAGAAGTGATTTCTACAGACCAAACAGATTGGGACGCTCTATGAAAAAGGACAAAGACATTTTTGACTGGTTCCGCGAAAAGGAAGCCTTGTTAGCCGAAAAACCGGACATCCGCAACTGGCGGCGAATCGAACGCCGTCTCGAACGCCATGACCGGCATAACAGCAGAAAAGGCCATGGCCAATCTCGCCGTATCCTGCTGGGTAGTTCCCTGCTCCTGGTCCTGGCACTCAGCGGGGTATTAGCCGTTTATGTGTTGGACAGAGCTGCGGAAATCCGGGAACCAGACAGCGTTTTCACCGTGGAACCCCTACAAGGCGACGCATCCAGCCCCGCTACGGCACATTGGTTGGAATACAGCCAAACCACTTATCGGAGTACCCCGGTTCAAATATCGGAAGGTAGCCCGGGGCAGGAGTTGATCGTACGCCCTTGAGCACATCCAAGCCCGGGCCCTACTCAGCTTTTCCGAAAGGATGCCGGGGTTCCCATCGTTCTACCGGTTCGAGCAGCCCTACCGACAGGGGCACCAGACCGTTCAACAACGGGTTGACATGCGCCATGTACACGTATGCAGGCTCGGCCACGGCCCCGATAGAGCTCTTAATTTCCAGGGCCGTTCGCGACAACACCAGGCGTTTTGCCCCGGTCAGTATGCTTTCTTCTACCATGCGGTACAGCATGTTGAGGTACAATTGGTGCTCGGTATTGCAGGCAGGTGAAAAACCGATAAAATTCGCTTCTAAGTATTCCCCGTTGCGAATCGTGGAATAAAATCCCTTCAGTTCCTCGCCTTCAAAGACCCCGGTTAGCCGATACTTTTCCCCTAATGCTCGTTTTAAACAAGGAAAGTACGGGGCTTCGACCATGGCCATGGCGAAACCGGAGGCGAGGACCACTTCTTGGTACAGCGACGCGATGTGCTCTGACCAGGCTTCGATTTCCTCTATATTTAATGGTTTGAATATCAGTCCATCCGCTTTTTTGAACGCGCGTTTTTGCCGGATGCGGTACTTCGAGCTCATCGCTTGCTGATAGTCCTCGAACGAATGCCAGGAATCCTGGATGTTTAAAACCATATTAGGCTGGAAATGAAGGGCATGTAAGAGTCCTCTTTCCCGGTACGGCCACTTGTTTTTAAAGTCTTTGCAAACGACCACTTGGGCACTGTCCCTGCGGGCCAATGTACGCAGGATAGGCCCTAAGGAGCGGGTAAAAGAATCTTTTCCCTGCCAATCCGGACGGAGCAACCACCCGTTTTCGCCCAACATAAACAAATTTCCACAAATCAGAAGCCGGAACTGAGCCAGTCTCCCCAACAGACGCTTCCATTGGCTCTGCCAAACCGATTCCTCCCGGATATGGTCCAGGGCCCTGAAATCTACTAATTGCAAGGCCAGCCATGCGAAGGGCCCGGTTTCATCTTCCAATACCAGAAACCGGGGACGCAGCCCATCTGGTAAAGCATTCGCTTGTGCCGCCAAATATTGCCTCGACAGAAAAATCTGGTCGGTCTGCTCCGGCCACAGGGATTCTACCTGGCGGAAATCTGCCGTATAAGTGCCCAACCAGTTATGCAGGCGCAGTTTCCCGGTTTTTTCGCTTGCGGCAGGAGCCCAGCAGCCTGGCATGGCCAGTTCCACGGCACATGCGCCGCCAATCCACGATGAAACATACTTCAAAGGCATAGGAAAAACGAGTCTGTTCGAGTCGAAACCTATCTGAAACAACCTGTTTCCGTTTTTGTTGAACAGACTTGTTGCGAGGGGTATCATTCCAGCGATTTGGGTGTCTGGAGCGAACCGGTCAACCGGGAGACTACAATAATCGTCAAGAGCCCGCTCAGCATGGCGAGCGTCCGGAACGGAAAAAGCACGATGCCATCTTCGATCATGGGATAGGGCAGCCATATCGGCAGCCCCAGGGTAGGATCCCCTCCTCCAAAGCGAAGGACAAACGCCACTGCAAACCCACAGGCAGCACCAATACCATTGGCTTTGGGGTCGAACAACGCGCATACCAAAGCCGGGAACAGCAGACAATAGACAAAGTCGCTGCACAGAAACCAGAGTTCATATACACTGCCGATATTTAGTGCCAGCAAGGTTGCTGCCACGCCGATGATCCAAATCATCCGTCGGATCAACCGGTTCAACTCCGCTGTGGTGATACCGGGCTTCCATATTGGCCGATACACGTTCCAGCTCGCCATAGAGGAAGCGGATAGGATGGAGGAATCTACCGAAGACATGACCGCTGCGGCCACTGCACCCAGGCCTATCGTCGCAATGGCCGGCGTACTGAGGTAGCGGATCACCCAGGGCAGCGTCGCCGCCGGCACGGGGGGTTCGCCGACCCCCAGGGACTGCCAGTCGGCCACGCTGCCGGCTATGCCAATTAGTACTGCCGGGGCGGCGGCTAGAATGCAGATACCCGCGGCGAGGAAAGACAGCCAGACGGCGGTTCGTTCATTTTTGGCAGCCAGGACGCGTTGAAAGTACACCTGCCAGGGGATCCCGCCCAACATGAGGAGCAAGGCACCGTCCCACCAGCGCCACCACTGGTTGCCCAAATAATCTTTGTCGGGCAAAAACGAGGCGGCAGGCCCCATTTTTTCCACGTATAGGTCCCACGTTTCCTGGAGCCCACCTGTATGGCCCACTGCGGCAGGTGCCACGAGGTACAAGCCGAACAACAGCAGGCCGAGTTGTACCACATCGGTCATCGCGACGGCCCAAAGGCCACCTAATGCGGTATACGCCAGCGTAATCGCAGCGGAAAGTATAATAGCCGACTGGGTATCCAGTCCGATGACGGTGGCGAAGGTCGTTCCCAATGCGGTGAGGATAGCTGCCGTCCAGAATACCTCTCCCGACAAGGCCGGCAAAAAAAGCAGGGCGGTCAGGCGTTTTCCAAAGCGTTGTTCCAGAGGGTCCAGCATCGTGAAAAACTTGCGCCTCCGCATGGGGCGTGCGAAGAACAGCCCGCCCAGGATCAGGCTGACCGCATAGCCCCAGGGGGCCTGCACCCACATCAACCCCGCCGTAGCCGAGTATTCTGCGGTGCCGTTGAGGTAACCACCGTCCACCCAGGTCGCCCCCATCGTACCGGCTGCTACCCATAGCGGCAGCGCCCTACCAGCCACCATTACCCCATCCGTATCCTCGGCAGAACCCAGCGTAGCGGCGTAGGCACCGATCCAGAACACAAACCCATAAAAAACGATCATCAGGCAATACGCCGACCAGTTGACCGGGGCATCTGTCCACTGGTACAAGCCAATCCCTGCCAGCGCCATGAACAACATCAGGAAAGCCGTTGGGCGCCAAATTCTCTTTGCTTTTTCCGTAATCATGCAGTAAACCTAAAAAACTTTGTGGAATAGACCTTATCTTGCCCTCATCATTTGCAGATAATAGCGTATGCGTTCAAACTTTTCTTTCCAGCGCACCGCTGCGTGGGGCGTGCACTTGTTCACCTCCACGGGCATCCTGGCGGGGTTTATGGCTCTTTTGGCCATCAGTGAGCACCAATGGCGGGCTGCTGCTTTTTGGCTCATCATCTGCCAGATCATAGACGGCGTGGATGGTACGTTTGCCCGCCTATTCCGGGTCAAGGAGGTCCTGCCGGTTATGGATGGCAAAAATATTGACCAGGTCATTGATTTCGCCACGTATGCCATTCTTCCTGCCTACTTTTTTTACGAGGCCGGTATGGCACCGGATTCCTGGCGCTTGGCCTGCGTATTTGCCATGCTGTTGGCAGCGGCTATGTACTACGGCAAGGAAGGTATGATTTCCGAAGACATGCACTTCATCGGGTTTCCGGTGATGTGGAACGTCGTCGTGTATTTTCTTTTCTTTGTGTACGATTTCCCTTTGGAAATCAATGGTTTGATTGTATTTTTGTTCGCATTTCTCCACTTTGTGCCCCTGCGGTACCCCTATCCGAGCCGCATGTTGGAGTACCAGAAGCTCACGTTGTTCCTTTCCTCGGCAGCACTCTTTTCGGCAGTGGGCAGTATCTGGATCTTCCCTGAAAAAAACCCCTGGCTGGCAGGGGTGGTCACCGTGGCTATCCTTTGGTATGCGTTTTTGACGTACCGCTCTAGTTTCCGTGCGCAAAGTCCCGTAAATAATCCCCTTTGATACGTTCTTTGGGGGGATTGTAATATCCAAACTTGAGGTCTGGAAACTCTTCGCGGATCAACGCCATGAGGTTTTTGATTCCGATAGGGTCTCCCGGCTCGCCTGCGACGACACGTCCGAGGTACCAGTCGGGGTCTATGTTGAAATTCCGCCACTGGATCATGTTGAGGCCGGTCGTACGGATGAGGTGTCGAAGGGCCTCGTATTCTTCCGGGACATCGGTCATTCCTGGAAACACGAAGTAATTGATGCTCGTCCAGCCTCCGTAGCGGTTCACGATGCGCAAGCTCTCCACTATATCTTCGAATGCGTAGTTGTTGGGCCTGTAATATGCCGTATAGACTGCTTCGCGGGCAGAGTTGGTGCTTACCCGTATGCTGTTCAGGCCGGCTTTGCATAGGGCCTCCACCGCTTCCGGTTTTCCACCATTGGTATTGATATTGATGCTGCCTCTATCGGTGAACTTTCTGATTTCCAGGATAGCCTCCCGGATGGTTTCCCACATGAGGAGCGGCTCTCCTTCGCAGCCCTGGCCAAAGCTGATAATCGGGAAGGGGGCCGTTTCCAGGTGAGGAACGGTATACTCCACGATTTCCTGGGCACTTGGTTTAAAGTTGATACGTTCGTGGTTGGCGGTGATGGGTTCTTCTTCCGGGAGCAGGGAGATACATCCCACGCAATTCGCATTGCAGGCGGGGGAAACGGGGACCGGGCATTCCCAACGGCCCATAAAGTAATTCCGGGCAGCGGGACAGTGGTAGCTCAGCGCGCAATTGTCGGCTAAATGGGCTACCAGGCGGTTTTGTGGATAGGCGGCCCGGAAAGCCGCAATCCCGTTTTTCACCGCGTTGTCGTCGAAGCCGCTACATTCCTGGCGGATATCGGCTTCGACGCGTACAGCGGGCACATAGAATTTATCTTTGTACCATCCGACAGCCGTATAGCAAAACAAGGGCAGTACTTCCGCCCCCGGGTTTTGTTCGTACGCCGCTAAGTACAGTCCGGTGTGGGCGGGCGGTACGAAAGCCGCCACGGCAAACCCCTTTTTGGAAGGGCGGATTTCCCCGGTCTGCACGTCTATGCCCAGCGGAACCCGGCCGGGCAGGTTATACAGCGAGCCCCCGTCGGGCAGTTCGATCCAGTCTTCGACCGGCACAGGGTCCACGTACCAACCACTGCGCCCGGCAGCATATAGGCTCCGGTCTTCAAACACCTGGCCCTGTGCGTCCGAATACAGTACAAAAGGCGAACTTTTGAGCACGCTCATAGTATTTTTTTAGGCTGCAAAAATAGCCTTAATTCGATAGATGAAGGGGGTTTGTCAAAAAATAAACCCTCGCCGTCAACTTTTCGGTACTTTTGTTTTTAAAAGGTATTAAAAACAGATATTTCACTATGGGCAACTTCCTTAAAATGCTCTTTGCATCCTGCCTGGGCGTCGTACTCGGCCTTGGATTGCTGTTCTTTATCGCAGTAGGCATCATCGGTGCCATTGCCAGCAGTGCGGAACAACCGGATTCGCTGCGCCCCAATTCGGTATTGCGGCTCAAATTCGACCAAACCGTACCGGAACATACGAACAACCTGGAAATCTCCCCTTTGAGCCTCGAACAGGAAAAGGCATACGGGTTGTACGATATCGTGGAGGCCCTCGGACGGGCCAAAAAAGACGACCACATCAAGGGGATATTCCTAGAAACAGACGAATCCCTCGTGACGGGTTTTGCCTCCAGCCGCGTCTTGCGCAACGCGCTGATCGACTTCAAAAAAAGTGGCAAATTCATCGTTTCGCACGGAAAGTTCTATTTTACCGACAATTACTATTTGGCTTCCAGCGCGGATGAGGTCTATATCAATCCGCTCGGAGCTGCCGAGGTACGTGGCTTCTCCGTACAAATCCCCTTCTACAAAAGCCTTCTGGACCGCATGGGCGTGAACATGCAAATCTATTATGCCGGAAAATTCAAAGGGGCCACAGAGCCCTACCGGCTGGAGAAACTAAGTGCCGAAAACCGCTACCAATACCGCGAGTTTTTGGGCGACATGTACGATATCTTCCTCGAAGACGTAGCTGCTTCCCGGGCGATGAAGGTCCAGGACCTTCGGCGTGTCGTGGACGGCTACCTGGCCGACAGCCCGGAGCAAGCGGTCAAAACCGGTTTAATGGATGAGGTCATCACCCGTCCGGAAGTCATCGCGCGGCTCCGCAAAAAGCTGGGCCTAAAAAAGAGCGAAAAAGTCAACCTGGTCAGCTTGAGTACCTTTATCGAAAACAACCCCGAGAAGAAAGATTATAAGGAAAAGGACAAAGTAGCCGTCGTATATGCCGAAGGGAATATCCTCGATGGCTCTGACATGAACGGTTCCATCACCGATGGCCAGTATGTGAAAACCCTGGAACGCATCGCATCTGACAAAAACATCAAAGCGGTAGTGCTCCGGGTCAACTCACCGGGCGGCAGCGCCCTGGCATCCGAAAACATCCTACAAGCGGTCAATGAGGTCAAGGCTGCAGGTAAGCCGGTCGTGGTCTCCATGGGCGATTATGCCGCTTCGGGCGGATACTACATCGCCTGCCAGGCCGACAGCATTTTTGCAGAGCCCAACACCATTACCGGTTCCATCGGGGTCTTCCGCATTGTGCCCAGCCTTGAGCATACCTTGTCCGATAAGGTCGGCGTGCGCTTTGATTCTGTGAAAACAGGCCCCTTCGCGGCAGGGCTCAATGTATTTTTCGACCACAGCCCGGAGGAGGCGCGCAAAATGCAGGCCAGCACCGAACAGATGTACGAGATCTTCCTGGCCCATGTGGCCAAAGGGAGAAGCCTGGTCCGCGATTCGGTTCATGCCATTGCACAGGGAAGGGTTTGGAGCGGCCGCGATGCCCTGGGGATAGGCCTGGTAGACCGTTTGGGCGGACTGGACGCAGCAGTCCGGTCAGCGGCTAAATTGGCCCGCCTGAAAGGGTACCGCATCGCGGAATACCCCACGGTCATGGATCCCCTACAGCAGATTATCCAGGAATTTTCCGGGCAAAAAGACGAGGAAGCCCGGACGGCCCGGGTCGTTCAACGCGAAGTGCCCGAGCTCTATCCCATGTACCAGGAATGGCAGGCCATCCGAAAATCCAATGGCGTCCAGGCCAGGCTGCCCTTTATGCTGGACTTCAGGTAGGAGTTATCCCACAGTTATCAAAGAAGCCCTGCGCCTCCCGGGAGGCGCAGGGCTTCTTTGATAACTGTCAAAGCGCCAACAACTCCCCTGCCTGCTTTTTCAGGAGCTCTAGCGTTTCAGGGTCGGCCAGCTCGCCGCTCACATCCAGCAGATCTTTTACCTTGGAGATGGGCTGCAAATTTGGCAGTACGACTACGCCGAGATAGTGCAACACGCCGCTGAGGTGGTCCATCCCGCGCAGGTTGCCGGCACGCCCGGAGGCCACGCCCAACAAAGCCGCTTTCTTTCCCTTGAAGGTGCCTTTCAAGTCGCGTACCGAACACGCATCGAGGAACAGTTTCAGCACCCCGGGGTAGCTGCCATTGTATTCAGGGATTACGAAAACGAACGTATTCGCCGGGTAAAGGTATTCATCCTGAATGGCGGGGAGAGCTCCAGCTTGCGTCTTGTACATGTCTGTGAAGAACCAGTCGTGCGGGATATCTTCTAAGCGGAGCAGTTTTACTTCTTCCTGGGTCATTTCCCTGAGCAGGGTCGCATATTTTGTTGCTACCCTACCCGCGATGCTGTGGTGGCGGTTCGTGCCCGATATAACGGTAATCATGTTTTGTAGTTGTTTTGATGAGCAGCACCGCATACGGCGGTGACAAAACCCCATTTTTGGTGCCAAACCCCTATAACAACAAAACCACCGTCTGGTTGAAGTTCCCGTCGTTGGCCATGCTGGGTGCTTTGGGGTCAATGGCACTGGAGCGTTGCCCGTCTATGGTGTTCCAAGGTAGGAAGTTACCCGTAGAGGTTTTCAACTTTCCGTCCACGCGGGTGCGCAGCCAGAGGGCAACGCTCTCCTCCGAGCCATACACCATGCTTGCGTCTATCCAGGCCGTGTTCAGGTTGATTTGTTCCCTGGACTTGGAGACACCTGTCCCTGCAAACACTTCGCTCCTCTCAAAGGGGATGGGCTGGGTGAACAGCGGTTCGTTAGCCGGCAGTGGTATGGGTACCGATTCAATCGCCGCAGAAGGCGTCAGCACTACGTCGTGGTCTATAAACTGGCCCCACACGTAGCGGCGCAAAAAACCATAAGAAGCAGCGTTTTATTCGTTTTTTTCATAACAATTTAGGTAAATTAGGCATTTGAAAACAAGATGGGGGGCACCTGTTGCAACCAAACCTGGCAGGCATCCC
>JBEGMH010000370.1:0-11442 GCA_041183125.1 Bacteroidota bacterium | reverse complement strand
TTGTACCTTGCTCCCATGTTTAGCTTATAGCATATCCGGAATTTTTTGCTGAGGATGAAGCAGCCGTTTTTCCATCCTTGCCTTCTGAAAGGCCTACCACTCGTTGCCTCGCGACTAAAACTGGTGGAAAATGGCGAAACCAAGCGCTTTCTGATACAGCGAAAAACTCTTGGACACGCGCTTGAGCGAGCCCTATAGGTTAAAGGGGATTTTTGAAAACATAAAATTATTTACTTATGCAACCCTTCTTGTTTATTTTCGGCCAGGGGCCCTGGGAGGTCGTTCTAATCTTTTTTGCCATACTGTTGCTTTTCGGTGGAAGGAAAATCCCCGAGCTGATGCGCGGCATTGGGAAAGGCATCCGGGAGTTCAATACCGCACGTTCTTCTATTGAGCAGGAAATCAAAGATGGCATGCGCGAATCGGAACGCAAGGAAATCGAGCAGAAAAACCAGTAGTCCTGTTGCGGGAAGCCTGCGAAGCGTAAGAAGAGTCGTTTTTCTGCACAAGGTTTTTCCGGGAAGCCTGTCGTGCTTCCGGAAGTTGTAGCGTAGAAAAACGTCTTTTCAAACCTTCCGCACCCGTCTTACAACAGCTATTGTAAAAAAACAGGGGGCAGTTGTTGAAAAACTGCCCCCTGTTTTTTGGATTACCAATAAGTAGTTACTTCTTTTTTCCAAAGATTTTCCCCAACAGCCCTTTTCCAACCCCTTCTACGAGGTCGTCCACGACGTTTCCATCTTTGTCTTTGTCGAGGAAATTGATGGCCATATCCATTAGGGGATTCCCTTTCTTCTGTGAGATGGCACCTTGCAGCAACCCGGTCAGGGCACCGAGGTCCAGGTTTCCGTCCTTCTTAGTTTTTCCGAGGGCACCCATGAGAAGGGGGGCTATTTTCTGCATGAGGCCACCGACCTGATTTTTGTCCAATCCGGACGCCTTGCTCACCATATCTATGATAGCGGATTGTTTGTCGCCGAGCAGGTGCGTGACGATTCCCTGCCCATTTGCGGTTTTGGGGTTCACCTGGGCCTTTCCATTGAAGAGGCCCGCCACATCGTCCAGGATGCTTCCGTCGTGGTCGCGGTCCAGCACTTTTGCCAGGGTGCTGACGCCCTGTTCATTCGAAGCATTTTTGGCGAGGGCGCCCGTCAGTGCGGCAACGACCCCATCGGCTGCATTTTTAGTCTGGTTGACGTCTGAGGCCCCGATTTGGCGGGTGAGGGTCTCCATGATCTCGTTGTTGCCGAGTTGTTTCTCTAAGAGGTTAAAAAGAGGGTTTGACATGGTATTGTTTTTTGGTGATTTTATTGGGCTTGTAGAAAGCAAACCGCTGCGGGCTAAAAAGGGGATCTTTTTCTCTATTCACCGACCTTTTGCGAAAGTCTGTTGCTTCCTGAATATTCAAGGTTCTGAAAACCAGCTATTTTTAAATACGTACCGGGTTTTAGGTTGCGGTAGTGCCGTACCCCGTTTAAATTGCGTAGTTGTTGCGCGTCAATGCGGAAGCGAAGCGAGATATCGTGGATACTTTCCGGTATACGGACCTGGTAGTAAATGTAGGCCCGGTCGCGCAGTTCCATCAAAGGCTGCTCCAGGGGGCGGTTTTGGCCACGGGGGGTTAGCGGCGGCGGCGGCGAAGCGGGTAGTTCCTCCAGAGGTTCCACCCGTACCATGATCGCTGCGAGAGGCAGCGCTTCTTTCAACTGGAAGAGGACCAATTCCTGCCCTGCCTGTATTTCCTGAGAGGGCGTCATCTGGTTCCAGGCCCGGATTTGATAGGCGGAACAATTGAGTCGGCTGGCTATGTTTTCCAGTGTTTCCCCTTCTTTTACGAGATAGGAAGAGCGCAGGTAGTCCCTGCTCGCCGCCTCCTTGCCGTTGCTAACCATCACGGGCGAAGACAGTACGCCGAAACGGCTCTTTTTGTAATCCGGGCGTTCAGATTCCAGAAAGGCGCGGAAAGCCGCCATGACCCGGCGGGGCAATGTGAAGTAGTAGCCTTCCTTATTAGCAGGAGCCATGCCTTTTATAAACGCGGGGTTTAACTGGGCGACCACTTCTTCGCTGAGGCCGGTTACGCGGGCCACTTCCTGGAAATGGAGGCTTTTAAAAACCGATATGGTCTCCGTCATCTGGAGATCTAAATCGGGGTAATTCGGTTGGAGATCGTGGTCTTCAAAGTACCGCATGAGGTATGTGGCGGCGATAAATGCCGGGACGTAGTTGCGCGTTTCGCGGGGCAGGTGGGCGCGGATTTTCCAATAGCTCGTACTCCTTCCCCGTTTTACCGCCCGGCTTACCCGTCCGCTTCCACTGTTATAGGCAGCGATAGCCAGTTCCCAGTTTTGGAATTTCTCAAACAAGTCCATCAGGTATTGTGAAGCAGCCTGGGTGGACTTGTGGGGATCGCGCCGTTCATCTACCAACTCATCCACCCGCAGGCCATATCCCCTGCCCGTACCCGGCATAAACTGCCAAAGCCCTACTGCACCCGCGTGGGAGATGGCTTTGGGTTCCAGGGCAGATTCTACTATGGCGAGGTATTTGAGGTCGGTAGGTATGTTATTTTGTCGGAGGTAGTCTTCAAACATGGGGAAGTAGAGAATCCGGCGCCCCAGGATGATTTCTGCTACTTTGCGGTTGTTGACCAGATAGGTGCGAAGGTAGCTGCGCACGACGATATCGTACTTTGGTTCTGCTACCTCGCTGTTCATCAATTCGATGCGCTTGATTACCTCGGGCTCATCGAAAACGGGGGACGGGCCCGAAGAACGCGCTGTGGAGGCCCATGCAATGCACAAGAGGAACAGCATGGGCAAAAGTCGGTGGGGTAAACTATCCATATCGTTTTAAATTGGTCAGTTGACAAAGGTACATGGATTTTTCGATTTTTCTGTATTCCCCCTGAATTTCAATCCGGTTGGTGGTATTTCCTTTTTTCATATCTCAAAAATTATTTCCCCAACCGCCCCGAAGAATAGACTGGTTGCGAGGGGGATCATCAAGGGGTAAAAAAGGGCCTTTTTTTCCCACACTGTGCCTTTTTTCGGTCATCTAAGGCAGTTAGACTCCCTCAAAAAGCCTTCGTGTGGATAAAAAATGGCTCTTTTTTCCCATCTCGCTGACCCCTCGCAACAAGTCTAATGACAAATGTCAGTGCCTGGCCTCACTTTTTCCGCGACCTTGCGGGTATCATCACGAACCCCTATTCCACACATAACCCTACCACACCATGAAAAGCCAAGTCCACATCATTTACAACCCCCTTGCGGGTGCCGGCAGCGGCAAAAAAGCCGTGCAGGCCATTGCTCCTTTCATCGCCGGCAGCGGATGGGAGTATCGGTATGTTGAGACCAAACGGAGCGGCGATGGAACCTACCTCGCCCGGCAGGCGGTTGAATCCGGGGCACATCTGGTGATTGCCGTCGGGGGGGATGGGGCAATCAATGAAGTGGCGAATGGGCTGATGCTTGCCAAAACAGCAGGTGCCGGCACCTGCGAGCTAGCCATGGTGAACTGCGGAACCGGGGCGGGATTCGCCCAAAGCCTGGGCCTTCCCATAACATACGAAGAACAAATCCGCTGGGCGTTCAACCGTCCTGCAAAGCCGCTGGATATAGGGAGACTCAATGGCCATGACCGGGAAGGTGCCCCCTTCACCCGCTACTTCGTCAACGAATGCCAAGCAGGTATCAGCAGTGCCATCGTATCGAACGTGGGCTGGGGCAAAAAACAATTAGGCGGTAAGCTCGCCTTTGGACTGACTGCATTTGCCGAACTGTTCCGATATCGCGCCATACCGGTACAGGTTGCCCTGGACGGACAGGCAGTACAGACGAACGCCCTGCTGGGCATAGTCGTTGGCAACGGCAGGTACTGTGCCGGCGGCATGCAGCTCACCCCCGCTGCCCTGCCCAACGACGGGCTACTGGACGTTTTGCTGATTCAGGACATGAACCTCGCCGCACGTATTTCTGCCTTCAGCAAAGTCTATTCCGGAAAACACATCCACTCGCCTCATATTGGCCTTTGTAAAGCCTCGCATATAGAAGTACGCGCTGAAAAAAACCTATGGGTAGAAACCGACGGGGAAATAGCAGGTCTCGCGCCATTTTCTATTGCTGTGGAGCCTGCGGCACTGCTCGTGCGCTATTAGAAGGGTGGCCAGAAGAACAAGCCGTTTCTCTTGGGCTCTCCCACCCTATTTGTATTCCTTGCATCATAAACCCGCTCTATATGAAAACGACCACCTTAGACGCGATCCGAAAAATCGAATTCGAAGCCCGAATATTTATTTCGCTGGGTATTGTCCTGGTTATCTGTTTATTGTCTTTTCTCGTTTTTCCAGAAAGCCCACCAGTCATGGCAATGCTGGGGAGAGGGCTCGGGCTTTCTGACGGCACCTCGCTCAAAATGGGGTATGCCCTTGTGGCGGGGATCGTCGCGATGGCTAGCCTTCTGCGGATGTGGGCAGGATCGGTACTATCATCGCCCCGCGTCATGTCTTTTGAAGTCCGAAAAGAAGCACTCACCATACAGGGACCCTACCTGTTGACCCGTAACCCGATTTACCTTGCCGACCTCGTGTGCTTCTGTAGCTTTGTACTCTGCCTGCCGCTGGTCGGGTTGGCCCTGCCCTTGCTCCTTTACCTACACTACCTACAACTTATCGCCTACGAAGAAAAGAACCTGCGGGCACAGTTCGAGGAAGCATTTGTAGCCTATACCCGACAGACGCCTCGTTTTCTGCCCAATTGGCGAAGTTTCGGGGCTCTGCGGAGCGAACTCAAGCACTTTTTCATCAACTGGGATGGCTTCCGGCACAACGCCCAGTACCTACTCCTAATCCCTGGTTTTGGGGTCAGTGCTTTTACCGGTAACCTCTTGCACGCCATCCTCATCGGCCTGCCCGGGATTTTAGACTGGGCAATCGTACATACCCGCATTGGCCTTCATCCGGAGAAAAAATTGAAAAAGCAGGGGTTAGCCACTACCAGCCAACCCCTACCCAAGGACAAAGTATTTCGGGACATCCTCTACGCCCAGTGCTGGGAAGATCCGCAAATGGACCGACAGGCCTTTCACATCGGCCCGGAAGACGTCGTTTTTTCCATTACTTCCGGCGGGTGCAATACGCTTGCTTTTTTAGCCGATAACCCTAAAAAAGTCATCGCCCTGGATATCAGTCCTTATCAAAACTACTTGCTGGAGTTGAAAATGGCTGCATTCTCCAGACTGAGCTACGATGAACTCCTGGAGTTCATTGGCGTCCTGCCCTCTACCCGGCGTATGGCCTACTACCAACAGATTGCGGGACAGCTCCGCCCTGAAAGCCGAGCCTACTGGGATGCGCAAACGAAAAAAATCACCGAAGGCATCCTGCACGCCGGGCGCTACGAGCGCTATATGCGCCTGTTGCGCCGTTTGCTCGTCCTACTCGTGGGCAGGGACCTACCCCGGGCTTTGTACCATTGCCAAACCGTAGCGCAGCGAAAGCAGCTCTTTGAAAAGCGCTGGGACAACCTGCGCTGGAAACTCTTCACCCGGATATTTCTCAGCCGGGGCTTCATGACCGCCTTGTTCACCAAAGCGTTTTTTGAACAGGTAGAGGGCGATTTTTCGTTCGGGGAACACTTTCGCAAAAAAGCCCAAAAAGCACTGACCGAGCTGCCCCTACAGGAAAACCACTTTCTCGCCTACATCCTCCTTGGAAACTATTACAGCACGGATCACTTGCCCGATTACTTGAAAAAGGAAAACTACGAGCACATCAAAAGCCGCCTCGACCGCGTCGAGATCGTAACCGGAAACTGTGGGGATTATTTTGACAGCCTGGCCCCGGATTCCCTGTCGCGCTTTAATTTTTCCAATATCTTTGAATGGATGCCCGCCGAGGAGTTTCACCGGCTGCTACAGAAAACCATCCGGGTTGCCCGCGACGGCAGCGTACTGACCTACCGGAACCTGCTCGTGCCCCGCTCCCGACCCGAATCCCTTGCGGCGTGGATACAGCCTGATACTGTGTTGGCTGCCGCGCTGTATGATGCCGATCGTTCCTTCATCTATCGCGCCTATCAGGCGGAAAAAATTGTAAAACACCATGGGATACCAAGTTAAACCCGTTCGCACCCCCGGGGAGTGGGCTGACTTTTTGGAACTCCCGTTTTCGCTGTACAAGGACGACCCCCTGTGGGTGGCGCCTTTGCGTTCTGAAGTGACCAAAGCCCTCGATAGCGATAGCAACCCATACTTCCGGGGGGTAGCCCTGGAAAAATTTGTTTGCTATCGCGACGGACAACCCGTGTCCCGCTCCATTGCCGTCGTATCTCCCCGGCATTGGGAGCGATTTGGAGAAAAGGCAGCTTTTTTTGGTTTTTTTGAATCTGAGAACGATCCGGAAGCGGTCTGCCAGCTTTTTGCCGCTATAGAAACGTACAGCACTGCTAAGGGGGCCCGCACGTTGAAAGGGCCTTTCAACCCCAACCACTATTCTGAATTAGGGCTACTGGTGGAAAATTTCGAAACCCCCGCTTTTTTTGAGCCCTATAACCCGGTTTGGTACGCCGACTTGCTCCGTGCAGCGGGCTTCCGCGCAGTGACTCGTCTGCATACCCGGGTCATCCGCGACACGACGACCTTGGAAACCAAAGCAAAGCGGCTGGAAGAAATCGTGCAGCGCGCCCGGAAGGCTGGGTACTCCATACGGCCCTTCCGCTTGCTGCATATACCGTCAGAACTGGAGCGCATCCGCGAAATCTATAACGATGCCTTCGATGGGAACTGGCACTTCCTGCCCTTGAGCAAGGAAGAATACCGCTACTCCGCAAACGCGATGTTTTTGATTACCAACCCTTCCCTCGTTCAATTCATCGAATACAAGGGGAAGCCCGTAGGTGTCTTGCACCTCGTTTTGAATATCAACCCCGTCCTACAGGCACTGCGGGGTAGGCTGCGCCCGAGCAGCCTGTTTTATTTTCTACGGAAGAGGTTTTTTATAGACGAAGTCGTGCTGTATGCCGTAGGGATAAAAAAAGATTTTCAGCGAACAGCGGCCATCCATTGTTTCGTATGGGCTTTTTGCCGCACCGCACAGCGCTTTAAAACCGCTTACTGCACCTGGATGACCGAGGGCAACAAATCCGCTATACAAAGTGCGGAAAGTGTTGGTTTCGAGCCGTATAAATGGTTTGATATTTTTGAAAAACAACTAAAAGATCACTCGTGAACCTCTTTTCGAAACGGCAGCAGACGGCTTATGAACCCAGAGATTGGGGGCTGGCATTAAACGCTCAGGGAGAATTGACCCTGGGCGGGGTTTCCTGTATCCACCTCGCCCGGGAATATGGGACCCCGCTTCACGTAGTGGACGAAGCCGGACTGGCCCACACGGCCCAGTCTTTTTTACGCGCTTTTTCCGAGACCTGGCCCGGAAGGTTTTCTGCCCATTTTGCGTTCAAGTGCAACCCGGTACCAGGGGTTATCCGGATTATCCAACAACAAGGCTTCCATGCCGAAGTAATGAGCGCTTTTGAGCTGGCTTTGGCCCTGCGCATGGGGTTCCAGGGCCAGGAAATCGTCGCGAATGGCCCTTTTAAGCCCGATGCGTTTATTACGGCCTGCCTGGAAGCTAAGGTCAGGCTTATCATTGCCGACTCTATCGCAGAACTGCAGCGCATCCATCAGATAGCGGGTCAAAAAGGGGTTGTCGCCCCCGTTTTACTACGCATAAACCCCGATTATTTGCCCAAAGGGATGAACAGCGGAACCGCTACGGGCAGTAGGAAAGGCTGCGCCCTGGGGCTGGACTTGAAAGGTGGCGAGGCCGTCAGCGCCCTGGAGCTTGTGCAAAAGCTCCCGCACCTGCACTTCATGGGGCTACACTTTCACATAGGCTCTGGTATCCGGGACCCGGAAGATTACTATCGCGCACTGCTGCGGCTCCAGCCACTCGTCGCCGCCTGCCGGGATATCCACCGGGAAATAGCCGTAGTGGATATCGGAGGTGGGTTTGCTGCCCCGCTTTCCCGCGAGATGGGAAACTGGGAAATGCTCCGCTACGCCGCTACCGGCGCTCTGCCTACCGCACCCCATATACCGCGTTTTGCTGGTTTTGAAGCCTTTGCCGCAGCGGTTGCCCGCGGCATACAGGAGCTCTTTGGGACGGGTGTGGTACCGGAGCTCATCGCCGAGCCGGGCCGTTCGATCGCTAGTGCTCACCAGATTCTGCTGCTTCGCGCCCACCAGGTCAAAGAGCGGCCGGGTGTCGGGCAGTGGGTAACGACCGATGGCGGGATAGGTACCGTTACCATGCCTACTTACTATGAATTTCACGAACTCTTCCTTTGTAACGATGCCCGGCGGCCCCGAGACCGATACCTCAGCATCAATGGCCCGGGCTGCTTTGCAGCCGACCAGGTGTATCGCAACAAGTTCATGCCCCAAATTTTACCCGATGAAGTCATCGCCATCATGGACAGCGGTGCCTATTTCAGCTCTTGGGAATCCAATTTTGGGTTTCCCAGGCCTGCCGTCGTAGCAGCCCTGCAAGGCCACACGAGGGTGCTCCGGCATAGGGAAACGTTTGACCAGATGATGGCGCGCGACGTATTCGAAGACCAATAGACTTGTTGTGAGGGGTCATCGAGAGGCCCAAAAAGCCGGTATTTTTCCAAAATAAAATCTAAAAATGATGAAATACGCTCTTCTCCGCTCCGATTCACGCCCGCTTACCTACCGCATCGAGTCAGACATCACCCAACTGTTGGCGACCTTGGGGCATGTTCCTGCCTCGATGGACGAGGACATCCGCTATATCCTGAATTTCACCACTTTGAATACCCCTGATGGCGTGCGCCGAAAAGCCCAAAACGAGTTTGTAGTCTCCATAGCTATTCTTGAAGAAGATGTAGAAGACCTCCGATACCTATGCTACAATACCCTAATAAAAACGCTTTCCAACCTATTCCTATGTGTAAAAGTCCAGGGAGATACCCCCATAGAAGTACATGCCATTACTCCGGAAGTGGGCTTTTACCACTTTCCCTACTCGCCCCAAAGCATATATGCGGCTATGGAACCGGTCATTACGGCACATTTTGCCATAGACAACAGAATACGCTATGACCTACCTGCTTCGTACTGCTCATCCCCCATTGCCCACCAAATACAGCAATACGGTGCCGAATTGGATGCATTGGGCTTACTACCGGCGCCTTTTCCTATCGAGCAAGTACTCAGCAAAGAGAATATCGAACACTTGTACCGGCTGTTCCACATCCGCGGCCTGAGTTATGGCAACCTAAGCGCAAGGGAGAATATCCCGGAAATCGGCTCCGATACGTTTTGGATGACCGCACGGGGCGTGGATAAAGCCCACCTACAGGGCGTTGGGAAAGACATCCTGCTCGTCGAAGGGGTGGATGAGGCCAGCGGGGAGATTTTAGTGCGAATCCCTCCGGACGGCAACCCTAAAATCAGGGTCTCCGTAGATGCTGTTGAACACCTGATGATCTACCGCACCTTCCCGGAAGTCGGTGCTATCGTACACGTCCATGCCTGGATGCAGCACGTGCCGTATACGCGCCAAAACTACCCCTGTGGAACCTTAGAACTAGCAAAGGCTGTATGCCAGGAACTACGCCTCTGCCCTACCCCGGGCAGGGCGGTCATTGGCCTCAAGAACCATGGCCTCACCATCACCGGCCCTGACCTGGGCGATATTTTTTCGAGGATCAAGGGCAAATTGCTGAAAGAAGTGCCCATGATGGCCTGATATAAGTTCTACCTACCTAAAAAAGATCGGATGGAAGGCAAAAATCTAGGGACCTGCGCCTGGTAGGTTTTATATGCCGGATATTTGCCGGATGAAATTTCTTCGGAAAAATCAGAACTGCCCTTGAACAGGATGAGCAGCAATAGGCAACCTGGCATTGACCAGTTGATCCATTCGCCCGTAGCGACTATACTAAACCCATAGAAGAGGATCCAGATGCTCTGCTCCATCGCGTAGTTGGGATGTCGGACTATTCCCCACAATCCCTTGGAGACGAAGCCCTGTGCGTACTCACCCAAATCCTCCCCTGCTCGGATACGGCGATGTTTTTCCGTCTGGAAGTCGTACTGTTGTTGGTCTGCCAAGAATTCCAAAGCGACACAAACGACGTACAACGTTCCAAGTACCCAATCTGCAAGGGTAAGTGCCGTGGGTGCATCGTCGTACAAAGCTGTCAAAACAGGCAGGGTGAACAGAAAAATCAACACATTCTGATAGGCAGAGATAAAAAACAAGTTGAATGCCATCCAAACCAGGGGCTTGTCAAAACCCGGGCGGCTGCGGAGGATACCCCAGCGATAGTCTTCTTCACCTGACCAGAATTTCCACTGATACGCCCCCCGACGAGCGAAGTTATACGTGAGGCGAAGCCCCCAAATCGTTACCAATACGCTCATGAACACCATGCGCGGGTGAAAGTCACCTAATGCCGTCATGTGCCAGGCATAGTATATCGGAACGATACTCCAAAGCTTATCCACCTGCGAGTTATTGCGGGAAAGTTCCCCCACTATGAAGCAGTAGGCAATGACTATGCCTACAGACAGCCCCATGGTAGAAAGGATGTCCGATTGCAGGGGGTTCAGCGGGGTGCCGTAGTAAAAGGAAACGAGCGGGACGATTACGACGGTCAGAATCAGTACAAGAATGGTGGTACGCATGGCAAGTCTGAATTGTTTTAGGCGAATGAACCATAAGCAAGGGGCCGGAGAAGCGGAAAAAGAGGCTTTTTTCTCCACACAAGGCTTTTGGGAGTGTGCGACGACGTAGTATGACCGACAAAAACCAGCATGGAAAAAAGCGTTTTGGGTCTCTCGATATCCCCATCATCAAAAGTCTTTTTTTTCTATTAAAAAGCAAGACAAACCATCGGATTATTCCTCAAAATTTTGTGAATTCTGGGTTATCTTTGCCGCCAATTTGAAATCACGCCACCATGCCAAAGGATTCCTCCATAAAATCTGTGCTGATCATAGGCAGCGGGCCTATTATTATCGGGCAAGCCTGTGAATTTGATTACTCCGGTTCCCAAGCGTCCCGCTCGCTCCGGGAAGAGGGGATTGAAGTCAGCCTCATCAATTCCAACCCGGCGACCATCATGACCGACCCGGTCACCGCCGACCACATCTACCTCCTCCCGCTGACGGTAGAGAGCATCATTCAAATCCTGGAGGAACGGCATATAGACGCCGTACTGCCTACCATGGGCGGCCAAACCGCCCTTAACCTGGCCATAGAAGCCGGTAAAATGGGCGTTTGGGATAAGTACAACGTGCGCCTTATCGGGGTGGACCTCGAGGCAATCGAACTGACCGAAAACCGCGAGGCATTCCGCCAGCACATGATCCATATTGGCCTAAAGGTAGCCCCTTCCCAGATCGCCAACT
>JBEGMH010000369.1:0-4863 GCA_041183125.1 Bacteroidota bacterium | reverse complement strand
AAGCCGGCTGTGCGATTTCAGCGACGGTACGACGGGCAAGGTGCGCCTCTTTCTGCCCCAGATCCATTGTGCGTCCTGTATATGGCTCCTCGAAAACCTCTACCGGCTCCAGGAGGGCGTGCTGTCTTCCCGGGTTGATTTTTTGAAAAAAGAGCTCTTCCTCACGTTTTCAGAAGAAAAAACCTCGCTGCGCAAAATAGTGGAACTGCTGGCCAGCATCGGATATGCCCCCGCCATCAACCTGGGCAGCATGGACGAGGGGAAACGCCCCGTCACCGACCGCTCCTTTTCCTACAAACTGGGCGTTGCGGGCTTTGCCTTTGGCAACATCATGTTGCTCAGCTTCCCGGAGTATCTGGGCCTCGAAGCGGGAGCCGATTCCCTCTTCATCCGATGGTTCGGCTACCTCAACATCCTGCTGGCTATCCCCGTCGCGTTTTACAGCGGGGCGGATTATTTCCGCTCGGCCTGGCTAGGCCTCAAAAACCGGGAACTGACCATTGACGTGCCGCTGGCGTTGGGCATCGCCGTGTTTTTCGTGCGCAGCAGCTGGGAAATCCTGATGCTGGGCGGCGCAGGGTATATGGACAGCCTCGCAGGGCTGGTCTTTTTCCTGCTCATTGGAAAATGGTTCCAGCAGCGCACCTACCACCATATTTCCTTCGAGCGCGACTACCGCTCGTACTTTCCTATCGCCGCACGCCGCAAAGAAGGCGGCGAAGAGCACTCCGTCAGCCTCGACAAACTGGAGGCCGGCGACGTCATCGTCGTCAAACACAGCGAGCTCGTACCCGCAGATGCTATCCTGCTGCGCGGGGAAGCGCGCATGGACTACAGCTTCGTCACCGGGGAAGCACACCCCGTACCGGTGCCCCAGGGCGAAAAGGTGTTCGCCGGAGGCCGCCAAATCGGGGGCAGCATAGAACTCTCGCTCACCCGAAAAGTATCCCAGAGCTACCTGACGCAGTTGTGGAACGAAGAAGCCTTTGCCAAAAAACAAGCACTCCAGGCCAGCCAATTAGCCAACCGGATCGGGAAGTACTTCACCAGCGCCATCCTGCTCGTCGGAGTAGCTACCCTACTCTACTGGCTGCCCCGCGATGTGGGGCGCGCCATCAACGCCTTTACAGCAGTCTTGATCGTGGCCTGTCCCTGCGCCGTCGCATTGGCTATCCCCTTTATCTTCGGAAACGTGCTGCGCATCCTGGGCAGGCGTCAGTTTTATCTGAAAAACACACAGGTCATAGAAGCCCTGCGCAGCGTACAATACACGGTAGTAGACAAGACCGGCACCATCACCACCCGCCAGAAAGGCGACCTCGAATTCCATGGAAAAAATATCGGGAAGGAGGAAATGCAGGCCCTGCGCACCGTTGCCGGCCAATCCATCCATCCCGTAAGCCAGTTGATCTGCCGTTATTTAGACGGACGGGGTGCCACAGCACTCCCGTCGTCCGACATCGGCCACTGGGAGGAAAAGGCAGGCCAGGGAATTAGCGGCACGATAGACGGCGTCTGCTACCGCATCGGTTCCCGTGAGTACTGCGGGGCGGCCCACCTACCCGCCACCGGGGGCGACGGGGCCTGGGCCTCGGCAGGCGACGAAGTGCTCGGCTTTTTTTCCATCACCCAGTACCTGCGGCCCGATACAGAAGCTGTACTCCGCAAGTTGCGCGAATGGGGCCCGATCGTACTGCTCTCCGGCGACAACGACCGGGAAAGCGCCGCCCTCACCCCGCTCTTCGGAACCGACCAAAACCTGTATTTCCGGAAAAGTCCAAAAGACAAATTACAGTTTATCAAAGACTTACAGGCTGAAGGAAAAAAAGTCCTGATGATCGGCGACGGGCTAAACGATGCCGGGGCGCTGAAACAGGGCGACGTGGGGATCGTCATCACCGAAGACACCAACAATTTCACCCCTGCCTCGGATGCGGTGCTGCACGCCGACAGCTACCCCCTGCTGCCCAGGTTGCTCGACTTTGCCCGCAGCAGCGTTTGGCTCGTCTATGGAGCGTATGCCCTGGCCTCTGCCTATAATATCGTCGGGTTGAGCTACGCCACCCAAGGTACCCTCTCGCCTTTAGTCGCCGCTATCCTCATGCCGTTGAGCTCCATCACCATCGTCCTCTACGGCATTGCCGGCAGCAATGGGTTGGCCAGGCGGTACCGGGTTGGATAAGCTTATTGGATGAACAAAGGGTCAGAAAGGCCCTTTGTTCCCACCTCGCGGATCCCCCGCAACAAGTCCGATGACAAAAATCACCCCTTTGCTCTGACGAACATCATACAAGCCAGGCAGGGGCGCTGGGTATCTTGTGCAAAAATTACGACGCTTATGACCGTAGTATTCCTGCTCATCCTCATCAGCATGATCGTGGCGCTGGGCTTCCTGGGAGCTTTCTTCTGGGCGGTAAAAAGTGGCCAATACGACGACGAGTACACACCGTCGGTGAGGATATTATTTGACGAAAAACAAAAAGAAAACGATTAAATCATCATTCTGATGGCACAAGTTGAAAAATTTAGCTACGACAACGGCATTGTCCGCAACTTCGCCTATGCGACGATGCTGTGGGGCCTGGTTGGGATGCTCGTAGGGTTGATCATCGCCCTGCAATTGGTTTTTCCAGCGCTCAACCTCGGCGTGGCCGAGGTCACGTATGGCCGCCTGCGCCCGCTGCATACGAATGCCGTGATTTTCGCGTTCGTGGGCAACGGGATTTTCATGGGGGTCTATTACTCCCTTCAGCGTTTGCTCAAAGCGCGCATGTTCAGTGATTTGCTGAGCAAGATCCACTTTTGGGGCTGGCAGTTGATCATTGTTTCCGCTGCCCTGACACTACCTTTTGGTATCACGAGCGCAAAAGAGTACGCGGAGCTGGAATGGCCTATTGACATCGCCATTGCGCTGGTATGGGTCGTTTTTGGCATCAACATGTTTGGCACCATCCTCAAGCGCCGGGAAAACCACCTGTATGTGGCCATCTGGTTCTACATCGCCACCTGGGTGACGGTCACGGTGCTGCACATCGGCAACAACATAGAAATCCCCTGGAGCGCTTTTAAATCCTATCCGCTCTTCGCGGGTGTACAGGATGCCCTGGTACAGTGGTGGTACGGGCACAACGCCGTGGCGTTCTTCCTGACCACGCCCTATTTGGGCATCATGTACTACTTCCTGCCCAAGGCCGCCAACCGGCCGGTGTACTCTTACAAACTGTCCATCATCCACTTCTGGGCCCTGATTTTCATCTATATCTGGGCAGGGCCGCACCACTTGCTCTATACCTCGCTGCCCGACTGGGCGCAGTCGCTCGGCACGGTCTTTTCCGTGATGCTGATTGCCCCGTCCTGGGGCGGTATGCTCAACGGCCTGCTCACCTTGCGCGGTGCCTGGGACCGCGTACGCCAGGACCCTGTGCTCAAATTCATGGTCGTAGCGATTACGGCGTATGGTATGGCCACGTTTGAAGGCCCCATGCTCTCTATCAAATCCGTCAACGCCATCAGCCACTATACCGACTGGACCATCGGCCACGTACACGTGGGCGCTCTGGGCTGGAACGGCTTCCTCACCTTCGGTATCCTGTACTGGATCATCCCGCGCTTGTTCGGCACGAAACTCTACTCGGAAAAATTGGCCAATACCCACTTCTGGATCGGTACCTTGGGTATCCTGTTCTACGCCATCCCGCTGTACTGGGCAGGGTGGGCGCAGAGCCTGATGTGGAAAGAATTCACCCCCGACGGCCTGCTGAAGTACGGCAACTTCCTGGAAACCGTGACGCAGATCCTACCCATGTACGCCATGCGCGCCATCGGAGGCACTATCTACCTGGCCGGCAACATCCTCATGGTGTATAACCTGGTCAAAACGGTAAAAGCAGGCCGATTCATCGGCGACGAAGCCAGCGAAGCTCCCGCCCTGGACAAAGCCCACGGCGCACACAAAGGCGAGTACTGGCACCGCTGGATCGAACGACGCCCCGTACAAATGCTGGTCTTCTCCGCCGTAGCCATCCTGATCGGCGGTATCATCGAAATCTTCCCGATGGTGATGATTGATGCCAACGTACCCAAAATAGAATCCGTCAAGCCCTATACCCCCCTCGAATTAGCCGGGCGCGATATCTATATCCGCGAGGGCTGCCTCGGCTGCCACTCCCAGATGGTACGCCCCTTCCGCTCCGAGACCGAACGCTACGGCGAGTACTCCAAATCCGGTGAATTCATCTACGACCGGCCTTTCCTCTGGGGCTCCAAGCGCACTGGCCCGGACCTGCACCGCGAAGGCGGCAAATATCCGGACAGTTGGCACTTCAACCACATGCTGGAACCACAGAGCATTTCCCCCGGCTCTATCATGCCGGCCTACCCCTGGCTCATCCGCGATGAACTCGACTTGGAGACCCTGCCCAGGCGCATCTCGGTGCTGCGCACCCTGGGCACACCATACCCGGAAGGATACGAAGACCGGGTGTTCTCCGATGCCGAAAAACAGGCCAAACAAATCGCTGCCCGCCTGAAAGCCGATGGCATCGAAATGGCAGAGTTAGAGAAAAAAGAAATCATCGCCATGATCGCCTATTTACAGCGCTTGGGCACCGATATCAAACCTAAAAAGTAAAACCGCAAGACGTATGTTCAAGTATATCCTGGAAAACGCGGGAAACATCCACTGGATGGCTATTGCAGCCCTGCTCACCTTTTTCACCATCTTCATCGTGAGTGCCGCCCTGGTGTTTCGGCAAGACAAGGACTTCATCCGAAAGATGTCTTCCCTGCCTATTGAGGATTCTAATATGAAAACTGATGAAATGGATTCGCGCCATGAAGCATAACCACACCAAACACCTGCTC
>JBEGMH010000368.1:0-2601 GCA_041183125.1 Bacteroidota bacterium | reverse complement strand
AAAGCACGCGTTCCCCGTCGGGGCTGACCCGGGTGAAGGCGACGGGCAGGGGGGTGTTTTCCCCGGTGAAGGTCTTGCGGGTCGCTTTTGCGCCAAACAGTTGCGCGGGCAGGGTTTGTTTCCCCCGGCGCACGAGGGGTACATTCGATAAGTTGACCTTGCGCAGGTCCAGGAGTTTTAAGTCCATTCCGGCGAAGTCCCCGCGGCTCAGCAGGATGATGCGGAGCAAGTTGCGCACGCAGTAGCCGGTTTCCTGTTCGCGGAAATTGCCCCGGCAGATGTCGAGCAGCCGGTGGATGCGGTTGGGCTTCCGCGGGGTGCTGGCCCATTCGGGGTGCAGGCGTTGCAAAAAGGGGCTATGGCGGTGCTCGCCTTCGATTTGGCCGAGGATGCGGCAGAGGGTGTCGTCCATCTGGGTGCTTCGGAAATCGGGGGGGATGGCACCCTGGGCCAGGGCGCGGTCCATGGCATTGAGGAGGCGGCGTGCGGCGAAATAGTCGCGGAAGAGGTTGTGCAGGAAGCGGAAGCTTTGGTTTTCCTCGATGAGGAGGACCAATTTTTCGGAGCAGACGTCCCGTACGACCTGGTTGACCAGGCGGCGGGGCGTCAGGTCGAAGCGGCGTTCGTCTAAGTAGCGGTCGAATTCCCAATCGAAGGTATCGAAAAACGCCTCGTTGAGCAGCTCGGGGATGATGCGCCCCAGCAAGCTGCGCAGGTTGAGCAGGGCGGGGTCTTTGCTGTGGATGGCCGTGCTTTGGGCTTGGTACATAGCCCAGGCGATTTCGGGCAGGATATGCTCCAGGACAAAGCGCTGGAAGGCCAGTTCGCCGGGGTTGTTCTTTTGGCGTTCAGAGATATTGAGGCGCGTCATGTGTTCGACGTTACACAGCAGTTCACCGCTTTGGGTGATGTCCTGGATGAAGCCTTTTCCGCTCTGTTGGGCAGAGCTGGCCTTGTACAAGGCTAACATCATGGGGTTGCTCAGGAGCTTGAATAGCTCGGCGCTCAAGGAGACACTCTTGCCCAGGTAGCTGCTGATTTCCTGGTTGGAAAGCGGTTGCAGCTCCATCAGGGGGAACAGATCGCCCCAGTGCTCGAAAGGCGCTTTCTGGCGCAGGTCGTCCTGGGCGGTGACGATGATCTGTACAGCGCCGTTTTGGCTGGCCCACTGGCCGATATCCTCTACGAGGGCGTGGAGTTTGTCGGGATTGACGTAGTGGATACCGTCTAACAACAGCAGGACGCGCGGGGCCGGGCCGGGGTCGGTATCCTGTAGGAGTTCGCGTAGGTGCTCGGCTTCGTAGTACTGGGCGAGTTGCTCGTCGAGGTAGTTGTTCTTATGGCTGCCCTCCCATTCGTTGATTTCGTCAAGGGCTAAGTAGAGCGGTACGGGCGACTGTCGGCTGGGGGCTTTTTTGAGGAACGTGTCCCAGAGCTGTACCATGGAGACCGTTTTCCCCATCCCGCCTTTTCCGATGAGGAGGGCGTGGGCGGGTTTTTGCTTCCACAGGCGGTACACGGCCGATTCCAGGCTGAGGAACTCCTCGCCGAGGCGGACGTTGATGGGGATGAGCGCCGGTTTGTCCTTTTCCGCTGTTTCCGGGAGCAGGGCGTCTTCGATTTTCAGGTAGCGGAAAGCGCCTTCCTGAAGCTCCTGGCGCCGCAGGCGGGAAGCTTGCTGGAGCGCCGCAAAAGACAAGAACGGCTCGTGGATGGTCCAGTCCAGATCGGCATCTACCGGTGCGTAGAGGCCCCATTCGAACGACTGGGCGCTGCTGTCCATCATCGTGAGGATGCCGCGGAAGGGGTCTTTGCCCTCGTCGTCGGCAGCGGCGAGCTTGTACAGGTTGGCGGGCTGCTGGAAGCGCAGGGCCAGCGCGTTCCGCGCATGGGTAAAGGCATCGCGCAGCGTAAACCCTTGTTCGGCCAATGCCCGGTAAAATTCCTGGGCAAAATAATTCGCCCGGTCATCTTCGACAGGCCGGGACGTAGCGATGACCGCCTTGATCCCCAGTTTATGGAGTTGGTCCACCTGTGGCCGGGTAGCACAGCCGTTGAGGAAAACCAGCCGGAGCGTGTCGGCTTGCTCCGCTAATAACTGCGCTACCGCCGAGGCATCCGCTTCCTGGTCTTCCAGGTGCAGCACGTCGCTGCCCGCATGCCCGGCGAAGTGGAAGACGACCATGCGGTCTTTGTAGCGGCGCAGGGCGGCCACGAGCTCTTCCGTCTGCATGCTCTCCTCGCGCTCCACCTGCAAGGTCCCCTTTTCTTCACAGGGGTATAAAATATCGTACAGGGCAGTGCTTTCCGCCGAGAGCGATGCTAGGAAATTGCCTTCCGCATTGGAGAATCCGAGAAAAAACAAGGGTGTGGGCTTCATGGCCTGTGCATGTTTAGCGTCTGGACGCGATTTTTAAAAGGAATTCCCTTTCTTACAAAGATAAAGGAACGAAAAAAAGTCCAAAACTCCGGCCAAAACTTATTTCCTTCATCTCAAAGGAGCTTGTTGTTTGAATTGCTGTTCCACACAAAGAGGGAAGGCAATAAATTGGTGATGACAACGCACAGTCCGTATTTGATAAATTATTTGACTTTGGCGGT
>JBEGMH010000367.1:0-2857 GCA_041183125.1 Bacteroidota bacterium | reverse complement strand
GCGATGCGCATGGTCTTTCCTGCCGGCGCAATATACCGGCCACTCGGAATGACACTAACGCCGGAGGTGTCTATCCGGCAGTACGCATCGGCCCCAGGGACTTGCATGAAGCGGACCGGTTTCCCCTGGCCCGAGGCGGCCGAAACAAAGGCCAGACTAATTAGCAACGCGCAAAATGACCTCATCTTTTTTCTACAAACTTAGTGTGGTAAATATCCATCCCCATTAACCGTATGTTATTTTTTTGCTCAGCTCAAATACTTGCCCTCAATGGGCATACGGCGCCCCATGCCGAAGGCTTTTGGCGATACCCGCAGGATGGGGGCGGTTTGATGCCGTTTGAACTCGTTGGTGTTGACCAGTTTGAGTACCCGCCTGACCAGTACCTCGTCGTAGCCTTGCGCGATGATTTCGCGGGGCCCCTGTTTTTTTTCTATGTACTGATAGAGGATTTGGTCTAAAACAGCATACTCCGGAAGGCTATCGCTGTCTTTTTGATTGGGGCGCAGTTCGGCGGAAGGGGCTTTTTGGAGGATATTTTGAGGGATCACTTCGCCCTCCCGATTGATGTATTCCGCCAGGGCATATACTTCCGTTTTATAGACATCGCCAATGACGCAGAGCCCGCCGCACATGTCGCCGTAAAGCGTCCCGTAGCCGACGGCCATTTCGCTTTTATTACTGGTATTGAGGAGTATATGGCCAAATTTATTGGAAAAAGCCATCAAGAGCATGCCGCGGATGCGCGCCTGGATGTTTTCCTCGGCGATGTTGAAAGGCAGGCTTTGAAAATGGGGCTGCAGCAGGTTTTCATAAGCCCGATAAACCTGCTCTATCGGTACGATATCATACGTTATCCCCAGGTTTTCCGCTAACTGTTGGGCATCGTTGACGGAATGATCGGAGGAATATTGCGAAGGCATAAGCAGTACGCGGACGTTGTCCCTTCCCAGTGCCCGGACGGCCAGCACCAAGGTCACGGCGGAGTCTATGCCTCCGGAAAGCCCAAGGATGGCTTTTTTTAGCCCGAGCTTTCCGAAGTAGTCGCGCAAGCCCAAGAGGAGGGCATCGTGGATCAGCGGGTATTTTTCTTTGGGGAGCGCTACTTGTCGGCCGCCGGCGGATACCTCGTCTAAGTCGTATATCCGAAGGCATTCCTCAAAGTAGGGCATTTCGTCGAATACTTGTCCGTCGGGGGAAATGACGAGGGACCCCCCCTCGAAAATCAGTTCCGTCTGTGCACCGATATGGTTGACATAAAAAACGGGGACCCCGTAGCGTTCCACGTTGGCGCGGATGACGTGTATGCGCTCGTCCCCGTGGTCGTAGGCAAACGGCGAAGCGGAAATATTGATCATGAGGTCGGGGTTTTCTTTGCTCAGCTCGTCCATAGGGCAAATGGTGTACAAGGGGTTTTCATTGCCCACATTCCAGATATCTTCGCAAACCGTGAGGGCGATCCGCTTTCCCATAAAATCAATGGGGTGGAATTCCCGGGCAGGTTCGAAATAGCGGTACTCGTCGAATACGTCATAGGTGGGCAAGAGGGCTTTGTGTTGCACCTGGCGAATGGCCCCCTCTGCAAGGAAGTAGGCAGAGTTGAAGAGGTCCTTGCCTTCCTTTTCCGGGTTTCGGGTGGGGGAGCCGGCGATAATCGCAATCCCTTGCGCTGCTTTTGCCAGTGCGAGGATACAGTCGTCGGCAGAGCGGATAAAATCGTCAAATTCCAGGAAATCGCGGGGAGGATAGCCGCAGGTACTCAGTTCGGGGAAACAGATGAGGTCGGCGCCTTTGTTTTTAGCTTCCGCTACATAGTGCAGCATTTTCTCCAGGTTGCCGGAAAAATTGCCCACGTGTATGTTGATTTGTGCAAGAGCAATGCGCATGGTTTTGTATTATTTTTGAAGGTTATAAGATAGGCAATAAATCGAATAATCGGATGTACTCCGGGGGATTTTACTAACTTTGGGTTTAAATTTTGACCAAGCATTGAGCAGTTTTGTTGTTTCCGCACGAAAATACCGGCCGGCGCGCTTTGAGGACGTAGCAGGGCAGGAGCATATCACGACGACGCTGAAGAACGCGCTGCGCAACGACCACCTAGCGCAGGCCTTCCTCTTTTGCGGCCCTCGGGGGGTAGGCAAGACTACTTGTGCCCGAATATTGGCCAAAGTACTCAACTGCCAGAACACCGGTACGGACTTCGAGCCCTGCAATACCTGCCCTTCGTGCAATGCCTTTAACGACAACGCTTCGTTCAACATCATCGAGCTCGACGCGGCTTCGAACAACAGCGTGGAAAACATTCGTACCCTGATTGACCAGGTCCGTTTTCAGCCTCAGCAGGGCAAATATAAAATCTTCATCATTGACGAGGTACACATGCTTTCCCAGGCGGCCTTCAACGCGTTCCTGAAAACGCTGGAAGAACCTCCGCCCTACGCTATTTTCATCCTGGCTACCACCGAAAAGCATAAAATCCTGCCGACCATCCTGTCGCGCTGCCAGATATTTGATTTCAAGCGCATACAAATCCCGGAAATAGCGGCTCAGTTAGAAGGTATCTGCGCCCGGGAAGGGGTTTCTGCTGAGCCGGAAGCGCTGCACGTGATCGCGCAAAAAGCAGACGGTGCCTTGCGCGATGCGCTTTCCATCTTTGACCGTATGGTGGCAGGTGCCGGCAAAACGGTGACCTACCAACAGGTCATCGAGAACCTGAACGTCCTGGACTACGATTATTACTTTCGCTTGGTAGATGCTTTTTTAGCAGAAGATCTGAGTCAGGCGCTGCTCTTGTTCGACGAGGTCGTCAACAAAGGGTTTGACGAGGATTTGTTCATGAACGGTCTCGCAGAAC
>JBEGMH010000366.1:0-25588 GCA_041183125.1 Bacteroidota bacterium | reverse complement strand
TTCTGGAAACGCCAATACAAGCGCTGGACCAACGTGGTGCCCGTAGAAAAAGAAGAAGAAATCCTCTTCGACCACAACTACGACGGCATCCGGGAATTAGACAACAGCCTGCCGCCCTGGTGGGTCGCTATGTTCGTCGTAACGATTGTGTTTGCCGCTATCTACCTCGGCTATTACCACGTATCCGACGCCGGACCTGGTTCGCATGAAGAATACGAGGCCGAAATCCTTTCCGCCCAGGAAGCCATCGCAGCGTTCCAAGCCAAACAAGCCGATAAAGTGGATGAGGCCAAGCTCGTACCAATGGAAAAAGACGCCGACCTGGCCGCCGGAAAAACCATCTATACCACCAACTGCGTGGCCTGCCACGGTACTTTAGGCGAAGGGGGGGTCGGCCCTAACTTCACCGACAAGTTCTGGATCCACGGCGGTAGTATCCAGAATATCTACCAAACCATCAAAAATGGCGTGCCCGAAAAAGGCATGATTTCCTGGAAAGCCCAGCTCCGCCCGGTGGATATGCACCGCGTCGCCAGCTATATCCTCCAGTTCCAGGGCACTAACCCGCCCAACGCCAAAGCGCCACAAGGAACCGAGTATATCCCTGCGAGCACCGCTCCCGACAGCAGCGCAGCCGAAAATAATACATCGGGCCCCAGTAAATAAACCACCCACTATGGAAACGCCCGTATTCGACTATCCTGAAGATACCGAGGACTTTCGCGACCACATCGCAACCGTGGACGAAAAAGGCAAGCGGATATGGATGTACCCCAAGCAAGTCAAAGGTAGGTTCGCCAATGCGCGAACCTACCTTGGCTGGCTCCTGCTGGGGCTCCTCTTCGCCGGGCCCTTCCTGAAAATCCAAGGGGAGCCTATCCTTCTCTTCAATGTCCTGGAGCGCCGCTTCATCTTGTTCGGGATACCTTTCGCACCCCAGGATTTCCATCTGTTCGTATTGGCCATGCTCACCCTCATGGTCTTCGTCATCCTGTTTACCGTAGTCTATGGACGCCTGTTTTGCGGGTGGGTCTGCCCTCAGACGATTTTCATGGAAGGCGTTTTCCGAAAAATCGAATACCTCATCGAAGGGGATGCATCCGCCCAACGCCGCCTGAACAACAGCCCCTGGACACGCGAAAAAATCCTGAAGAAAACCCTCAAACAGGGGATATTCTTCGCCATCGCCGTACTGATTTCCAATATCTTCCTCTCGTATATCATCGGAGCGGAGCAGGTCTTCAACATCATCGCCGACCCGATATCCCAGCACCTGGGCGGCTTCATCGGCATGCTGGTTTTTTCCTTTGTCTTCTATTTCGTATTCTCCTACCTGCGCGAACAGGTGTGCATCGCCATCTGCCCATACGGCCGCTTACAGGGCGTTCTGCTCGACCGCAGCTCTATCGTCATCCACTACGACTTCGTGCGCGGCGAACCCCGCGGCAAAGTGCGCAAAGGCCAAGAACAACCGGATGCGCAGATTCGCAACCTCATCCGGCAAGCCCCCGAAGGATCCGCATCGGAAGCCCTGGCCCCCGGCGCTAATCCCGTGGAACAGGTGCAAAAGAGCCTGGGCGATTGTATTGACTGTAAACTGTGCATCGCCGTATGCCCTACCGGTATTGATATCCGCAACGGTACCCAGTTGGAGTGTATCAACTGCACCGCCTGTATAGATGCTTGCGACGAAGTGATGGATAAGGTCCAACGACCCCGCGGACTCATCCGCTACGACAGTTTCAACGGCGTTTCCGCCGGAAAACGGCGCCTCTTCACCCCCCGCGTGGTCGCGTACACCGCGGTACTCGCCGTATTGCTCGGCATCAACGTGTTCCTGCTCTCCAGCAGGAGCGATGTCGAAGCCCTCATCCTGCGCACACCGGGTATGTTGTACCAAAAAGTAGATGAAAGCCACCTCAGCAACCTGTATAACTACCAAATAATCAATAAAACCAAAGCGGAATTCCCCATCGGGCTGCGCACCCGCACCAAAGGTGCCGTGCTCAAACCCGTTGGGGTTATTCCAAAAACCAAAGCGACAGACGTCGTGGAAGGGGCTTTTTTTATAGAAATGGAAAAAGCACATGTGACCGGCCGCAAAACCCCTGTTGTCGTGGAAATCTATTCCGGCGACCAGGTGCTGGACCGGGTCAAAACCAACTTCCTCGGCCCTGGGTATTAGACTTGTTGCGATTAGAAACCAAATTCACAACGCTATGAAATTCAATTGGGGTTACGGTATTGCCTTGTTTTACAGCACCTTTGTCGTCGTGCTACTCTACTTCGTAGTCCAGTCCACCCAGCAGGACAATAGCCTGGTCTCCGACCAGTACTACGCCGATGATATCCACTACCAACAGCATTACGACAAGCTGCGCAACGCCCAGGCATTGGCGAAAGACCTGGAAATCTCCAGGTTAGCCGAACAGGAAGCCATCTATCTGGCCTTCCCCGAAGATCTCGGCCCCGTCAGCGGGAAGGTGCAATTTTTCTGCCCTTCCGATAGCCAGGCCGACTTCAGCACACCCGTACAGACAGGTGCGGGCTTCTCCCAGACCGTCTCTTCCAAAGACCTCAAACGCGGCCTCTGGCGCATCAAAGTAGACTGGCAAGCGGGGGGCAAAGCGTATTATCGGGAAGAAGCCATCACGCTTTAGACATGGGGCTGCTCGAACTGGCAACGGCTTTTTCCATCGGCATAGTAGGCAGCGTACACTGCGTCGGTATGTGCGGCCCGATCGCCCTGGCATTGCCTTTCCGAGGGCTCTCCCCTTGGCAGACCGTCCGGGGCATTCTCGCATACAATGCAGGCAGGATACTCACCTATGCCCTATTGGGTGCTTTCATCGGGCTCATGGGCCAGGGGATATGGCTCGCCGGATGGCAAGCACAGCTCAGCCTGGCAGTGGGTATCGGGCTCGCGCTGACGGCCATCCTGTCCATTCCCGTCGAATCCCGGCTCCTACGCGTTCCCTTCATACAGCGCTTTCACCAATGGGTAGGGCGCAAACTGGCCCTCTACATGGGCACTCGCGGGATCCGCGCTTTCCTCGTTGTCGGTGCCCTCAACGGGCTCATCCCTTGCGGACTGGTCTATATGGCCATCGCTGGGGCACTGGCGAGTGGCTCCTCCCTCTCCGGCGCTGCTTTCATGGCCTTATTCGGACTGGGTACCGTGCCCATGATGGCGCTGACCGCTTTCGCCGGGCAGCGCCTCAACCTGGCCTGGCGCAGCCGCTTGCGCACCTTGGCCCCCCTGCTTATCCTGCTCGTAGCCGCTGTATTCATCCTGCGAGGGATTCATTTTCAAGCTCCCGACAGCATCCGCTTCCACGAGGCGTGGCAAGACATGCCTATGTGCCATTAACCCGCCTTGCCTATCCCTCACAAACAGTCTAATCGCTTCCCACCTATTACAGCGATGGACTAAGCTCACAGAAGAAAAATTATATTTGGAAAAATGCCTAAAAAAACCCTTTTATTCGAAATATATTTCCTGTTATTTTTTAGTTTCAACAAACTAAATCCTGCCTTCGGGCGTCTATAGGGTAAACGTGCATAGATTGCATCCCTAACCAAATAAAGCCACAGGTCACCATGAGTATCACCATCAAGCGCAGGCTGCTCAAGGCCAAAATGACCCTCCACCACACCATCCAGTCTATTCTCAACATCAACCGGAGCCGGAAAAAGCTGCGCTTTCTCAGCGATGAGCAAGCGCAGCCTAAATCCGACGCACTGGATTCAGAGCTCAAAGTGCTCAACAAGATCGCCGCGCAGCAAGCCCGTCTGGTCCAGCATTACGAATCGGCATTAGCCGCAGTACCCGGCTTCAGGCAGGCCACTCCGAAAAACAGATGACCCCTCATCTGTAGATGTTGAAAAGAGAAGGCAGACGGCCGGCCGGCCATCTGCCTTCTCTTTTCAGCGTTTTTATCCCATACAGACACAAACACCTAAGATACCTCTATGGAAATTTCGTTTGCTTCTTTTTTAGCCGATCTACAGCAGATTCGTTGGCAGGAGTGGGCCAGTACCCTGGCACAGATCGCCAGTGTGTATTACGCCCGAAAAAATAACCTACTCGTATACCCAACGGGAATCGTAGGCGTCCTCCTGGCGGCTTATGTGTATTTTTTTCTCATTGCCCCACCGCTGTACGCCGATGGGGCACTCAACCTCTACTATTTTCTGATGAGCGTATATGGCTGGTACCACTGGGCACAAAAGAAGTCCGATACCCAGCCGGTGTACCCTATTTCCTGGTGCTCGTGGCCCCAACGCCGGCTCGGTCTTGGGCTGTTCCTCGTATCCTGGGGGCTTCTGTACGGTATCCTGGTCGCGTTTACCGACAGCAACACCCCCGTTTTAGACTCCCTGGTTTCCTCCACTGCCATCACCGCCATGTGGTGGATGGCCAGCCGCAAAATAGAGAACTGGCTGGCCTGGATCGCATCCAACCTGGTGGCCATACCGCTCAACCTATACAAAGGACTGCCCGTTTTTACCCTGATGTACGCCCTGTTTCTATACATGGCCTGGCAGGGTTACCGCGACTGGAAAGCCCAGGTACATAAAACGTAGGGGGAGCTGCGATGCAAACTCCCCCTTGATGACAGCAAAAAGTAGACTTGTTGCAGGGGTCGGTAAGGTGGGAAAAAAGAGTCATTTTTTGTCCACACGAAGGCTTTTTGAGAGAGCCTAACTGCCTTAGATGACCAAAAAAAGGCACCGTGTGGGAAAAAAAGGGCCTTTTTGACCCCTTGATGATCCCCCTCGCGACAAGTCTAGTGTTTCTATGCGGGTCCAGATGTTCCCGTTAAGTCAAAAATAAGCCTTTTTTATCATTAGCAAAACATCCCGAGCCTACTTTATCTTGCAATCATTACTTTTTTGCTTCCTGTCCCTGCATCGCTGCGTACGTTCAGGATGTACATCCCTTCCGGCAGTTCGCTGGCGGGTATGCTGAACAGGTTTTGCTGGATTTGCTCCCAGGAGTAGCGGGCCACCACGCGCCCCGTCAGGTCACAGAGCGTAGCCTCCGCCCACTGGGCCGTTTGCCGCAAGGCGAACTGCACATGGATGAGGTCGTCGGCTGGGTTGGGGAACACCGCGAACTGGTCGTCAAGGGCGGGTAGGCTCCGTACGGGGGTCGCAATGCTCGCGCTGATGCTCCAGCGGATCAGGTAGGAATAATCGCCTGGGAAGTTGCTGTAGCCCAAGGGGGAGAATGTCTCCTGGGTGAGGTCGCCCGCCAGGCCGGTCATGGTCGTGTAGCGGGGCGCGTTTAGCGCTGCGCTCAGCAAGTACTGCGCCTTGTAGTCAAACTGGTCGCTGACCAGGGCGTCGAAATCCACCCCATCTACCTGCGGGGCGTAGTACTCCATCATCAGCAGATAGGTCGTATTGTCTTCGAGCGCTACCGGGGGCTCTGTCTCGGCAGGCAGCGGAAGGGAGATCAGGCTCAAGGGACTGGATTCCGTACCTTTCACCTCATAGAAGTTGAACGTCACTGCCGTGCGCTCGGTAGATTGCGCCAGGCCGTCGCTGTTGGCATCCGCCCATTTGTAGAGCGTCAGGATGAGGGCGCGCCCTTTGAGCTCAGCGGCATTGGCCAGGGCAAACTGCACGTTCCGGGAGAAATAGCCTTTGCCTTTAGGCACGAAGAAAACATTGCCGTACGCTGCCGAGTGCGGTTCGTTCGTTTGCCAGTTGCCAGCGCCGGGGGAAATAGCCCGCAGGCCCTGTCCGTCCTCTTTCGCAAAGGTAGAATCCGTGACCACAAAGCTGAACGCGCGCAGGTTGTCGTTCCGGTTAAAATCGGGCGCCGTGGCCACCACATCGTACAACCCGTTGTACAGCCCTTTGGCTTTGGGGGTAAACGTCGTAGCGATGGCCTGGTTTTCCGCCAGGGCATTGCCGGCTATCGTGCCCAACACCCGCTGGCCGCTGAACACATTTTGTTGGGAAGCATTGCTGATACTGACTTTCAACGTCACGTTATCCTGGGCGGCGGTGCCCGTATTTTCTACATCGGCCAGGAAACCGATGGGCTCCACCTGGCTGAGCGGGGTGGCAAAGTTGGTCGGGATCGCGTAAAAATCATTGACCCGCAAGTTATTTTGCTCCTGGGCGCTGATCTTGACATCATCCACGATCCAGAAATAATAATTCCCGGAATAGACAAACTTCACGATGAGGCTGTCGGCATCGGCTGTGTTGCGCAGGCGGACCAAGACGAAAGGGTTGGTGGCCGACGTGTTGGCCGTCAGATCTTCATTGACGATAGCGGTATCCCATTTCACACCGCCGTTGACCGACCAGAGGACGGAATAATCGCTGTTGAGCTGGCGGGTGGACTGAAAAAAGCTCAACTGGTAGCCAGGCGTCCCTTTGCCGCGCAAGCGGATGACCGGGGAGATCAACTCTCCGAGCTGTACGGTCGGGCAATCCCCGCTGCCCAAGGCCGCGCCGCACTCCGCGCCCGGGTCATCGAGGAAGTTGGACGCGAATACCATAGCTCCGTTGCATGACGTGGGCGAGTTCAGGATACCCCGGCCGCAACTGGAAGGAGGCGTGGCGGCGTGGGGGTTCCAGCTCCAAAGGTTCCCTTTGGGCTGCTTTTGCCCGCCGGCGCAGGATATATTGTTCACCTTCCAGCCATTGAGGCCGCCTGAGAAATCCCCCTGTCCGGTCTGGTTGCCCCACACGATATCGCGCTGCAGGGAATCGGGGTTGGAAAACGCGACAGGGCCTATCCGCACCTGTAGCCCGGCCGCAAGGGCTGTTTTGAGCTTGGCCCCATCCGCCTGGGCAATGAAATAGCTCGGGATGCGCACCTGGCTCGCGGCTGGCTGGGTAGGGCCCATGGAAACCAGGGCACCTGCGGCGTTGTTTACGACAATCACCGCTACAGCCCCTTTGTTTTGGGCGTTGAGTACTTTTTCAGAAAAGCTGCAGGTTCCGCGGTCTATCAATGCGATTTTTCCGCTGAGGTCTGTCGAGATGCTGCCGCAGCCCAGGGTTGCCCCATTGGCATCGGTTACGGACTGCACGGTGCCGGTAAGACCGCAGGAATACGGTCCGAACGAAGCGATCAGTGCCGCGTAGGTGCCCGCTGCCGTCGAGGGGGCGGACACTACGACTTCGTGGGAGTTCTGCGCAGTTGCGCCTGCCCAGAACATTGTTGCAAAAATCAGGGAAGTAAAAATGCGTTTCATTGGGCGCTCATTTTTAACGCCCAATTTACTATATTTTGGAAAAAAACGGCAGGAATGGGGAAAAAACCTTACGCGGAGAAGGACGTCCCACACCCACAAGTCTCCTTGGCATTCGGGTTGTTGAAGGTAAACCCGCGGTTGTTCAGCCCTTCGACCCAGTCTATTTCCATCCCTAAGAGGTACAAGGCATGCCCTTTTTGCATCAATACCTTCATGCCCTCGATTTCATAGATCGAATCCCCTTCTTTTTCCACATCGAACCCCAGCACGTAGGAAAATCCGGAACAACCGCCCCCTTTGACGCCTATGCGGAGGCCGTGGTCAGAGGGGATGTGCTCGCTTTCCTGGATTTTGCGCAATTGACGGACGGCACCCTCGGTGAGCTGTACGGGTTGCGCCTCTATTTTTACGTGGCTCATTGCTGTTTATTTCTGGTCTAAATTAAGTCTATTTTGTCAGGGAAACAAGCGCGTGGTAAAATTAGTTTGCTGCCCCGCACATCTTTTGCGAAAATGGGATAAAAGGCCTACCTTACCGCAAATAAACACCGACGGATGGTACGGGGACTACCGGAAGCGGCTGAAAAGCACTTTCCACCCGCTCCGTGCTACCCGTCTAATAACCTAAGGCCATGGAACAAAACAACCGAAGAAATTTTTTGCGCCGCTTCACCGCTTTTGCAGGAGCTGCCGCCGCCACGCCCTTCTTCCAAACCGCACAGGGCCGCAGCCTGCTGGACGCCCTGGAAGACCACCGCCACAGCAGCCCTTCCGACAGCGTGACGGACGAAACCTTTTGGTACCAAATCAAGCAGGCTTATACCGTGAGCCCAAGCCTGCTCAACCTCAACAACGGGGGCGTTTGCCCACAGCCCAAGGTGGTCCAGGAGGCGGTCGAGCGCTACAACCGCCTCAGCAACGAAACACCGTCGTATTACATGTGGCGCACCCTCGACGAAGGCCGCGAGCCCCTGCGCCGCAAGTTAGCGGAAATCGCCGGCTGCTCCCCCGACGAGCTGGCCATCAACCGCAACTCCTCCGAAGCGCTGGAAACCGTCATCTTCGGGCTGCGCCTCCGGGCAGGGGACGAGGTCGTCTTGACCAAACAAGACTACCCCAACATGATCAATGCTTGGAAACAAAGGGAAAAACGCGACGGCATCGTCCTGAAATGGATCTCCCTCGACCTGCCCAGCGAAGATGGGAATTATATCGTCCAGACCTTCAAACAGGCCTTCTCCGCTAAAACCAAAGTCGTACACGTCACCCAGATGATCAACTGGAACGGGCAAATCCTGCCGGTGCGCGACATCGCCCGCGAAGCCCATGCCCGCGGCATAGAAGTACTGGTGGACGGGGCGCACACCTTCGCCCACTACCGCTATAACCTGCCCGATTTAGAGTGCGACTACTATGGCACCAGCCTGCACAAGTGGCTGTGCGCCCCCTTCGGCAGCGGGATGCTCTATGTGAAAAAGGACAAAATCAAAAACCTCTACCCCCTGTTGGCCGCGCCCGATCCCGAAAGCCCCGATATCCGAAAGTTCGAAAACCTGGGGACGCGCTCCTTTGCCACCGAGCAAGGCATCGGCGTAGCCGTGGATTTCCACCACATGATCGGCTCCGAACGCAAGGAATTACGGCTCCACTACCTGAAAAACTACTGGGCCGAACGCGTGCTCGACCTCCCCAACGTACACCTCGGCACCCCGCTGTCCAAAGACTGGAGCGGAGCTATAGGGCTGCTCCAAATAGACGGCAAAGCCCCCGGGGACGTGAGTACCTTCCTGCACAATACCTACAAAATCCACTCCGTTTCCATCGAATGGGAGAACATCAAGGGCGTGCGGCTGACGCCTAACGTGTATACCACTACCCGCGACCTCGACGTGCTCGTCAAGGCTATCCGGGAATTCGCTAGAACCTGAGCGACTGCCTCAGGGATAGAGCAGATACGGTTTGCGCATGGCTTTGTAGGCCTTCAGGCCATCCTGCCAGGTGGCGCGTATCTGCTCCTCGCTCATCCCGGCGATGATCTGCTTGCGCAGGTGGTCGCCCCCGGCGAGTTTGTCAATGAAGTTGTTTGCCAGGAAAAACTTCTCTTTCTGCGGGTATTCCTGGTAAAAATGAATCAGGTAGGAAAGGTCTATCTTGCGCCAGTTGCGGATATCTTCCGGGTTGAGGCCGCTCAGGTCGTATCCCTGGCAGAGCTGTCCTTTCAAAAAAGGATCCATAGCCCCTTCGTACGGCTCGGGGGTGAATTGGTAATCGCCTTTGGGGAAGCCGGGTGTTCCCAATACCTGGAATTGCTTGTTGGTTCCCCGCCCGAGGCTCACCTGGGTTCCCTCGAAGTAGCAGATGGAAGGATACAGGTAGATGGAGCGCATATTCGGCAGGTTGGGGGACGGTTTCAGCGGCAGGGCATAGGGCGTGTCGTGGGTGTAGTTCGCGCAGGGGATAACGTCCAGCTTACAGGATTTCCCCCCCGGCAACCAGCCCTGGCCGTTGATCATACGGGCATATTCCCCGATGGTCATGCCGTGTACTATGGGCACGGGGTGCATCCCCACAAACGAGCGGTAGGCCGTGTCTAAAATCGGCCCATCTATGAAATGCCCGTTCGGGTTGGGCCGATCCAGCACCATCAAGGGAAGGTTGTGCTCCACACAGCCATCCATGACGTGGTGCAGGGTGGAGATGTAGGTGTAAAAACGCACGCCCACATCCTGGATATCGAAGAGGAGCAGGTCCAGTCCTGCGACATCTTCCGCCGAGGGCTTGCGCTTTTTCCCATAGAGCGAAATCACCGGTACGCCGGTTCGGGGGTCTTTCCCGTCTGTGATTTTTTCCCCTGCGTCGGCGGTCCCGCGCAGGCCATGTTCCGGTACGAACACTTTTTCCACCCGGATCCCCAGGCTCAGCAAGGTATCCAGCAGATTGGAAGGCCCTACCGTCGCCGTATGGTTCAGGACAATACCTATTTTTTTGCCCTTCAACGCGGGCAGGTAGGCCTCGAGGCGCTCCGCCCCCACTTGCAGCTTCCCTTTGTCGGGCGATGTCTTCTGGCTGTACCCGGCAAGGGCCAGACACATAAAAAATACAACAAAATATTTTATTTTCATGTTGTTTTGGTTTTATTTTGTGGCAAATAGAAACGGGGTCAAAGTAATCTTTTTTTACATGCCGTCCAAACAATACGCTATCATAGATGTGGAGACTACCGGTGGGCGCACCGGGCGGGACCGGATCACCGAAATTGCCATCGTGCGCTATGATGGTGAACATGTCGTAGATACCTGGTCGTCCCTGATCAACCCCGAGTGCTATATCCCACAAGGCATCGTCGAGCTGACGGGCATTACCCAGGAGATGGTGGCCCAAGCGCCCCGTTTTTTTGAAGTGGCGAAGAAGGTGGTGGAAATGACCGAAGGGGCTGTGTTTGTAGCCCACAACGTCCGCTTTGACTACGGCTTTGTCTGCGAGGAGTTCCGACGCTTGGGCTATGTGTTCTCGCGCAAGCAACTGTGTACCGTCCGCCTGAGCCGGCAGGTATTCCCCGGCCTGCCGTCGTATAGCTTGGGCAAGCTCGCCGGCTCCCTGGGCGTACCGCTCTACGACCGGCACCGCGCCCTGGGCGATGCTGCGGCCACAGCCGAAATCCTTCGCCTGATCCTGCAAAACGAGTCCAGCCACCAAACCATAGACACGCTCGTCAACATGGGGATCCGCGAGTCGAAGCTGCCGCAGCACTTCGGCCTGGACAAAATACACGCCCTGCCGGAAGCTTGCGGGGTCTATTACCTGCATGGCGAGAGCGGTGAGGTCGTCTATGTCGGCAAGAGCATCAATATCCAAAAACGCATCGCCGAGCATTTTGCCGGCCATAACCCCAAGGCCGAACGGCTGCAGCAGCTCGTACACGACGTGACCTACGAGCTGACCGGCAGCGAACTGGTAGCCCTTTTGTTGGAATCACACGAGATCAAACGCCTGAACCCCTCGGTCAACCGGGCACAGCGCCAGCGTTCTTATCCATTCGCTATCCATTCCTGGCAAGACGCACAGGGGTATCTCCACTTCGACATGGAACGCGTCAGCACCAGTGCGCAGAAGGGCCTGCGCATCGTGGCAGCATACGCACAGGCCGCACACGCGCAAGGCCACCTGTATGCCATCCGCGAGCAATTCGGGCTATGTGCCCACTTGTGCGGCGAGCGCAGCGGCAAAGGCCCCTGTTTCCACTATCACCTGCGGCAGTGCCAGGGTGCCTGTATCGGACAGGAAGCACCGGAAACCTACAACGAGCGGGCCATAGCCGCCCGGGAGCGCCTCAGCACCGTATTTGAAAAAGATTTTTTTGTGTTCGACATCGGACGCCAGGCCGGGGAAAGTGCCGTGGTGTTGATCGAGCAAGGCCAGTACCAGGGATATGGATACCTCGACCTGGAAGACAGTACCCTCAGCCCCGAAGCACTCCGGGATGCCATACGCCCCCTCCCCGGAAACCCGGAAACCAACCGGATCGTACAGCGCTTCCTGCAAAAAAACCGGCACCTCAAAACCCGCCCACTGCTCTAAGCTTGTTTCAGGGAGCTTGCTCTCGACCCGTTTGGCGGCCGAAGGCCACTTCGGGGTCTAACGGTGCGTTGCTGAGCAGCACATCGGCAAAGTGATTTGCCCAGTACGGCGCCAGCGAGGCCCCCTTCGTACCCAACCCGTTGAACAGCGCTAATTGGGGAAATTGTGCGTGCCGGCCCAACAAGGGGCGACGGTCTTTCACCGTAGGGCGTGTAGCCGCCCGGTGGTCCACCACCTCAAAAGGAACCTTCAATATCGCCCGGATTTGGTCCAATAGGAAGGCTTTTTTCTCCTGCGTGGGCAAATCGTCGGGGCAACCCCAGTCGTAGGTGGCCCCCGCCCAGAAAAGCCCTTGTCCAAGCGGCACCAAAAAGACCTTGTGCTTCAAGATGGCATCTTCGGGAAAACCCGGAATGCGCAGGATCAGCACTTCCCCTTTTGCACCTTCGATGGGGAGATGGTTAAAATAAGGGTTTTGCTGCACCCCGATCCCCTCGCAGAACACGGCGCAACGGGCTTGTATATCGCGGTATGCTACTCCGTTGGCCTCTATTTTCAACGCATCGTACGCGAAACGCTCCTCGCGGAGCCAGCCTTCGGCCAGGGCCCGCTTAGAAAATGCAGCGAGCAGACCGACTGTATTGACCTGGGCGCTTTGGTGGGTCAACCCATAGGAAAACACCGGATGGCAGAACGCCGCAAAGGAGGGCGCAGGAGCTTCAGCCGCCAGGTAAGGGGCAAAATCAGGGTCAGCCGCCCGCGCCTGCCAGTCGTTGTCCTCTTTTACCGAAAACAATGCGCGCACGAGCGGACGCTCGTGCAGGATGGGCACGCCCAGTTCCCGCTCCAGGACGCGGTAGGTCTGCACCGCAAAAGGGAGCAGCTCCGCAATCCGCCAGGACCGCGCAAAGCGCCTGCCGGTAACGGGGTTGATGATCCCCGCCGCCACCCACGACGCACCACCGCGGTGCCCCGCATCCAGGACGAGTACGGTGGCTCCCCGGTGCCGCAGGAAATGTGCTAACATCGTACCGGCCAGCCCCTGCCCTATGATCAGAAAATCGGTATTTTGCATAACGAACGTATGAAGATTGCGAATCTCTCGGAAAAAGGGAGCTTCAACATATCGCCCCCTATCGCAAACCCTGTGGCCATACCCCTGGATACAGCCTTTGGTGTGCTGCCCTACCCACCCAGCTGTACGCGCAGCACCTTGGGCAAACTGCGGACCACCAGGTCGTACGAGTGGTCTATGAGCTCCCGCAGCAGCCCCTCGGGCATATCGCCTTCAAAACAGACCGTATTCCAATGGGTCTTGTTCATGTGGTACCCCGGGGTGACCTCCGGGTGTGCGCTGCGCAGTTCCACGGCACGGGCGGGATCGCATTTCAAGTTGACGCGAAAGCTGTCCCCGTCGAGACCGGTGAGCGCAAAGATTTTGCCGCCCACCTTGAACACCAGTGTTTCCGGGCCGAAGGGGAAACTCTCCTCCACCCCTGCTTTTTGCATACAATACTCGTGGAATGCTTCGATGTGCATGGCCTTGGGTTGCTATACGGTATAAATAGAGTAGAACCATTTGGCAATCTTGCTTCTTTTTCCTATTTTTGCCCTCCGTGAAAAGTGTTAGAGGAACAAGCACCGGTAAGGTCCCATAGTTCAACGGATAGAACGGAAGTTTCCTAAACTTTAAATCCAGGTTCGATTCCTGGTGGGACCACCGCTTTTCTCCATTTCACCCAAATCCTCTCTCCTACTGTGCCATCTCGAGCAGGTGCTCGCGCTCCAGGATTTCCATGAAGCGGGCGCGGCGGCGGTATTCGTTGCAGATAGCGTGCATGCGCATAGAGAACCGCTGGGCGGGCTCCAGGTCTTTCAAGTGCCGCAGGGCATCGGCTGCGGCCATGTATGCACGCTCGTTGGCCAGGGGTAGGTTCTCGTCGAGTACGTCAATACAAACTGCTTTAGCGGCCTCTGGGAATTGTTTTTTGTGGCGCAGGAGGAACTCGTATTTCCACTCTTTTGCCTCGGCCTGTTGCTCATCTATTTGGGCCAGTAGGGGGCTCACCTCATCGTAGCGCCCTTCTGTGTCGAGGTAAATGAGAAACTCCAGGAGCTTGGCCCGTTGCAGTACCTGTTCCAGTTCAGCCCGGTGCCCGGGCAGCAGGCCCAGCGCGTATTGAAGGCTCTCCCGGTTGGCATTTTCCCGCACAAAGCGGGTGAGCCAGGCTTCGGTTTCTTTATCTTCGCGGTACTCCCGTTCGAGCTCGATGCGCATGCGGAACAGGTCTGCTGTGTTTCCGGCGACCCTTTTTCCGGGGGACAGCGCGGTTTCCAGGGTTTGTATCGCCTTTTCCGGGCGGTACTCGTCCAAGTACGAGGTAGCCAGTTCTTTGACGAAAAACGCATCGGACTGGCGCAGCACCAGGAACTGAATGCGGTGGGAAGGCCCCAACAACGGCTCGAGCCGTTTCCAGGCCAGTTTCTGGATATGCGAAGCGGGAAGGGCAGCGAAGCGGCCCGACAACAAGTACGGCTTCAGGACTTCGATCTTCACCCCGGAGCTCTCCTGTAGAAGCGAGGTAAAGCAGGACAAAGCGATCGGCCGTTCGAGGTTTTTTAGGGTATCGGTCAGGGCTTCCAGTACCGGGAGGATGTTGTTTTCCTCTTGGGCGGCCACAAACGCACTCAGGTACAAGCCCAGTTTTTCCCCTTCTAAATACAACCCGGTAGAGGCGTCGCGCAGGTAGCCCGCTTCTATCAGGGCATCTATTTGGCGGAGGATATCTTTCAATACCTGCAGGACGGCGATGCTTTGCACCGACCAGACTGGACGCAGTTTTTCGAGTTCTTCCAGGAGTTGGTCTTCAAAATATACGGAACCCGATGCCTCCGCCTGTCTGAAAACGATCTTCAATTGCTCGGCCACCTGGTCGAGCAATACCCCACCTGCTTGCCGCTTCTGAATTGGCGGGCTAAGTTGCGGCGGTATTCTTTGGGAGTGACTTCGAGCAATAGCTTGCGTAGCTCGGGTACACTGAGCGTTTCCAGGTAGGCTTCGAAATCGAATGCCCCTCCGCCAAAAGGGCTCGTAGGCGATTCGTCGAGTGGGCGCAGTTCATCGACCCCCATTTCCCGCAGCCGGATCAACAGCGCGGCAATGTGTTTACAGTGGTCCCCGAACGGGCAGGAACAGCGGCCAAACACCTGGCCGTCGCGAAACTCCAGTTCTTGTTCGTAACGGGGGGTGCCGGCAATCTCAGCTTCTACCCTTCCCTTTTGAATGTCAACGAGATCAAATCGCTCCGAATTCCGATAAGCCCGGTGCAATACAGGTCTCGAAAAGAGCTCAATAATCCGATCATCTTTTAACCCCTCGATGGCCCGCGAGAATGAATAATCACGGGGTACTTTGAAAATCAAGTACATGCAAGCTATTTTTGAATATTTCCGGGCGCTTTTTCACGCCCGGGTTAAAAACCCCATTTCACATACGCATGCCCTGTCGCTATCAGGAAATGCAACGAGGTTGGAATAGGCAGTGGCCGCAGTAGGACGGGCTTGTATACACGCTGGCCGAGGCTTGCCGCAGGCGACAACTGCAATTTGAAAAAACCTCTCAAATCGGATTGTTTCCTACTTCAAAACCTGATTCTTGGGTGCCTTGTTTTTGAAATCAACGGCAAGATGCAAAATTTTTTTGTGGAAAAAAAAGGAACTTACCCCCTACGGAAAATCAGGCAAAAAAAAGCGTGCCATTATATGTGACAACACAAAACACAACTTGCTGTTTTTCAATATTTTATTTTATAAAAAACCTTGAAAGCCACCTTTATTTGGCGGAACAAAACGGTGTAAAATTGGGGTTAAAATCCGCACGAATACAACAAGTCTAATTATCTTCCCGAAAGCCAGGTGCCTGTTTGGCCGCTTTTCCGGCCCATTCGAGATACCAGCCCAACTGCAAAAAGCTGTGCCCTGTTTCATCGTTGATTTTGTAATCGAACTGGCGCAAGTAGCCTGCCATCACACTGAGCCCCGGTGAGAAGCGGTACGTCAGGGATGCATTGAACCGGTTGCGCTCGAAGTAGGGCGCTTTATTGGTTAAGAACAATTCGTTTCCAATGCCGATCTGCAGGGACGGGGCGCCCTCTCGTTCCTTCAACAGCGGGTACAACAAGCCCAGGCGGTAGCGGAACCGGTTGCGGTAGCCATTGCTGGTAAAGCGCAGCTCGGCGCGGTACCGGTGTTCGATCGCCAGATCGCCCGCCGACTGCGTAAGCGATACCTGTGGCCATACGCGTATTTCGCTGTTGTTCTTGGGGGTGACGAAATCCCCCCCTGCCCGATAGGTATCGTACTTGCCGACCGCCAGGGAAAGGCGCAGGTTGGGATACGCCCTGTAGGTGACGCCCGCTTTGATTTCGTGGTAATGGAAATGATCGTAGAACCTAAGGGAGCGCAACTGGGCTTCCCCGAACAAGCTCCAGGGCCCCTCCAGGGCATAGCGCACGTTGAGGATATTCCAGGAGCCCAGCTCCCTGGGCGACTGGGCACGCACCACCCCCAGGAAGGCCAGGGCAAATACCACGGCCCCGCCCATTCGCCTATTCACCCCTGCTCCCATTTTTTCTTTAGCGCAAGGCCTGGTAGATGGCGACGGAGAATTTTTCCTGCATCTCGCCCCATTCCGGCCCGGCACCGACTTGCTGGGTCATCAGGACGGCGACGATGTTTTCCTTGGGGTCTGCCCAGTAGGCAGTGGCGAAAGCGCCGCCCCAGGAGAAAGTGCCCACATTGCGGATATTGTCGGCATCCGCCGTTGAGACGACCGAAAAGCCCAATCCGAACTGTTTTCCGCCCCAAAGGTTCCCCACCTGATTTTGTACCATCATCTCTACGGTACGGGGTGCGAGCAACATCTTTCCGTTCCAGGTTCCCTTGTTGAGCAACATTTGCAGGAAAGCGGCATAATCCCAGGCCGAAGACGACAACCCCGCCCCCCCGGAGAAGTAGGACTTCTGGCGGTTGGGGAAATCCGGGAAAATACCCGAGGTCTCCAGGCGCAGCGGGGTGAACACCCCCGGGCTTTCCCTGCGATAGATGGCCGTCAGCCGGGCGTGTTTGTCGGGAGGAAGGGTGAACCAGGTGTCCTGCATGTCGAGGGGTTCACAGATGCGCTTGCGGAAAAACTCCTCCAGCGACATTCCCGACACGCGTTCGATGATGTGGCCCAACACATCGGTGTTCAGGCCGTAGGTCCAGCGCTCCCCGGGTTGGTGTTCGAGGGGTAGCGTGCCCAGTTTGTCCATAGAGCGCACCATGTCCGACTTGAAGTCCCCAATCCCGGCGGAGATGCCGTTTTTGGCATAAATGGCCTGCATCATAGGGCTTCCGATCGCCGCGTACCCCAATCCCGACGTGTGCGTGAGCAGGTCTTTGATCGTGATATCGCGCTTTGCCGAAGTGGTGGTGTACGTCGTATCTTTCGGCTCATAGGTAGCGACGACCTGGACGTTCTTAAAACTGGGGATGAACTTGTGCACCGGGTCGCTCAACAGCAACTTCCCTTCTTCCAGCAGCATCATGATCCCGACGGAGGTCAGGGCCTTGGTCTGGGAAGCGATACGGAAAATCCCGTCGGCCGGCATAGGCTTTTTCTTTTCCCTGTCGTCCATCCCAAACCCTTGATGTAGCACTAGTTTTCCGTCTTTGGCCACCAGCGCCACTGCACCGATGATTTTGCCGTCCTTGACATACCCTTCGACGACCTGTTTGACGCGCTCCAGGCGCTGAGGGTCAAAACCGGGATGGGCGCTGACGCTGCGCGACAGCACAGGCTGCCCGGACAGGCGAAGCGCAAAGAGCAGTACTACCGACAGCAAAACGGGTAAGCGGGAGAAGATTGGCATAAGAGACTATTTTGGTGCGGAAGATAAATACAATTCCCCGTATTTTCAAAGGATCGGCACCCGTCTATTTACCAGTCGGAGAACGCAGCATTGAAAATATCCTCCATGATCTGGTTGGTAATCGCCTGGATAGCTTCTGCCTCGACGCTGGAGAAATCGCGGTCGTTGGGGTAGTCGAAGAAGAAGGAGAAATTGCGTTTCCAGACCTGTTTGTCGGTCTGGTTGTTGAAATATTCGACCGCCAGGTTGATCGTCAGGCGGTTGATAGCGGTTACTTCCCCGGTGCGCGGCGCCTCCGAGGAGATGCGGAACTCGACCAGGGTGCCCCGGAACTCGACGTCCGGTTCGGTGTCGTCGTAGCGGAGACGGGACTCTGTGCGCACTTTTTCCCGCAGGGCGTCCTCCATCGTTTTGGACAGCGAGGGCAGGGCGTTTTCCGCGTTGTTGGCAAAAGGGGCCACGTAATAGGTCTCGATGGCCGGGTCCAGGCTGACGCCCCGGAAGGAGTAGCAACCAGCGAACAAGAGCAGGAGCGACGAAGTCAGTATGGCTTTATACATATATCGTTTAGAGGTTGTATTGTCTTATTTTGCGGTACAGGGTGCGTTCAGATATCCCCAATTCCTGGGCAGCTTCTTTCCGTCTGCCGTTAAATTTGCGCAGGGCGCGCTGGATGAGTTGTTTTTCCTGGTCTTCCAGGCGTAAGTTGTCGTCTAATACTTCTGCCTTGCCCGTACGGCCGGGGGCGTGTTCGTGAGCGGCCGACAAGATGACCGGTCGGTGGCCGTGGGGTTCCTCTGCTTCATCGGACTGGGTTTCGTCCTCCAGGGGGTCGAAGGCGGGGGCGAGGACGGTGTATGGGTCGGCGGCCGCGATGCCCGGTCCGGGCTCCAGGGCCTTTAACGTACGGGCATCGGGCATGCGGAGGTCATTGCTCCGAATCAGGCCGAGCACCAATTTTTTGAGGTCGTTGAGGTCGGCTTTCATGTCGAACAGCAGCTTGTAGAGGATTTCCCGCTCCTGCAGGCCACTGCTTTCCCCCTGGGGCTTTGGCAGCATCGGCAAGTGGCTGCCCCTCAGGTTGGGCAGGTATTCCAGCAGCATTTCCGCGCCCAGGTGCCGGTCTTCGGAGAGGATGGACACTTTTTCGGCGATGTTTTTCAGTTCGCGGATATTGCCGGGCCAGGGGTAGTTTTCCAGGATTTTGCGGGCCTGCTCGTCCACCTGAACGGGTTTCATCTGGTATTTTTCCGAAAAATCAATGGTGAACTTGCGGAACAACATGTAGATGTCTTCGCGGCGTTCCCGCAGGGCCGGCACTTTGATAGAGACCGTGTTCAAGCGGTAGTAGAGGTCTTCCCGGAACTTCCCTTTTTTGATAAACTCTTCGAGGTTGACATTGGTAGCGGCGATGATGCGCACGTTGGTGCGCAGCACTTTCGACGAGCCCACGCGGATAAACTCGCCGCTTTCCAGTACGCGCAGCAGGTAGGCTTGGGTGTCGAGCGGCATTTCGCCGATTTCGTCTAAGAAGATGGTGCCCCCGTCGTAGGTTTCGAAATAGCCTTTCCGCTCGCCGGTCGCCCCGGTGAAGGCCCCTTTTTCATGGCCAAACAGTTCGGAGTTGATGGTGCCCTCCGGGATAGCGCCACAGTTGATCGCGATGGATTTTTCGTGTTTGCGGGGGCTGAGGGAATGGATGATTTTGGAAAAAACCTCTTTTCCGACCCCGCTTTCCCCGGTGATCAGCACGCTCAGGTCGGTCGAGGCCACCCGGATTGCGGTACTGAGGGCCCGATCCAGCAAGGTGGACTGGCCGACGATGCCGAAGCGTTGTTTGATAGCTTGCAAGTGTTCCATCGGAAGGGGGGGTTGAAGAAAGATTACAGGGCGATATCGCCCAGGAGGGTGGCGCTGCTGGCATCCCGAATGGTCACCGGCACATAGTCTCCTGGTTTGAGGCCGGGCTTTTTGGGGAAAACGACCATTTTGTTTTGGGAGTTTCGCCCGCAGAAGTCCTGGTCGGAACGCTTGGAGTCCCCTTCTATCAGCACCTCGAAGGTTTTCCCGATATCCCGGCGGTTGTGGTGGAAAGAGACCTGGGTTTGCAGGCGGATGATTTCCTGGAGGCGGCGTTTTTTGACCTCTTCCGGGATATCGTCGCGGTATTTGCGGGCGGCGAGGGTGCCCGGGCGTTCTGAATACGCGAACATATACGACATGCTGTAATCTGCTAATTCGATCATGCTCAAGGTATCCTGGTGTTCTTCTTCCGTTTCGGTGCAAAAGCCGGCGATGATGTCCGAGGATACCGCGCAATCCGGCAGGATGCGACGGATGGCGGCGATGCGGTCGAGGTACCATTCCCGGTCGTAGGTGCGGTTCATGCGCTCCAGCACGCGGCTGTTGCCAGATTGCACCGGCAGGTGGATGTATTTGCAGATGTTCGGGTAGTGGGCCATGGTGTGGAGCACCTCATCCGTGATATCTTTGGGGTGGGAGGTGGAAAAGCGCACGCGCAGGCGGGGGTCCACCTGTGCCACCAGGGCGAGCAGTTGGGCGAAGGGGACTATTTGGCCCGTTTCCGGGTTTTCCCATTTGTAGGAATCCACATTCTGTCCGAGCAGGGTGACTTCGCGGAAGCCATTTTCCACCAGTTCGGTTGCCTCGGCCACGATGCTGAAGGCGTCGCGGCTGCGCTCCCTGCCCCGGGTGAAGGGCACTACGCAGAAAGAGCACATATTGTCGCAGCCCCGCATGATGGAGATGAACGCGCTGACCCCGTTGGAGCCCAGGCGCAGGGGGCTGATGTCCGAGTACGTTTCTTCGCGGGACAGGAAGACGTTGATACCCTTCTCGCCGTCTTCTACGTCGGCCAATAGCGTAGGCAGGTCGCGATAGGCATCGGGACCGACGACTAGGTCCACTAATTTCTCTTCTTCCAGGAATTTCGATTTGAGGCGTTCGGCCATGCAGCCCAGTACGCCGATCATCATGCCCGGCCGCTTTTTCTTGACCTGGTTGAACGCCGAGAGGCGTTTTCGAACGGTCTCTTCCGCTTTTTCCCGGATAGAGCAGGTATTGATGAGCGCCAGGTCGGCTTGTTCCAGGTCGCGCGTGGGGCGGTAGTGCAAGCCGGAGAGGATAGAGGCTACGATCTCGCTGTCGGAGAAGTTCATCTGGCACCCGTAGCTTTCGATGTAGAACCGTTTGCCCGCGTCCGCAGCACTCGTTTTTGACAGGGTTTCCTGCCCGGCATATACCAGGGCGTCATCCGGAGCGTATAGGGAATCTTGCATATTTTTACGTTTAAGCCTGCAAATGTAAGAAACACCTGTAAATTTGTCAGGTTTTGTTGTGCAATAAAAAAGTGGGTGAAAAGCTATCAAAAACCCGTATCTTGCGGCTATCCCCCCTTGAAAAATCCCGATGCCGGCCAAACGAAGGAAAACAGGGCCTGCCTGCTTCCCGTTTTCGGTTCGGGGACTTGGAAACCGATATAGCCCTGTTCAGCCCATGGAACGCATACAAATCCTGATTGCCGAAGACGATCCGCTGTTTGCGCTGGAGCTCACGCGCATTGTCGAAGAGAGCCTGGGGTATCAGGTGGCTGCTTGCCACGACAATGCCCGGGCGGCCTTAGACTGGCTGGCAAAAACGCCCACCAAGCCCGACTTGGCCTTGCTCGATATCTCCCTCAAAGGCGAGCCGGATGGCATCGGGTTGGCGGAACAGTTGCCCGGTATCCCGGTCATCTTCATCACTTCTGCCGATGTGCCCCACATCTACCAGCGGGCGCGCCAGCTCAAACCGCACGGGTACATCGTTAAACCGGTGGGGCAGTTCACCTTGCAAAGTATCGTGGAAAGCGCCCTGCTCCAAACCACCCAAGCGGATATGCCCGGCGATACGGGCCGCCCCTGGCAGGAAGGCTTGGTTTTCAATGACTTTATCTTTCTCAAGAACTCCAAAGGTGAACTCGTCAAAGCGGAAATCAAAGAAATCGGCATCATCGAATCCGACGGGAATTACTGTACGATACAAGTGCGGAACCTCGGCCGCTTCGTCGTCAAGATCTCGCTGAAGCGCCTCGCACAGCAACTGTCTTACCCGCTCTTTGTGCAGATCCACCGAAATTTCATGGTCAATATCTCCATGGTGGAAAGCATCCACTTATCCGATGGTTTCGTGAACATATTAAGTAAAATCATCCCGATCGGGCTGAGCTTCCGCAGTGCGTTCGTGGAGCGCTTGCGCACGCTGTAACCCATCCAAAAATCGAACATGGCACGAGCAGCGATACCCGTCCTTTGCCGAAAAAGGGCCCTGGCCTGGCTACTGGCCGCGGCCTTTGCCATACCAGGCCGGGCCCAAACCGACCGAAGCGGCGATTACCACGTAGATATCCAACAGATTGACGGCCGGTATGGCCTGGAGAGCAAGATCGTCCGCACCATTTACCAGGACCGAAAAGGCTTTATCTGGATTTCCACACCCGGTGGGCTGGCGCGGTTCAACGGGTATGAACTCCTCTATTTCAAGGACCCCCGCTTCATTGGAAAAATCAATACCGGCATCGACATCATCGGGGATATGGACGACAAACTCATCGTAGCCGAAAACCGGATCCAACATATCTATCGTCCCATCAGACAGTCTCTGAAAGAGCGCATGGTCGTGTACCTCCTCCATCCCGAGTCCGGGCGCGTTTTGCCCTTTTCCTCGTCTATTGGGAGAAACGCCCCCTTCAAAAAACAGGATATCAGTACTCTCTCCTTCTACAACGAAACGCTATACACCGGGTTGGGCGACGGCCGGATCTATTCCTTTACAAAAGGGAAGTGGGCGCTTTTTTATCGGGATCCCTCCCAAGCCCCCATCCGCTCTCTATCGGTCGGTGCCCCAGGAAAACACTCCTGGGTCATCGCCAAGGACACCCTGAGCCGCATCAGCCCGGAAGGTAGGTGCCTCGAACGCGAGTATGTCAACCTCAGCGGAAGTTTCTGGTATGTCGTCCAGGACCGGAACGGGAATGCCTGGATCAACAGAATACAGCCCGGTTATGGGGGTACCGTTTTTTACAAAGCCGCCGTTTTTTCCAAAGCCCCGGGCAAACCCCTGCAGAATACCCACCCGATTTACGGCGACCTGTCAAACGTCCAAACCATCAACTTTGACAAAGCAGGAAGAGCCTGGTTATGGAAGGGAAACACCTTCCACGTTTTGGACTTGGAAGGCCAAAAAATCGCCGAAATACCCGCCCAGGGCTCTACCTATAATTTCCCAAAAATCTACTTTGACGCCAGGAACAGGGCCTGGATATCCCAGCGCCAGGAATTCGTCACCGTGCGCATCGCAAAAAAGCGCTTTGAACGATACCTGGGGAATAAATCCATGAGCATACGGCAGATGGCCGAAGTCCAGCCCGGCGTGATCTGGGCAGCAACCTACGACGGGTTGTTCGAGTTTTCCCCCCAGCGCCCAACTATCAAAAAAATTGCGTTGCCTACCGAGTACCTGTTCGGCCTCTGCAAGCACGGGCCCTATGTCTGGATCGGCATCCACGGCGATTACGTCCTGAGGGTAGATTCCCGCAACGGAACCTGGGAAAAATGGCCTGTGACCGGCCTGGACAACGCGAAACAAGCTTCCCTACACTTGCTCAACCCTTTTGTGGATAACAAAGGCAACGTTTGGATAGGCAGCAACATGGGCCTTTTCAAATGGGATACGCTTCGCCACAGGGTGTATCACGACCCACGCTTTAATACCCATGGCCTGGGGCAACGCGAAGTCAACTACTTGGCGCAAAACGAAGAAGGTATCTGGGCCGGCACCAACCAGGGCCTGTACCTGCTCGATCCCGACCAGGGCGTCAAAAAGACCTTCCCTGAATTGGCTCAATATAGCATCTCCTATATTCTGGAGAAACCCAACGGCGTAGCCTGGATAGCCACCCGGGGCCGAGGCCTGTTGCGCTGGGAACGCGATCGCCGCCGCGTAACCGTATTTGGACCAGCAGAGGGAATCATCAACCCCACCCTTCACGCTGTTTTTGAAGATAAAAAAGGTCGCTTCTGGATGCCCAGCGACCGCGGACTGGTCTATTTCGACCCCAGTACCCTTGCGGTCCATGTCTTTTATGAAAGCGATGGCTTGAGCCACGACGAGTTCAACCGCCGATCCTATCTAAAACTGTCGGACGGCAGCTTCCTCTTCGGCGGTATCTCGGGCATCAACCGCTTACGCCCGAACGATTTCGACGAGTTTGACCGCTCCTCCCCCTTCTTGCACATCACCCATTACGACGTATGGGACCCCTCCCAGAGGAAGTTCGTGAGCAAAACCACCCAACTCATCCGGCATAAAAAAATCAGCCTCAACGCCCGGCAGATCTCTTTCCAGATAAAGTTCGCCCTGCTCGGATACGACAAATTGGGCGAAAACCGCTATGCGTATAAACTGGAGGGCATGGACAAAGACTGGATCCAGATCCGCGAAAATTTCCTCCGCTTCACCAGCCTGCCCTACGGAAAATTCACCCTCCGCATCAAAGGTGCCCCCGCCGAAGAAGGGTGGTCCCACAACGAACTCTATATCCCCATAGAGGTACAACGCCCGGTGTACCTGAAAGGATGGTTTTTCGCCCTCTGCACCTTTCTCCTCCTCGCCTCCGTTTGGGCCGCTATCCGATGGCGCCTCTACCGCCTCGACAAGATCAAACAACTGCTCGAACGCGAAGTGGCGGCCCGCACCGACGAACTCGTGCGCGAACGGCACACCATCGCCCTCCAAAACCAGGAACTGGCCGTCCTCAACCAAACCAAAGACCACCTCATGGCCGTCATCGGCCACGAGCTCCGAGGCCCCATGCTCAGCATACAAAATATCGGCGACAGCATCCGCTACCTACTTAAAAACGGACAGGCAGCCCAAGCCGCAACCCTCGGCGAGCACATCAAACACCGCGTCTTCTCTGTCCGGATGCTCCTCGACAACCTGCTCTACTGGGGCCTCTCCCAGGCAGGCAAACAGGAAGTCTTCCGCGAACCGGTGCCCCTGCACACCCTGCTCGTCGAATCGGTCGAACTCGTGGAATTTTGGGTAAGCTCCAAAAAAATAAACCTAAGCATCTCATGCCCCCCAGAGTTGACCCTCCATACCGACCGGAATATCCTCCGTATGGTATTGCTCAACTTGCTGACCAACGCCATAAAGTTCACTCCTGAAGGGGGCACGATCACCCTGCGCGTGGATCCATACGCCCAGCAAAACTACATCATAGAGGTCTCCGATACCGGAATCGGCATGGAGGTGCTTCCCTGTTCCGATATCCTGCTCGGCAACTTCCGCTCTACCCCCGGCACCCAGGGGGAAAAAGGTACCGGTATGGGGCTGGCCCTCTGCCAAACCCTCCTGAAATCCCTGGATGGGCGGCTTGCCATAGACTCAAGGCCGGAAGAAGGATCTACTTTTCGTATCTTTTTGCCCTCCCAAGGAGTGGTTCCTTCGTAAAAAGGAATCAACTTTTGGTTTTCTACCTTTTTATCACCCGTATATAGCCATTTATCACCTTAAAAAACCAAGGAGATGGGTTTATATGTAGTTTTGTGATACCAAAATATGACAAACTTATTACAAAAGAGCTTGTCATATAGGTATGAAAAATGTGCTTTACGACATCAAAAATCAATACTTATGAAACCTGTTCCGCATCCCATCCTGGCTGTCGCCGCACTCGTCGGCATCCTACTCCTCTCGGTGACCATGCCGGCAAAGGAAGCCTCAAAAGACCGGAAAAATCCCCCCACCTCCACCTTGCTGGAATTCCCGGACATAGAAGAAGAGCCGGAACGTTCCATCCCGTCGGAAGCAC
>JBEGMH010000365.1:0-12826 GCA_041183125.1 Bacteroidota bacterium | reverse complement strand
AGCGCCTTAGATGACCGAAAAAAGGCACAGTGTGGGAAAAAAAGGGCCTTTTTGGCCCCTTGATATCCCCTCGCAATAAGTCTATGGTAGGCTTTTTTGCATTAGCCCTTATTTTACTGTAATTTTGCGACGCATTTTTCCTGTATCGGACAAGACAAACAAAACCAAAAAAACCACATGGCCCGCTTCGAACTCTCAATGCCCAAAATGGGCGAAAGCATCATGGAGGCTACTATTCTCCGTTGGGTCAAAAAACCCGGCGATATCGTGGACCTGGATGAAACAGTCGTCGAAATCGCCACGGACAAAGTGGATTCCGAGATTCCCTCTCCGGTAAGTGGTAGGATGGTGGAGATGCGGTTCCAGGAGAATGACACCGTCGAAGTAGGTAAAGTCATTGCCATCATCGAAACAGAAAACATAGCCGAATTGAATCCACAGCCCTTGGGCGATCTCAGTGTGGATTCGGCACCACAAGCCTCGGCCCCGGCCGCTCCCAGCCCCCTCTCCGCTGAACCAGCCCTCGAGCAAAAGGGGGCCTCCGCAAAAAGTAACCGTTTCTATTCCCCTTTGGTGCGCAACATCGCCCGACAGGAAAACATCGCCGAACAAGAATTAGACCGCATCCCGGGCAGCGGGGAAAATGGCAGGGTAACCAAAAAAGACATCCTGGCCTTTGTAGCGAAGCGGCAGTACCAGCCTGCCCCCCAACCTGAGGTGCCGGCCGTTTCCCCTCCCAAGCCTGCCTATTCCTCCCTCGACGGAAACGTCGAAATCATCGAGATGGACCGTATGCGGCGGCTCATCGCCGACCACATGGTGCTGTCGAAACATACCGCACCACACGTCACCTCCTTTGTGGAAGTAGATGTCACCGAAATAGTAAACTGGCGGGAACGGGTGAAAGACCAGTTTCAGAAACAATACGGGGAAAAGATTACCTATACCCCTATTTTCATCGAAGCCATTGCCAAGGCACTGCGCGATTTCCCCATGGTCAACATATCGGTGGATGGCTCCCGCCTTATCGTTAAAAAAGATATCCACATAGGAATGGCGGCAGCCCTCCCTTCCGGAAACCTCATCGTGCCCGTCATTCGAAACGCAGATACGCTGAACCTGATAGGGCTGACCAAAGCGGTAAACGACCTGGCGAACCGTGCCCGTGCCAATCAACTTCGCCCCGAGGAAATACAAGGCGGAACGTTTACCCTGACCAATGTGGGCAACTTCGGGAACGTGATGGGCACGCCCATCATCAACCAACCCCAGGTAGCTATCCTCGCAGCAGGTGCTATCCGGAAAAAACCGGCTGTGGTAGAGACCCCTTATGGCGACCTCATCGCTGTACGACAGCTCATGTTCCTCTCCATGTCATACGACCACCGCGTGGTAGACGGTGCCCTGGGGGGCTCTTTCCTGCGCAGGGTAGGCGATTATCTCGAGGGATTTAACCCAAACCGGACGATATAGGAATCATCTAAAGCGCTGGAAAACAGCCTTTATTTTTTTCATACAAAAGAATCCTGCGACTATACAACCCTTTTCAGACTAAGCCCGGATATATTTTTCATCCGCTTTCTTCGTTTTAACCCAGAAAACCATGCGGACGTTCTACTTGCTCTGCCTTTTCCTTACACCGGTGTTTTCTGCTGCACAGGGTGGTACCCTGGCCGATAAAAAACGTCAGGCCAAGGAGTTTTTTGTCAATGCACATTATCAGGACGCCCTTCGAGTGCTACAAACCGCGCAGAACAACCAACAATCTGACCGGGAGTCTATCTTTTTGAAAGCCCTTTGCCTCTACCAGCTCAACAAACTGAACGATGCGGAACTTCTGTTCAAGGGGCTCATAGAAGAGAAATCCGCCTATCCCGAAAGCTGGCTCTACCTGGCCCGTATTTACCACGATCGGCACGAGTTCCTGACTGCGTCGGACTACTATAAGGCGTACTTAAAAACGCTTGCTTTTAACGACCCTAACCGATCCAGCATCCGGGATGCCATACGGCGTTGCTCCAATGGAATCCAGTGGCAGTTTCGCCAGCCCCTCGCCATTGTCGAAAACCTGGGCTCTCAAATCAATACCTCGTATGATGAGTTTGCCCCAATTTTGAGCCCTACCTCTACTGAAAGGCTTTATTTTTCCTCTGCGCGCCCCGGCAGTGCAGGTGGCCTTAGAAACAGAAGTGGCCAACCCGACGAAGTGTACGGCCGCTTCACTTCCGATATTTTCTACTCCCAGCTACAAAACGGACAATGGAAAACCCCCACTGGGTTGAGCTATACCATCAACACTCCCCGGCACGAAGTAGCACTGGACTTTGGGACAGGAGGCAAGTCCCTGTACTACTTCAAGGGAAATAATTTTTCCCAGGGGCAAATTTATGTGGACAGCACCAAAGCCGGAGCCTCCGGGGGCATGACCTCTGATATCTTCTACGGCCCGGTTGATGCCCTTGCGGGCATTAGCTCCCCCCATTTCGTAAACGATAAAACCATCATTTTCCCCAGCCAGCGGCCGGGGGGCTACGGAGGCCTGGACCTCTATAAAACCGAATTTTCCAATGGCCAGTGGTCGGTACCCCAAAACCTAGGCCCCACGATCAACAGTGCTTACGACGAAACTACCCCTTTCATGGCCCGCGACGGAAAGTCATTGTACTTCAGCACCAACAGTACCGAACTGAGTATGGGAGGGTTTGATATCGTCAAAGCTGTGTTCAATACCTATGCCGGAAACTGGACGCGGCCCGTAAATCTCGGTATGCCCATCAACTCTGCTGGGGACGAAACCCATTTTCGCCTCTCCCGCGATGGCTATTCCGCTTATTTCGCCTCTTCCCGAAAAGACGGAATGGGCGAACGCGACCTTTTTGCTGCCTATTTTTTTGATTACCTACCGGAAATGGGCGCAACCGAACCCGCGGGGAAAAGACCTATTTATGTGCACATCGCCCCCCAGCCCCGGGAAGTACTGAAACCCGACCGGTTTCTCTTAGCGGAAAAGCCTTGATCATCATTGAACCGGGTTACGAGAGGCCGTTTAAGTAGAAAATAGTATCTTGCTTTTTTCAAATAAAATCATTCCGTTTACACCAAAATTATCTGTAAAAGCCATGCATAAATTCACCCTCATCGCTATTTTTTTTGGGCTGACCATGCTCAATTGCAGCAATATTAACCCTCCGGCCCCCAAGTTCCTGCGCTCTAAAGAGTCGCGCAGCCTACAATTAGACCGGATCAAACTTCCGGCGGGGTTTAAAATAGAGGTCTTTGCGGAAAAAATTGTCAATGCCCGCTCCCTTTGCCTGACACCGGGCGGGACCTTGTTTGTCGGCACCCGCGATAAAGGCAACGTTTATGCGCTGCGCGATACCGACGGCGATATGCGCGCCGATAAGCAGTATACCATCGCAACCGGTCTCAATATGCCCAATGGGGTAGCTTTTCGCGACGGGGCTCTCTTCGTAGCAGAAGTAAACCGCATCCTGCGCTTCGATCAAATTGAATCCAAACTAGCCAACCCACCTGCGCCCGTTGTCGTCTATGACAAATACCCGACCGACCGCCACCACGGCTGGAAATACATCGCGTTCGGCCCCGATGGCAAACTCTATGTGCCCGTAGGTGCCCCCTGTAATATTTGCGAATCGGATGAAATATACGCCAGCCTCACCCGGATCAACCCCGATGGTAGCGGGCTCGAAATCGTACAGCACGGAATCCGCAACACCGTCGGGTTTACCTGGCATCCCGTCACTAAAGAACTCTGGTTCACCGACAATGGACGCGACATGCTCGGCGACGACATCCCAGCCTGTGAGCTCAACCGCGCGCCCAAGGATTTTATGCACTTTGGATATCCCTACTGCCACCAGGGCGACCTACAGGACCAGGATGTAAAGGCCCAGCGCCCCTGCAGCGAATTCACCCCACCCGCGCAAAAGCTCGGCCCACACACCGCTCCCTTAGGGCTCGAATTTTACACCGGGAAACAATTCCCGCAATCGTACAGAAACCAAATCCTGGTAGCCGAGCACGGCTCCTGGAACCGGTCCAAAAAATCAGGCTATCAAATATCCCTGGTAACCCTGGATGAACAATTCAACGCCATCAAATACGAACCGTTTGCCCAGGGATGGCTCGACGTGGAAAAAGACGAAGCATGGGGCAGGCCAGTAGACCTCGAGTTCCTGCCGGATGGTTCTATGCTCGTTTCCGATGACTATGCAGATGCCATTTACCGCATTTCCTATAAAGGCAAATAAGCTCAAAACCCGCTTTTTATCCATACAATAGATACAAAATGAACTTAGCCGTAGTAGGTACTGGTTATGTCGGACTGGTCACCGGAACCTGTTTCGCCGAAACAGGAAACCACGTCATCTGCGTGGATATCGACGCTGAAAAAGTTGCGCGCATGCAAAACGGGGAAATCCCGATTTACGAACCCGGCCTGGAAGTCATCTTTGAACGAAATACCCGACAGGGGCGGTTAAAGTTCACGACCGATCTCAAGCAAGCGGTAGATGCCTCAGAAATCATTTTCCTCGCACTTCCTACCCCACCGGGAGAGGATGGCTCCGCTGACCTGTCTTATATCATGGCAGTAGCCGAAGACTTGTCTGGTATCATCACTTCTTACAAAGTAATCGTGGACAAAAGCACGGTACCTGTGGGTACGGCGGAAAAGGTGCATGCCGTATTGGCTAAAAACCTGAGCGAAACCCTCTTCGACGTCGTCTCCAATCCCGAATTTTTGCGGGAAGGGGTAGCTGTTGAGGACTTCCTCAAGCCCGACCGCGTCGTAGTCGGTACGAGTTCGGAAAGAGCGCGCAAAAGTATGCGCCAGCTATACGAGCCCTTTGTCCGCCAGGGCAACCCGATTTTGTTCATGGACGAGCGCTCCTCAGAGATGACCAAATACGCGGCAAATTCCTATCTCGCTACCCGCATCTCGTTCATGAATGAGATTGCCAACCTTTGCAATATCGTAGGGGCTAATGTAGACATGGTGCGCATGGGCATGGGCAGCGATTCCCGCATTGGAAAGCGCTTTTTGTTCCCGGGTGTCGGATACGGGGGTAGCTGCTTCCCCAAGGATGTACAGGCCCTTGCAAAAACCGCCGATGAAGTACAATACGATTTCAAGATCATCCAGGCGGTGATGCGGGTAAACGACCGGCAGCGCTTACTGCTCGCAGACCGGATCAAGGCTTTCTTCGGCGAGCAACTTCACGGAAAGACCATTGCGGTCTGGGGTCTGGCTTTCAAACCGAATACCGATGATATCCGCGAGGCACCGGCTCTTTACACCATTGAAGAATTGCTCAAGGCGGGTGCGCAGATAAAAGCATTTGACCCGGAAGCGATGGGCAATGTGGAAAAGCTCTTTGGAAACCAAATCCAATACTGTAAAGACCAGTACGAAGCCCTCATCCATGCAGACGCCCTGGCTATCGTTACCGAGTGGAGTGTGTTCCGCACCCCCAGCTTCTCCGTTATGAAGGAGTTGCTGAAAAATCCGGTCATTTTTGACGGCCGCAACCTGTATGACCTGGAGATGGTGGCCGAGCATGGCTTCTACTACGAAAGTATCGGACGGGAATCTGTAGGGAATAAACCCAATCTATGATGCGTATTAAAATGCCTTTCCGACCCCTGGAGATAGTACCGGCCTTGATTGCCTTGTCCACCGCCTGCTCTCCTGGTCCTTCTTCAAGCGCACCAGGAGGGACAGGGGGACAAGGCCTCAAAACGATTGCTACCCAAGAAGAGGGAGACCGGGTCGAATACTCGGTAAACCCCAAAAATGGCAAAAAAGAAGGTGCCTACCTCCGCTGGGGAAAAAACAGCAGGCTAAAGGAAAGCGCGCGCTATGCCAACGACCTCCTGGACGGCCGCCGGGTTCTTTTTTATGAACAAGGAGATACCCAAATCGTAGAAACACACCTCGCCGGTAAGTTCAACGGACTATACCAACTGTATTATCCCAACGGGAAGATACGTACCCTGGGACAGTACAAAGGCAACCAAATGGACGGTATTTGGAAGACCTACTATGAAGACGGTGCCCTGCGGGAAGAAGTGACTTTTGTGGACAATCGGGAAAACGGCCCTTTTCGCGAATATTATCCGGATGGAAAAACCCTCGAGGTAGAGGGTACGTATCGAAACGGCGATAAGGAACACGGCACGCTCAAATTTTACGACTCCAATGGCATACACATCAAAACGATGGCGTGTGAAAACGGCATTTGCCGAACGGTTTGGAAAAAAGCACTTTAAAATTGCCCTCGTATGTATTTTCGCCGGATATGGTTTCCTGACAGGGGTTGTGTAAAAAGACCTTTTTCGCCTGATACCACCAAAAAATATTTTTCATTATTTTATTCTTCCGGCTGGAGCGGCGAAATACTTTTCACACACCCCCATCGGGTATCCGGTATCCTGTTCTCCGCCAGCTTGCTGCTGTTCAGTTCCTTTAGCGCCTTTGGCCAGTGGACGGGGGGGAGGGCCACCTATTCCTTTTTGAACCTTCCGTCCAGTGCCCGTGTCAGTGCTTTGGGCGGTCAACTCATCAGCGTAGCAGATGATGACGTAAGCCTGGCAGAAGGCAACCCTGCCTTACTCAACCCGGGTATGCACCAACAGTTGGCCTTTCACCACAGCTTTCTCGCAGGCGGGGTGCAGCATGGGTACGCTGCCTACGGACGCTACGTCGAAAAGTGGGGAGCCAGCTTCCACGCAGGCATCAAATACATAGACTACGGTACCCTACAGGCTACTAATGAGTTTTTCCAAGAACTCGGCGAAGTAGAAGCCCGCGAAAACGCCCTGCTGCTGGGTGCATCTCTTCCGTTGGACGAGCGCCTGCGCGCCGGGGTCAACGCCCGTTTCATCAGCTCTACACTGGGCACTCTGGAGTCGGTAGGGATATCTTCCGACCTGGGCTTGATCTATCAGGACAGCGCCCAGAAATTTTCCCTTGCCCTCACCGTACGCTCTTTGGGCACCCAGCTCAGTACCTACTCCGGTTTGGCAGAAGACAGGGAGCCACTTCCTTTTGAAATACAGATAGGCTTGTCGAAACAACTGCGCTATCTTCCCTTTCGCTTCTCGCTCCTTTACGAAAATTTACAGCGCTGGAACATACTCTACGACGATCCCAATGCTGAAAACGGAACGCTGTTATTAGGGGAAGAGCCCCGGGAACCCGGAAGATTTGCCAAAAGTATGGACAACTTCTTCCGGCACCTGCTTTTTAGTGGGGAGTTATTGTTAGGGGCTCGCGAAAATTTCAGGCTCCGCATGGCATATCGGCACCGCAGCAGAAAAGAGCTCAGTGCCCAGGGATTCGGGAGCGCAGCTGGCTTTTCATTTGGTGTGGGGATTAAAGTGAACCGCTTCCGCTTGGACTATGGCCGAAGCGTCTATCATCTGGCAGGGGGAAGCAACCACCTGGGGATATCCACCAGTTTATCGGCCTTCCGACAGAAGCCATAGCGATATCAGGGCTGCTGCCATACATCTTCCTCCCACTTCCGTACAACGCATCCATTCCTCCAAGGGGAAGTCATGCATTGGTTCCACGCACGGCTGCATGAAAATATATTTTTCAATATTTTAGCTTTATTTTTATGATTTTTATAAAAATAAAGGCAAAAGTATTGAATATTATCTTCAATTCCTTCAAACTGCGTATAATCGCTTACCTTTGTTTGCAGTGGCTCCTTTGCTCCGGGAGACAATGAAAAGTTCCAAAATCAATCCTAATGAAAGTATTAAAATTTGGCGGTTCCTCGGTTGCCCAGCCGGACCGCATCCAAATGGTGTCCCGGATCCTTCAGGGGTATCACGAACGCGGAGAGCACTTTGCCGTAGTCTTTTCTGCAATGGGCGGTGTAACCGATTCGCTTATCCAGATGAGCCGTTTGGCTGAAAAAGGGGATGACTCCTATTTTGTTCACTTCGAGGCGTTCAGTCAGCGGCATCTCCATGCTGCGCAGACCCTTTTGGCCCCGTCTTTTCTTGAAAAAGTACTTCCGGAACTGGAAAACAACCACGAAGTACTCAAAAACCTGCTGTATGGTATTTTCCTCGTGCGCGAGGTATCGCCCCGGACGATGGATTACGTATTGAGCTTTGGGGAGCGAAATGCAGCTTTTCTCATTACCTACGCGTTGCAACAGGCAGGGCTGCCCGCTCAATACCTCGATGCCCGTCGGGTAGTCAAAACAGACAAGACCTTCGGGAGTGCCAAAGTAGACATCCCCCTCACCTACTCCAATATTCGGGATTATTTCAATCAAAACAATGATATACAAGTAGTTACAGGATTTATTGGCTCTGCTGCCAAGGGGGGGCTGACGACCACCCTGGGGCGCGGCGGGTCGGACTATACCGCAGCGTTATTTGGGGCTGCTTTAGATGCGGAGGTAATTGAAATCTGGACCGACGTGGACGGGGTCTTGACGGCTGACCCAAGAAAGGTAAAAAAAGCATTCACTATACCTGGTTTGACCTATGCCGAAGCGATGGAAATGTCGCATTTCGGGGCTAAGGTGATTTATCCGCCTACTATCCAGCCTGCGCTGGACAAGCGCATCCCGTTGCTCATTAAAAACACCTTCAACCCTGATTTCCCGGGCACCATTGTATCTACAAAGCCCGATTTCAGTATGCCGGATGCGCCGGTAAAGGGCATTTCTTCCATTAACCATACAGCCTTGCTCACCCTTCAGGGCAGTGGGCTGTTTGGGGTACCGGGTATTGCTGCGCGCTTGTTTGGGGCGCTTGCACAGAGTGGGATCAATGTCATCCTGATCACGCAAGGCTCTTCGGAGCACTCTATCAGTTTTGCCGTTCAGCCCGATTTGGCGCATAAAGCCAAGAAAGCAGTTGAAGAGGCCTTTGAGGCCGAGCTCAACAACCGGATGATCGAGCCGGTGAAGGTAGAAGACCAACTTTCTGTAGTGGCTGTTATCGGGGAGCGGATGCGTTATCAACCCGGTATTGCCGGACGTTTATTCCAGGCACTGGGTAAAAACGGGATCAACGTAATTGCCATAGCCCAGGGCTCATCGGAGCTCAACATTTCGGTAGTAGTCAACCGGGAAGATGAAAGTAAAGCACTCAACGTGTTGCACGAGGCCTTTTTCCTTTCGGAAACCAGTGTCTTACACCTCTTCATAGTAGGTACAGGTTTGATTGGCCAGACGCTGCTCAAACAGATACGGGCTCAGAAGGAGTATCTTTTCCGGGAGCAATCCCTGGAAGTAAAAGTAGTGGGATTGGCCAACAGCAGGAGGATGTTGTTTCGGGAAGAGGGCATAGCGCTCGATTCCTGGGAAGAGGAGCTCCTTCATTCCCCGCAAGGGCATCCGACCGATATGGAAGCGTTCATTGCCGAGATGAAGCGCCTAAACTTATCCAATACTATTTTTGTGGACAACACGGCGAGCCCGGAGGTAGCCCGTCATTACGCTTCTGTGTTAGAGGCGAGCATTTCTATTTCTACCCCTAATAAATACGCTACCTCCTCCTCTTATGAAGAGTATAAAAGGCTGAAGTCTATTGCCAGGCAGCGCGGGGTACTGTTTCAGTATGAGACCAACGTAGGGGCTGGCCTTCCGGTCATTTCTACGTTAAACGATTTGATTTTAAGCGGTGACCGCATCCATAAAATCGAGGCAGTATTATCTGGTTCCCTATCTTTTATCTTCAATTCGTTTCAGCCGGGCATGCTGTTCAGCGAGGTAGTGCGCGAAGCAAGGGAGAGGGGCTACACAGAGCCTGATCCGAGGGAAGACTTGTTCTGCAACGATATTCGAAGAAAACTGATCATATTAGCCCGGGAAGCTGGTTTGGCCATAGAGCCAGACGAAGTACCTATTCAATCTTTTTTACCCGAGCCGTGTACACAAGCCGCTACTTTATCGGATTTTTTCACAGCGTTGCAAGAAGCCGACACCTATTTTGGCAAGATGGTGCATCAGGCAGCACAAGAAGGGCAAGCCCTTCGGATAGTGGCTACGGTGGAGCCGCAGGCGGCTAGTATCGGGTTACAAGCGGTAGATAAATACCATCCGTTCTACCAGCTCAGTGGAAGCGATAACATGATTGTATTCACTTCGGAGCGCTACAAGGAGCGGCCTCTGGTCATTCGTGGCCCTGGAGCGGGTGCGGAGGTTACTGCTGCCGGTGTTTTTTCCGAAATTATCAAGATTGGAAACTTTTTAAGCTAAATAGATGCCTTCAAGCGTACGCGTTTTTGCCCCTGCGTCGGTAGCCAATGTAGCCGTAGGGTACGATATTTTAGGGTTTGCCCTAAACCGCCCGGGCGATGAGGTCGTGGCGTATTTCAAAGATTCCCAGGGTTTGGAAATCACGGCTATAACAGGAGTATCCCGGCAGCTTCCCTACGATGTAGAGCTAAATACGGCTGGGTATGCAGCCAAGACCTTGCTTGCGCATTTAGGCGAGAGCGGGCGGGGCATTGCGATGGAAATCCATAAAAAAATGCCTTTTGGCAGTGGTTTGGGGTCCAGTGCCGCCAGTGCGGTAGGAGGCGTCATGGCGATCAACGAATTGTTAGGACGGCCCTTGAGCAAGCGGGAGCTTTTGCCTTTCGCCGTCTTGGGAGAGCAGATTGCCGATGGTGCCTATCATGCCGACAATGTAGCGCCTTCCCTGTTAGGCGGGATCGTATTGGTTCGCAGCAACCAGGACTTAGATGTATGTTCGTTGCGTATTCCGGAGGGGCTCTATGCCACGGTGGTATATCCCGAGGTAGAAGTCCTGACCCGAGAGGCCAGGGGTATCCTCAAAAAAGAGGTAGCCCTGGACCTGGTCATCCGCCAGAACGGCAATTTAGCGGGATTTATCCTGGGCTTATACCACAGCGACTTTGGGTTGATTCGCCGCTCTATGGAAGACGTGATCATCGAACCTCAGCGAGCCTGTCTTATACCCGGTTTTTATGACGTAAAAGAAGCTGCGTTAAAAGCAGGGGCTCTGGGTTGCAGTATTTCCGGGGCAGGGCCTTCTATTTTTGCATTATCGGATGACGCGGGTTGCGCCGAGGAAACTGGCCGTGCTATGCAGTCTGTATTTGATAAAAAAGGGATAAAAAACCATCTTTTTGTGTCCCCGATTAACCGGGAGGGTGCTGTTTTGCTGTAAGCAGGCACTACCAATCGCCATGAGTATGTCTATACAATTGTACAGTACAAAAAACCGGCAAGTCCGGGTTTCGCTAAAGGAAGCGGTGATGAAGGGGCTCCCTGAGGACAATGGTCTTTATATGCCCGTAGATATCCCCACCCTTCCCGATTCCTTCATTCGGGATTTGCGTAGTTATTCCTTTCAGGAGATTGCGCTTGCGGTTTCCAGGGCTCTATTCCAGGGCGATATACCGGAAGGCGACCTTGAAAAAATCATCCTTCATGCGGTAAATTTTCCGGCACCGGTGGTGCGCCTCGACCGGCACACGTATTCCCTGGAGTTGTTTCATGGGCCATCGTTGGCTTTCAAGGATTTCGGGGCTCGGTTTATGGCTCAGCTCATGGGGTATTTCAATCGGGGGGCTGACCGGGAATTGACGATTTTGGTAGCTACCTCAGGGGATACAGGGGGGGCAGTTGCAGCTGGTTTTTATCGTACGCCCGGAATCCGGGTCGTGATTTTATACCCATCTGGAAAGGTGAGCCCGCTGCAGGAAAAACAACTGACCACCTTGGGCCATAATATTTCTGCCCTCGAGATTGACGGTACATTTGATGACTGCCAGGCCATGGTCAAGCAGGCGTTTTTAGACCCAGCGCTACACAGGCATATACGCTTGAGTTCTGCTAATTCCATCAATATTTCCCGGTTGATCCCCCAATCGTTTTATTATTTTGAAGCCTTCAAACAGCTCCCTCAGCCTGGGCATCCCATAGTATTTAGTGTGCCCAGTGGAAATTTTGGCAACCTGAGTGCGGGCCTGATCGCAAAGCGAATGGGTTTACCCGTTGCCCATTTCATCGCAGCCACCAACCGGAACGATATTGTTCCAAACTATTTGCAAACGGGTGTATTTTCCCCACGCCCTTCCATCCCTACCCTATCCAACGCCATGGACGTTGGAAATCCGTCTAATTTTGCGCGCATGGAAGATATGTTTCTGGACTCTCCCCATGGTTCCACGTGGAACAATATGGCAAAAAATATTTCAGGCTGGGCATTTGATGACAGACAAACGGAAAGAGCCATGCAAGAGATCTATACACAGTACCACTATACCCTGGATCCCCATGGTGCTGTAGGATATCTTGCGCTACGCGAATACCAAAAACAGTTCCCCGACAGCAGGGGTATCGTCCTGGAAACCGCCCACCCTGCCAAATTCCTTTCAGAAGCCGAACGTATCCTCGGCTTTACCCCACCCATTCCGGAACGCCTGGCCGCTCTGGAAGACCTGCCCAAAGAAGCCACTTTTTTAGCTGCCCACTACGATTCCTTAAAAAATTATCTTCTCTCCAGCCTGACCGTCTAATGTAAGGCACACCGTAGCTATCACCCAGATAAGAGGGGGTGTTCCACGTGGAACACCCCCTCTTGCATTTTAAAAAGAGCTTTTTATCTTTACACAGATTGGTTCGTTTGTTCCACTGGTTAAACCTTAAAACACCCGTGTTATGCGTTTTTTTACCCTGCTCTTTTTCATAGCCTCCTGCGTAGCGGCTACCCCTGTAAAAGCCCAAATAAAGACCGATAAGTTCAAACAGCTCTATGAAGAACTCCCTACTCCCAACACCTATCGCACTGGATCAGGGGCACC
>JBEGMH010000364.1:0-9900 GCA_041183125.1 Bacteroidota bacterium | reverse complement strand
CATCGCTGTAGTTATCGCCTTCGAAGCGTGCATTTTTGGACGCTACGATATACTTTTTGATGACGCTCAGGATAGCCGCTTCTTTTTCCAGGCCACCGGCGGTCAACACATCCACTTCGCTCTTAAAGTCCATGAGCTGGCGGCCCATGATGGTATTCATGATCGTCATGGGGGCGGCGCAGTTCATCGAAGAGCCCACCATTCGGATTTCGAACTTATTGCCGGTGAAAGCGAAGGGCGAGGTGCGGTTCCGGTCGGTATTGTCTTTTTCCAGATCCGGGATTTTGCTCAGCAGGTTGTGAACCTCTTTGACCCCGCTTTCATTGCCTTCGATACCCGCTTCGATATTGTTCAACAGCTTGGTCATGGAGTCGCCCAGGAAAACGGACACGATAGCGGGCGGTGCTTCGTTGGCCCCTAGGCGGTGGTCGTTGTTAGCGGAGGCGACGCTGGCGCGGAGCAGGTCTGCATAGCGGCTTACAGCCTGGACCGTACAGACGAAGAAGGTGAGGAACTGGAGATTTTTGCCTGGGTTTTTACCTGGGCTGAGCAGGTTTTTACCCGTATTGGTACCCATGGACCAGTTGTTGTGCTTGCCCGATCCATTGACGCCGGCGAAAGGCTTCTCGTGCAGGATGACGCGGAGCTTATGGCGTCTTGCCACGCGGTCCATGACGTCCATGAGCAACTGGTTGTGGTCTACGGCCACGTTTACTTCCTCGAACATCGGTGCGAGTTCGTACTGCCCGGGGCCTACCTCATTGTGGCGGGTGCGCACCGGGATACCGAGTTTGTGGGCTTCTGTTTCCAGGTCGCGCATATAGGCGAGCACGCGCTCGGGTATGGAGCCGAAATAGTGGTCTTCCAACTGTTGTCCTTTCGGGGAGTGCTTGCCCAACAAGGTCCGGCCGCTGAGCACGAGGTCGGGGCGTGCCGAATACAGGGCCTCATCTACCAGGAAGTACTCCTGCTCCCATCCCAGGGTAGCGTGTACCCTGGACACTTCCGGGTCGAACATTTGGCAGACAGGCACGGCTGCTTTCTCTAAGTAGGACTGCGACTTGAGCAGGGGCAGTTTGTAATCCAGCGCGTCGCCCGAATAGGTCACAAAGATAGTGGGGATGCAGAGGGTTTTCCCTTGGCCGATTTCCATGATGAAGGCCGGGGAAGTGGGATCCCACGCCGTATACCCCCTCGCTTCAAACGTAGAGCGCAACCCGCCGCCAGGGAAGCTGGAACCGTCCGGCTCCTGCTGCACCAGCGAATCGCCGGTGAATTCCTCGAGCACCTGTCCATCGGGCGTCAACGTGAAGAAGGAGTCGTGTTTTTCGGCGGTGAGGCCTGTCAGCGGCTGAAACCAGTGGGTGTAGTGCGTGGCCCCCATGTCCATGGCCCATTTTTTCATGCCGTTGGCCACGAGGTCTGCCTGCTCGCGGGATAGTTTCGCTCCTGAATGAATCGTTTTTTTGAGCGACTTGTACGCTTCCTTGCTGAGGTATTCCTCCATGGACTCGTCGTTGAAGACGTTGCATCCGAAGAAGGAAGAAATTTTTTCGCTCGGCACATCGGCAAATGCCAGCTCGTGTGAAGGCCTCGTGAAAACAGTCTCCAAGGCGCTGAATCTAGAAAGGCTCATACTCTAGTTCCTTTTTTGATGAAATGAAAGATACTTATACCTTGCATTCGCCGCTATGAAGGGCCTGCCCCTTGAAGGGCAGGCCGTATCCAGGCATCAACCTGATGATGCAGGAACTAGAGTCCTTATCTTTTTCCAGTTGAGGACACTAATCACAGCGGATATCCATGAGCGGTGTATGCGTTTAATTTTTCCACAAACTTAGTCAGGGCAAGGACAGTTTCGCAAAGGATATTTCAGCGCACCTGTTACCCCCAAGACCCCCTATTTTACATTAAAAAATTGATAATCAATATATTAATTTTACACTTTTTGTCCTGTCCAGCATACTTGGCAGGATATTGGAAAGCGGGGAAAAAACCAAAGAAACCGTATCTTGCGGTTCGTCCCGGGCGCCCATAAAAACGAGACCCATGCTTCGGTTATTTGCCGGGCTGCCCGCCCTGTGTTTTGCTATGGCCTTTCCAGGCTGTGCTTTTGCCCAGATAGATTCCCTGCCTGCAGGAACGCCTCAGATGGAGGAGTTTTTAGAAGCCCTCCGACCGGAAGAAGGCACGGAAGACCTGGATGCTTTCTTATCTTCTGCTCTTTCCATGGACCTCAACCGGGTCGGGGAGGGAGAACTTCGCCAGAGTGGATTGCTGACGGAGCAGCAGATCGCCCAATTCCTCCGCTATCGGGAGGCGGCGGGCAAGCTGCTCAGCCTGTATGAGTTGCAGGCTATCCCTGGCTTCGACTCCCTGAGCATACAGCGCATACGCCCCTACTTCCGGCTGGGTGGGGAGCTCGACGACTTCCACGGCAGTGCCCTGGACTTATGGAGGCAGGCGGGAAAAGAGCTACAATACCGCAGCTCGCGTTTTGCGGAGCCACAATTGGGGTATCGGATGCCCACTCCGGAAAAGGGGTACCAGGGAAGTCCGTGGCAGATGTACTTCCGGTACCGGGCCGTATATGCCCGGCGGTTCAGTCTGGGCCTGGTCGTCGAAAAAGACCGGGGGGAGCCTTTCTGGGGCGCCCGTCCTTCCCGGGGGCCTGATTTCATGGGGATACATGCCTTTTTCGAGCGGCCTACCCCTTGGATACAAGCCCTTGCCTTGGGCGACTATCGCGTTGGGTTTGGGCAGGGGCTTCTGGCCTACCATGGCTTTGGGTTTGGGAAGAGCGCCCTGGCGGTGCAAGTAAAGCGGAGTACCACCATCCTGCGGCCTTCCACCTCAGGAGCGGAGAGCGGGTTTCGGCGGGGCATAGCCAGCACGTTGAACCTGGCCCCCAACCTTCAGCTTACGTTGTTTGGGTTCCGGCAGAAGCAGGACGGCACTACGGCCATACGGGATTCGGCCGGGGCTATTATCGGTTTTACGGCGTTGGGGGAGAGCGGTCTGCACCGGACCCTTACCGAAATAGCTGGGCAAAAAGCCCTGGTTCGGCAAGGCGGGGGGCTGAGTCTTCAGTATGCGCGGCGGGGCGTCCATATTGGGCTGAACAGTCTTTACGAGCACTTGTCCCTGTCCCTAAGCCCGGCGCAGCGGGTCTATAACCGCAGCTATTTTCGGGGGAACACCCTGCACAACCTGAGCGTGGACTATGCCTTCCGCGTGCGCAACATCCAGTTCTTTGGGGAGGGCGCCCTGAGCCGGAACGGGGCGCTGGCAGGCATTGCCGGCTTGCAGGTATCCATGGATAAAAAGGTGGACTATGCCCTTTTGTTCCGGGGCTTCTCCCCGTGGTACCAGGCGCTGGAAGCTGCCCCTTTCGCCGATGGCAGCGGGGGGCGCAACGAACGCGGCGTGTACAGTGGGTGGGAAGTCCGGCCTTTTCCCCGGTGGGTGTTTCGGGCGTACGCTGATTTTTGGCGGCATCCCGATCTGCGCTATACGGCAGACGGGCCTTCCCGGGGGCAGGAGTACCGCTTACGCGCCGATTACGAGGTTCGGCGCAAGTGGCTTCTCTACGTGGAGTGGCGTTCCCGCCGTCTGGAGCAAAACGACCGAAGCGGCAGTGCGCCCTTGTTGCCCCTTTCACCCGAGCGGTTCATGAGTTGCCGCTTCCACACCAGCCGGCGGGTGACGCCCGCGTTGGAGCTCAGGGGGCGCCTGGATGTAGGCTGGGCCAAACCTGCGGGCGAGGATGGGCAAGGGGGCTGGGCCATTCTACAGGACGTCCTTTACCGCCCCATCCAATCCCCCTTGTCTTTGACCGCGCGGGTCGCCTATTACCACACCGATGGGTACGATGTGCGCTTTTACGAATACGAGAACGATTTGCTCAACACGTTCTCCATTGCGCCTTATTACAACAAAGGGTGGCGCAGCTACCTCAACCTGCGGGTACGGCCACTGCGGGGGCTGACCCTTGAAGCGCGTATCGCCCGCAGCCGCTGGCGTTCGCCCGATAAGATTGGCAGCGGGCTGGACGCTTTTCCAGGGCCTGTCAAAACCCAGGTGTCGGCGCAAATAAAATATACGTTTTAAACTGGGCTGTCTAAAAGGATTTTTTGCGCTACCTTTGCGAAAATTTTCCACCCTCATGGAGGTATTCAAGGAGTTCACCTTTGATGCGGCGCACTATTTGCCCAACGTCCCCCCTGCGCACAAGTGTGCGCGGATGCATGGGCACACCTACAAGGTGCGCATTACGCTGGAAGGGCCATTAGACCCGGTTTTGGGTTGGGTACAGGATTTTGCGGACATCAAAAAAGTGTGGAAGCCCTTAGAAGAACAGTTGGACCATAACCTGCTCAACGACATTCCGGGCCTGGAAAACCCTACTGCGGAATGGATTGCCGTATGGATTTGGGAAAAACTGGCCTCTGCCCTACCCCAGCTCCACCGCATAGATGTATTTGAGACCCCGACTAGTGGGGTGAGTTATTTTGGGAAATAGGCTAGAAAAGAGGTGCAGAGGTCTTGCGTTTCCACCTACGGGCGAAAAAAGACCCTGTTGAGCACTCGCAACAAGTCTAATACATACGCATTATGCACGAAACATCGCTACAAGAAAAAGAGGCCATCTTCCGCCATGCGCTTGAGATGGTGGAACAGGAGGGCTTCCGGGTCAGCGCATCGGATGCCAGCCGCCCCTGGGGTGGTTTTTTGGTACTCGACGAGGCGCAGGCGCCCCGCTTTGCCGAGCGTTATTTTGCTGAAATACCATTGGAAGAAATCTTGACCGGCGGGAAGCTCAGTCCCAAATTTTTGATCGTAGCCCCTGGGCAGCGCTTATCCTGGCAGTACCACTTCCGCAGGGCGGAGCTTTGGAAAGTCCTGGAGGGCCCGGTTGCGGTGGCCATCAGCGACACGGATGAGCAGGGAGAACCCGGCACCTATTCGGCGGGGGCGGTTATCCGCTTGCGGCAGGGGGAGCGGCACCGCCTCATCGGATTGGACGCCTGGGGTATTGTGGCCGAGATTTGGCAGCACACCGACGGGGCGCACCCATCCGATGAAGACGACATTGTCCGTTTGCAGGACGACTATGGGCGTTAGCAGGGGGCTTAGTTCATGTCCATATTATGGAAAACGTTGACGACGTCTTCGTCTTCCTCCATTTTGTCCAACAGGGTGATGACATCTTCTACCTGTTCCTCGCTGAGCGTTTTGGTGTGGGAAGGGATGCGCACGAATTCGGAGCTTTCCACTTCTATTTTTTTAGCTTCCAGTGCTTTTTGCAAGTTTCCAAAATCGGCGAACTTGCAGTAGAACACGAGGTGTTCGTCTTCTGCTTTCACTTCTTCGAGGCCATGGTCAATGAGTTCGAGCTCCAGTTCTTCGAGGTCGAGGCCTTCCGCTTTGGTTTTGAACACGCCATAGCGGGTGAAGAAGTAGTCTACGGAGCCTGAGGTACCCAGGGATCCCCCGTATTTATTGAAGATGGCGCGGATATTCGCTACGGTGCGGTTGGTGTTGTTGGTCGCTGTTTCGACGATGACGGCGATGCCATGGGGTGCGTAGCCTTCATAGACGATTTCGTCGTAGCTTTCAGCCTCTTTCGACGTGGCCTTTTTGATAGCGTTTTCGACGTTCACCTTGGGCATGTTCGCTGTTTTGGCGTTTTGGATGGCCATGCGCAGGCGGGAGTTGTATTCCGGGTCACCGCCGCCTTCTTTAACAGCCATGGCGATTTCCCTGCCAATTTTGGTAAACATCTTGGCCATATTGGCCCAACGTTTGAATTTTCTCTCTTTGCGGAATTCAAATGCGCGTCCCATGTGGGTTAGATTTTTTCGGCTGCAAAAGTAACAAATGCTGCCGAGATTAAAAATAAGATTAGTCCCCGGTGTCGGCTTCCCCCTCGTGGTGCATGAGGAAGGCTTTCAGGAATCCGTCTATATCCCCGTCGAGTACGGCATCGGTTTGGGAGGTTTGATGGCCGGTGCGGTGGTCTTTGACCCGACGGTCATCGAGGACATAGCTTCGGATTTGGGATCCCCACTCATTTTTCATTTTAGAAGATTCGATTTTATCGCGTTCGGCCCGTTGGCGTTCCAGTTCCCGTTCGAAGAGGCGGGAGCGGAGCATTTCCATAGCTTTGTCCCGGTTTTGGTGTTGGGAGCGCTGGATTTGGCACTCCACCACGATGCCCGAGGGCAGGTGCCGGACCCGCACGGCGGATTCCGTTTTGTTCACGTGCTGGCCACCGGCGCCGCTTGAGCGGAACGTGTCCCAATCCAGGTCGGCCGGATTGATTTCGATTTCGATGCGGTCGTCCACGACGGGGTGTACGAAGACGGAGGCGAACGACGTCATGCGCTTGCCCTGGGAGTTATAAGGGCTGACCCGCACGAGGCGGTGTACGCCGTTTTCCCCTTTGAGCAAGCCATAGACGAAGTCCCCATCGATTTCGATTTCGGCTGATTTGATACCGGCCACGTCGCCGTCCTGTCGGTTGATCTCTGTGACTTTGAAGCCATTGCGATCGGCCCACATGGTGTACATGCGCAGCAGCATCTCCGCCCAGTCGCAGGCTTCGGTACCGCCGGCCCCGGCATTGATTTCGAGCGTGACGCTGAGTTCGTCTTCCGGTTGGTTGAGCGTCGAGTGGAACTCCACGTTTTCCACGGTAGCTTTTGCCTCTGCGTATTTGGCGTCCAGTTCATCTTCGCTGACGAGGTCTTCGCGGAAGAACTCGTAGAGGCCTTCCACGTCATCTATGACCGTAGCGATTTCGTCGTATTGGGCCACCCATTTTTTGTGGCTTTTCAATTCTTTCAGGATGGCTTCCGCGCGTTGCGGGTCGCTCCAGAAGGTTGGGTCCAGGGAGAGTTGTTCTTTTTCCTCGATTTCCACAAGTCGGCGATCGACGTCAAAGATACCTCCTGAGACTAACCAGGCGATCGCGCAGATCCCTTAGCTGTTCAATAGTCATGACTAGCTCTGGTTTTCTTTTTACGGAGGTGTATAAAACGCCTGGTGGCAGGACGGTTTACATACCCCCTTTTTTGAGAAGATTTATTTTAAAGAGGGGGGTGTAAAAAGCCCTTTTTCGCCTGATGGCACCAAAAAATATTTTGAATGAGTGCTTTTTTTATGATTTTTCGAAACAAAATCATAAAAAAAGCACTCATTCATTATTTTATTCTTCAGGCTGGAGCGGCGAAACACTTTTTACACGACCCCTGTGTCTATCCATTTATGGATTAACGCTGGCCGCCTTGCGGGCTGCCTTTTTGGAAGCCCACCAATTCCACGTAGAATGCCAGGTCGGCATCTGCGGGGATAACGGGTGGGGAACCAGCGGCGCCGTAGCCCAGCTTAGCCGGGATAAAGAACGTTGCTTTGGTACCTGGGTTCAACAGTAGGATGCCTTCGTCCCAACCCGGGATAACCTGGCCGACGCCTACCGGGAACTGGAGCGGGGTACCTCTCGAGAAAGAATCGTCGAAGCGCGTGCCGTCCTGGATCAGGGCGCCAAAATAATGGACGGAGACCCCGTCGCCCGTTTGCGGTTTAGCGCCTTTTCCCTCTTGGTGGATGACGTATTTGAGGCCGGACGCTGTCGTTTTGAGGTCTTTCAGCGTGCCCTTTTTGTACGCTTCGATATTTTTCTTGACATCCCCTTCGATTTTAGCCGATTCCATCTGCATTTTCTGGAGTTCCTCCTCCTGTTGCTGCGGGGTTTTCACATCTTTCAGGGCGATGGAGTAGTACAGGAACTTTGAATTTTCGAACCCGGGCGGTTTCTGAGCGATGGTATCGAGCGGCACGATGATGGTCAGGCTATCGCCGACGTGCATTTTCGTGAGGGCCTCGATGACCGGGTTGGGCTGGTCTTTCATTTCCGCTGCGGTGGGGATGAAGGCAGAAGGCATTTGAGGTTCGCCGTAGCTGCTTTGTACGACCCCCTGGTCGTTGCTGGAGCTAAAATGAAAATAGGCCGTATACGTCGGCTGGGGCATTTCGCCCTTGGTATTGTTGGTGTGCAGGATGTACTCATAGCCGCTCGGCAATTTTTCCAGCTTGGGCTTGCACGAGGCCAAAGTGGCGAGGGCTACGAAGGAAAGAATGGCAATTCGCATATACTAATGGATTAAAGAATGACGAAATGGTTTTTTAGTCTTGCAGTAGTTTATCCTGGTATTGGGGCAGCAATTCTTTGAATTTGCGGACCGTAGGCCAGAGGCCGATGTAGGAAAAGCCCCCTGAGGCATTGCGGTGCCCTCCTCCTTTGAAGTGCTGGGACGCGATTTCCTGTACGGAGAACTCGCCTTTCGAGCGGAAGGACATCTTGACGATGGTCGGTTGCTCGGTGATAAAGGCGGCTACTTTGACCGTTGGCATGCGGAGGAGGTAGTTCACGATGCCTTCGGTATCGCCCCGTTGGATATCGAAGCGGGCGTAGTCTTCTTTGGACAGTACGATGATGCCCGTGCGGTATTCTTCCAGGATTTCCATGCGGTGGTAGAGGCAGTATCCCAACAAGCGCAGGTGTTTTTCCCGGAGGTTGTTGTTGATCAGGTCTTGCAGCACGACATCCTGTACGCCGAGTTCCAGCAAGCGGGCGACGGTGCGGAAGAGCTTGGCGGAGGTGCTGTAGCGAAAAGACCCTGTATCGGTGATGATTCCCGTATAGATGCAATCCGCTACCCGTTGGTCCAGGTAGTTTTCCATGCCCAGCAGGTGGATAAAGTCGAACACCAGTTCGCTGGTCGAGCTAGCTGTGGTATCCGACAGCACGTAATCGGCGAAGGGTTCGGGGTCCAGGTGGTGGTCAATCAGCACTTTAGCGGCTGAGGTCTGGGCGTTGACCATTTCCCCTGTTTTGTCTATCCGGTCCAAGGAATTGAAGTCCAGGCAGATAATCAGTTCGGCCTGTTCGATTTCCGAGCGGACGGTATCGGGGTGTTCGTCGGTGATCAGCATTTTATCAATACCGGGCATCCACTCCATCCCATCCGGGTACTCCGATGGGCTAACGGGCTTGACACAATGTCCGAGGTTGTTCAGGAAGTGCATCATAGCCAGGGACGAGCCAATAGCGTCTCCGTCCGGATTGCGGTGCGTGATCAGAACAACGTCCTTGGGTACGGACAACAGGGACTTTAATGCGATGATATTTTCCATTTCCCTTAAAAATAAACGACCGCGAAGTTCGGTAAAAATATTGACTTTATGCAGACTTGTTGTGCGAGGGAGCAATCAAGGGGGGTAAAAAGGGAATTTCTCCCCTTTGCTGCCCGTTTGGAACCCATCAAATTTCCCGGTATGGGAGAAGAAAGGTTTTTTACAGCATTTCGTTCATTATTTTGCTTACCTTTGCGCCGCATTTTTCACAAAACGTCTCATTACAACCATGGCAGGGAACAGAACATTTACCATGATCAAGCCCGACGCGGTACGTGCCGGGCATATCGGTGCTATCCTGGCGAAGATCAACGAAGCCGGATTCCGGATTGTCGCTATGAAATACACCAAGCTGTCTGCAGAAAAAGCAGGGGAATTTTACGCAGTCCACCGCGAGCGGCCGTTCTACGGCGAGTTGGTGGAGTTCATGTCGTCGGGCCCTATTGTTGCAGCCACCTTAGAGAAAGACAATGCCGTAGAGGACTTCCGCAAGTTGATCGGGGCTACGGACCCTTCGAAGGCAGAGCCGGGTACTATCCGCGCCCTTTTTGCCAAGAGCATTGGGGAGAATGCCGTGCACGGCTCCGACTCCGACGAGAATGCTGCTGTTGAATCCGCTTTTCATTTCGCGGGGGTAGAATTGTTTTAAAAAAACGAAATAAAAAATCGTTTTTATTCTTTAAAAGAAATATTATATTAATA
>JBEGMH010000363.1:0-9425 GCA_041183125.1 Bacteroidota bacterium | reverse complement strand
AGTCATGGCTTGTATGTGTTTTTGAAAAATAGACTTGTTGCGAGGGGTCAGCAAGGTAGGAAAAAAGAGTCATTTTTTTATCCACACGAAGGCTTTTTGAGGGAGTATAGCTGGGCTATATAACCGAAAAAAGGCACAGTGTGGGGAAAAAAGGGCCTTTTTGACCCCTTGATGATCCCCCTCGCAACAAGTCTAATGAATGCGTGAAACGTGTGGGCAGGGGGGCGCTGTACCACGCGGCCACTGCACTACCCCTTGAGCAGGTTCTCCCGCCACCGTTCGTATCCTGCGAGGTAAGGCTCCCGGTTGCTGCCGGGTTCAAAGGTCTTTTTGGCATGGGTGCTCCCGAGGGCTTCCTGGAGGGATGTATACCCACCGGTGGCGACGCCGGCGGCTTTGGCGGCACCGATGGCACCGGTCGTTTCCACCACTTCGATGCGGCAGTCGAGCAGGTGGGCTACCGTTTCCGAGAATACGGAGGATTGGAACAAGTTGTCGTTCCCGACCCGGAGTACATTTGGGTGTAGCCCCATATCCCTCAGGAGGGCGACGCCATACGCGAAAGCGAAGGCGATTCCCTCCAACCCGGCGCGAAACAGGTGGGCTTGCCCGTGCCGGTTGAAATGCAGGTTGTGGATCGAAGCCCCGGGGTTTCGGTTTTCGAGCATGCGTTCGGCCCCATTGCCAAAAGGCAGTATGCACAGCGCATCCGAACCGATGGGTGCCGAGGCGGCGATGGCTTCCATCTCTGGGTAAGAAATACCCGCATGGCCCACGTATTGCCGCAGCCAGCTGTACAAGATACCGGCTCCGTTGATGCACAGCAGGATCCCGATCCGGGGCGTCCCGGCGCTGTGGTTGACGTGCGCGAACCCGTTGACACGGGAGAGCGGGTCGAAGGCCGGGCGGTCCACGACGCCATAGACCACACCGGAAGTACCGCCTGTCGCCGCTACTTCCCCGGGGTCCAACACCTTGAGCGATAGGGCGTTGTTGGGTTGGTCGCCGGCGCGGTAGCCGATGGGCGTACCGGCTTTCAGGCCGGTGGCAAGGGCTGCTTCCGGGGTCACTCGGCCCTGGAGGGAACAAGTGGGGACTACGTCGGGGAACAAGGCAGGGTCAAAGCCAAAATACTGGAGTACTTGGTCGGCGAGTTGGTTGCGTTGGAAGTCCCAGAGGATCCCTTCGGAGAGTCCGCTGGGGGTAGTGAGGGTTTCGCCGCTCAAGCGCAGGGCGATGTAGTCCCCGGGCAGCATGGCTTTGTGGATGCGGGCATAGCAGGAGGCTTCGTGGTCTTTCACCCACTTCAGTTTGGAGGCGGTGAAATTGCCCGGCGAGTTGAGCAAGCTGTGCAGGCAGGCTGTTTCCCCCATTTCTTTGAACGCCCGGTTTCCGGTTTCCACGGCGCGGCTATCGCACCAGATAATAGCAGGCCGGACGCTTTTCCCGGCTTCGTCCACTGCGACGAGGCCGTGCATTTGGTAGGAGATGCCGATGCCTTGTATGGCAGCGGGGTCAATACCGGTTTTTTCCAACAGGAGCTGTGTGGCGGTGCATACATTTTCCCACCATTGCTCCGGTTCTTGCTCTGCCCAATCGGGGTGGGGGGACAGAATGGGCATTTCGCTGGGCGGGTACTGGACGACCCCTACTGCCCATCCGCTTTCCTGGTCCACCAAGGCAGCTTTGACCGAAGAGCTGCCGATATCATAGCCTAAAAGGTACATGCGCATACGTTTGGTAATCGGGTTGCCGGGGCCAGGTTTGAAACCAAACATAAGTTTTTTTTCCGGATGTGCGGCTATTTTACAGGCATAAAAGGGGGAGGAAGGATAAAAAAGAGCCCAGCTCCCGGTAGATTGCTTCTGCGGGATGCTGTAAAAGCGAAAGCCCGTTACCAGCAGTTGCTGGCAACGGGCTTTTTGAAGGATTGGATCGTGGAGACGGCGAGAGTCGAACTCGCGTCCAGAGAAAGCACGAAGCGGCCTTCTACATGCTTAGCTGCTGATTGGGTTCTCAGCGGCGGGGTAGGTTCAGTAGCCGACCATCCCGACGCCCAGCCCTGGATCTCGATGGAGCAAATGGGCCACGTACTCCATCCAGCCTGAAGATTGGTGATGCATTTCCGCAGGGCTTATCAGGCACAAGCCGGGGCGCACGTAGCGCAGGCGGAGGAATGCAGCCGCTAATTAATACCTAGTACTAATTAAGCAGCGATAGCGTAGCGGTTGCCACTTATGGTCGATCGCCATTTGATAACGGAGTGAACAATCGTGCTCCGGCATGCTTACCGACCCGTTGACAATCCTGTCGATACCAGAACGTCCCCGTGTGTTTCAGAACCTCTTTTGGTTCTTTTTCATTCAATCTCAATAACCGGAGCAGGTTTCAAAAAGTTTCAACCCCTCCTATTTTTTTTTATAAGCGCGTATTGACGATATTATTGTAGAGGGCGCCAAAGGTATAGCGCATCCCGAAGTTGACCCCGCTCTGGAAGTTGGTGGCGAGTTGCCGCTGCCCGAGCAGGATTTCTTCGAGGGTAGCGTCGCCGCGGGGCAGGGAAAGCTGGTCGTTGACCACATCGTAGCTGCCGCCGAGGCTGAAGGAGAGCCCTTTGACGACCCGCATGCTCACGCTGGCATCCATGTTGAGGCGGTTTTTTTTCGGGTCATTGACCAGGGCTGCGCCGCTCAGTTCGATGCGGGCATCGCCCCATCGCTGCCGTATGTTGAGCCGGACGTCGAGGGCCTGGCGCACGAGCCGTTCGGAGAGCTTGAAAAAAATAGTCTCCTCTAAGTAGTGGTTATCGGAAAACCCGACTCGGTAGGCGAAGGTGAACTCTTTGGTGATCGCGTCTTTATAGGGAAAAACGCTGTATTCCACGGCCGGTGCCACCGAGTAGCTGTTCCGGATATTCGCATAGGTGTTTTGCCCCCAGCTCAGGAATACCCCTGCCGACCAATGTGCGCTGAGGCTCTTGATGATGGCAGAAGAGATATTGTTGGTCCTGCGGATGAACGCGATGTCCTGGTCGTCGCTGCGCACGAATCGCTCCTGATAGAAAAAACTGGGCGTCAGGCGGATGCGCCATTGATCGGTGATGTAGTTCATGCCACCGCCATAGCGCAGGTCGAGCGTGCGGCGGTTGCTTTCGCGGTCGAGGTTCATGCTGCTGTTCAGCTCGTAAACCCACTGGTTGAAGAAGCCCTTTTTTTGTGTGCCCCCTCCATCGCTCCCCTCAGCCCCGGCCTCTGTGGAATCCGGCGAGGATACTTCGGGGAGCTGGATGCTGACCTCGGTGCCGTTTTGGGCGAGAAAAACCGCTAACCCCGCAGTCAGGGTCTTGACCATGCGCTCATTGCGTTCCAGGTTGGTATTCTGGGGGTCTATGAGCAAATCCATGGTAAAACGATCCCCCTCAAAGGCTTCGCGGCCGATGAAGTCGAAAATATAGGTCCGCCCTCCGGTGTCGAGCCGTCTTGAGCTGACCAGTACGTGCACCTGCGCCCGCAAGGCATCCAGCGTGTAGTTGACGGCATTGATCTCCCCCTTGATGTAGTTGATGTCACAGGACTCACAGTCAATGTAAACGGTAAGGTTTCCGCCTTCCGTGGACTGGCAAAAGAGCCATGGGGAGATAAGCACACAAATGCTGCTGACAAGGATGGTTCTACGCATAGTATTGAAAAAGTAAAAACCCGGTTTTTTGCTTTGCAGGGCGAAATATGCGCAAAAAATCGGATGTATGGCCAGCCTTGTGGCCAGGGGCTGTGCAAGTATTTGTGTTTTTGTGTTCGATACAAAACTTTATTTCAAAAGGGTCTTGTGAACCAACCTTCAGTAGAATGAACCTTGGCTCACAAAACCCTTTTGAAAAATAAAATTTTTTGCCCTGCCTGGGCCGGCGATTATCGCACAATCTGGACCTTACCCGTCCACCAGCCAGAGGCTGCCCGCACTTGTACGAGGTAAATTCCTTCCGGTTGGCGGCTGAGGTCCCAGTATTCGGTGGCACCGGGCATCCATCCGGTTCCGAGTTCGCGTTGTTCGACGACCCTGCCGAACAGGTCGGTCACCGATACCTGGACGCGGCCCTGGATCGGGGAGCCGGTTTCGAGGGCAAACAAGCCGTTGCCGGGGTTGGGGAAGGCGAGGAACGCGTTTTCCGGTAAGCGCAGAACGGGTACGCCAGGTGTTGGGGGCAGCTCACTGAGCGGGGTATCCCCAAGTGGGGAAGCCAGCTTGGCCTCCTGCCGCACTGCAATCCGCTGCGACGGGAGCCCGGCCGAGAAAAGGGTGAGCGTCGTGTTGCGTGGGAACGTGCGCGTATTGGGACTGACCACAACGGTTATTTCCATGTTCCGGCTGCCCGAAAGCGGGGAGACCGAGACCCAACTGGTGCCCGAGGCCCTGCTGATGCGCCAGGTAGTGTTCGAGGAGATGACAAAGGTCTGCGACCCGCCATCGGCACCGAAGGACAGGGTATTGGTGGACAGCGCGACAAAGGGCGGTGGCGGACTGGCAGCCTGCACGGCGGTTAGGGCGTGGTAGAAGCCGTCCGGTCCCAGGACATACACCACGCCCGTGCGCAGCGTCGTGTCGGGGTTGGGCCGGCATACAAATTCGATTTCCATGGAGTCCTCGCCGTTTTCCGGGCTGCTGTGGAGCCAGTCCAGGGAGTCTATCACGGTCCAGGCGACGTTGGAGCGCACGTGTACCGAGTCGTCCCCGCCTGTATTGGCAAACCAGAGGGTATCCCCGCTGACGTCAAACAGCACGCCTTCCTGGGCCACGGTGATGGTTCGGGTGCCGACTTCGTTGCCGCTGATGCGGATTTCCGCGGTACGCCGTTCGGTGCTGAGGTTGGGGGCACAGGTTAGGGAGACGGAGCCGTTGTTTGCGCCCGACGCCGGGCTTGCACTCAGCCAGTTGGCGGAGGGCGTCTCCACCGACCAGGAGGTATTGGAGGAGATGGCTACTTCCCGTTGGCCCCCGCTGTTGGGGAACTCGAGGCGCTCGGGGGATACGGCAAGGGTAAACTGTCCGTATTGGGTCACCGTTACGCGCACGGCAGCGATACCGGTACCGAAGAACGTGATGACGCCGCTTCTGGGGTTGGGGGTCGTTTTGGCCTGTAGGGTGAGGGTGACGGTGCCGTTGTTGGATCCGCTGCTAGGGCTTGCCGATAGCCAGGTGAGGCTCTCCGATACGCGCCAGTTGATATTGGAGCTGACCTGTAGGGTGATGCGCCCGCCCACGGCGGCGACGATGACGGGGTTGGGCGTCACGGTGAGGAAAGGAGGGACAAATAGCCCCGCCTGATACACTTTTACTGTTTTGGGGCTGCCCCCCTGCCCGATTACCACGATTTCCGCGCTTCTCGGCTGGGGGCTGCCATTTGGCTGGCAGGACACCTGTACCGAGTCGTTGCCCTGGCCGGATCCTTTTGAGAGCGTTATCCAGGGTGCGTTGGTGGAAGTGGCCCAGTTGCTGCCCGTGGTGATGGCGAAGGCAGCATTTCCGCCCTGGGCCGCAAAGGCGAGGCTGTCGGGGGAAACGCTGAGGGCGGTGTTGTCCGGCCCCTGGACGATGGTCAGGACCACCGTATTGCCCGATTCCCCCCGGATGGGTATCCGTCCGATGCGCGCGGTGGGTGCGGGGTTCGGCTGGCAGACCAGGAAGGCGCTTGCGCTGTCTTCCCCGCGGAGCGGGCTGAACGAAACCCAGTTGAGCGTATCGAAGGCCGACCATTCCATGTTGGAAAGCACCTGGATGGAGTCCCTTCCGCCCTGGAAGGGGAAGCGCAGCGTATCGGGGCGGATCGCCAGGAGGGGGGCTGCGCCGGCCTGGGTCACGGTGACGACCTGGGTAGCTGCGTCCACACCGCTGACCCTGATTTCCGCCGTGCGCGGCTGAACCTCGGGGTTGGGGCTGCTGATCACGGAGAAACGCCCGGAATTGCTTCCCGTATTGTTGATGATGCGCAGCCAGTTCGCCGTGCTGGAGGCATTCCAGGTGGTGTTGGAGCTTACGCTGACAGAATCCTGCCCCCCGGGAGCCGGAAAGGTGAGGCTGGTCGGGCTGACGCTGAGAATAGCCCCCGACCCAATGCCGTTTTGGGTGATGTTGACGTTGAAGCTGGTTACCCCTGCTCCGCTGAAGGTAAGCGTGCCGCTGCGCGAACTGGTGGACGTACGGGGTTGAATGCTCAACACGATGGTGTCGTTGAACGAGCCGGAAACGGGTCTTACAGTGACCCAGGACAAATACTCCACTATTCTCCAGGTCGTGTTGGAGCTGATATAAACCTCCATGTTTCCGCCGGAGGAAGAAGCGACGATAGGGTTAGGGGTGACGTTGAGGAAGGGGGCTTGCCCCGTACCCGCCTGGTTGATGGTGATGACTACGGGTGCCGCGCTCAGGGAAAAGACCGTGAGGGTGGCGCTGCGCACGCCATAGCCCGGGTTTTCATCGCAGGACACTACGATGGTCTGATTACCGCTGCCGGAAGGCACATCTGTCCGTATCCAGTTGGCCGAGGGCTGCAGGGTCCAGGTGGTATTAGAGGTAATGGACACGTTGAAGGTACTACCGGACTGGGCTGCCGACAGGGTGGTTGGGGTGGCGAGGACAAAAGGCAGGGCCGCGTTCTGGGTGACGTTTATCGTCTTGCTCACCTGGTCGGAACCGATCACCGTGACGGTGGCATTGCGCGCGTTCAGCGAGGTGTTCTCCTGACAGGTTACTTGCAGGGTGGTGGAGCTCGTTCCTTGGGCAGGGGCGACGCTCAGCCAGGCAGCCGAGGTGCTGGCCGTCCAGTTGACCAGGGCGGTTAGGGCGACACTGGAATTTCCTCCCTGGCTACTGAAAACAAGGGAGGCCGGGCTTACGGAGATCGTATTGGTATTTGGGGACTGGGCTACCGCCACCGATTGCGGGGCCACACCGGGTGCGGTAAGCGCGATGCTGCCGGTGCGGGGCGTGAGGGCGAGGTTTTCCAGTACCGTTACTTGTATTTGGCCGTTGTTGGTACCGGAGCCCTGGGAGACGCTGAGCCAGTCCAGGGTTTCGCCCACTGTCCAGTTGGTATTGGAGGTCACGCTGAACGACAGGGTGCCTGCGCCCGATTCGAACTGCAGCGAGGCGGGGCTGGCGCTGAGGAAAGGCGGGGCGGCGTTTTGGGTGACCGTCACGGAGGTGCTCGGAAGCCCCTGGCCTGTGACGGAGATGGATGCCGTTCGGGGGCTGGCGAGGGCGTTGGCGGAGACGGATACCGTGACCGTGCCGTTATTAGAACCGGAAGCTGGGGAGATACTGAGCCAGGTAGAAGATTCGCTCACCGTCCAGGACGTGTTGGAGGTGATGGAGAAGCTGAGCGTCCCGCCTGTTTCGCTGGCAGTCAGGGAGGGGGTGGAAACGCTTAAGGCCGGTGCGGCGCCGCTTTGCACGACCGACACCGTCTGGGTACTAGCGTCCGAACCCGTGAAGGTCAGGGTAGCGTTGCGGGCCAAGATCGAGGGGTTGGCCTGGCAGGTGAAGGTCAGCGCGGCGTTCCCGCTGCCGGTACTGGGCGTAGCGCTGAGCCAGGAGGGCAGTCCCGAGAGGGTCCAGGCTACGCTGGCGGTCACGTTCAGGGATGTTGTCCCTCCGGTGCTGCCGAAGCTCAGCGATGTGGGGGACAGGGTAATGCTGGGCTCGCGGCCGGCCTGGGTGATGGTGACGCTGACCGATGCCGCCCCCGTTGCGCTGAGCGTAAGGGTAGCGGTTCTGGGGCTGGTGCTGGGGTTGGGCGAAGCGGTGACGGAGAGGGCCGCGTTGCCGGAGCCGTTAGGGGAAGACAGCGTCACCCAGCTCTGGGAGGCAGTAGCCGTCCAGGCGGTGTTGGAACTCACCTGCACCGTTGCCGACCCACCGGACCCGCCGAGCGATAGGGTAGAGGGCGAGGCCGACAAGGTGGCCGATACGCCGCTTTGTGTGATGGATACCGTTCTCGAGGGTACCCCTGCGCCCGACACCGTTATCGTAGCGGTCCGGCCAGTGTTCAAAGGGCTGGGCGTAGCTGTTACGGCGATGCTGGCGTTGCCCGAGCCCGAGGGCGTGTTGACGCTCAGCCAGTCGGCTATTTCCGTGACCGTCCAGTTGACGCCGGACGAGGTGATGGCAAACGACGAGCTTCCGCCCGCAGCGCTAAACGACAGGGAGCTAGGGCTGACGCTCAGGCTGCTGCCGCTGGTCACCGTGACCGTGATGGGGTTGCTCTGGGTCTCGTTGCCGGCCAGGATGTAGTCCCCCGTACAGTTGTTTTTATAGACGACGCCGATTTTGTAGGTGCCCGCCGCTACTCCGTTAGCTGAGCAGTTGAAGGTTACATTGCTGGAGTATCGGAAATTAGGCCCTAACCCGTTCGATTCCTGCAGGCCGGGATACAGCGTAATGAGCTGGTCGGCGGTATTGAACAAACCGACATAGTAGCAGCCCAGGAAGGTGTCGGTACCTACGTTGACAAAATTCGTGGAAACGGTGAATGAACTCCCGGATACAATGGGGTTTGGCGCCACGGTAATCGGTGCGAACAGCGAAATCAGCGCAGAAGGAGGAGGTGGGGTAATGGTGCAATTCTTGACCGTGTACATCCCGTTGAGGGTGGCGATGTCTTGTGCACTGAGGGTGCTCCGTTGCCCGATGGTGGTGGAGGAGGTCCCCGGCGGTATCTTGACCGTGATGGTAGGCTGGCCGTTTTTGGTGAAATAATTCGTCCCGTAGTGCATGATAGAGGAGTAGTCGTAGGTGCCGATATCGGTTCCGGTGGCGCCATATTTTTCAAAGTTCCCCTCCATCCCGGACAGGATATTTTCGGGATACACGGTGACGTACGTGTCCCGGTCGTTCCGGGATTGTTCGTGGAACATCCCGGCGGCGTGGCAGATTTCGTGTATCGTCGGCCCTACGCCGCAATTGCTGACGTTGATGAGCTGTCGGCCACCGATCATGCCGATATAGGACCAGCAGGCGTTGGGGTCTTGGCTTACGAACTCGACGTAGTTGGTCTGGGTGGTGCGCGGCACCATACAGATATTGGTGCTCGAGTTGATCGTGTTTATCGCGGCGGTGATCTGGCTGGTGTTCGGGTGGCCGCTTGCGATGACGTAAGGGATCTGGCCGTTGGGCCAGCGGTAGCTGCCATATACGATGATCCCTCCTTTTTCCAGCTTTTTCAATTCGTATTGTGCTTCGCTCATCAGGGCGATGTCGTCCGAAAGGAACGCCATGCCGTTGGCGATGCGCACGGTGAGTTCCTGGGGGCTTTGGGTACCGGGCAGTAGGATCTTAGCTTTTTCGGTGCGTTCCGGAGTGGTTTGAGCGGAGGGGGAGCTGTTGCGCCCTTGTCCTTCCCCATACCGCATGTCGATGGGTTGGGTGGGAAG
>JBEGMH010000362.1:0-3179 GCA_041183125.1 Bacteroidota bacterium | reverse complement strand
AAGGCGGCTACATCCAAATTGACAAGCTCCCGATGCTGGGCAACCCGGATTGGTACGCCAAAAACTTCCGCGTCAAAATCGGCCACTTCCAGCCGAACTACGGCGACCAGCAGTTCCGCCGTACCGATGGGGGCAACGCGATCTACAACGCCTTCGGCGAGAACTTCATCCTCGACGCGTTCGCAACGGAAATCGGTGGGGAAGTGTCCGCGTTCCCGGTGGACGGCGTAGTCCTCATCGCCGGTATGACCTCCGGTATGATCAGCGGCAACATCGAAAACTATCCGGAAAAACCGATTGGCTCTAACCTCGAACCGACCAAGCGCAACCCCTCTATCTACCTGAAAGCTGCGTTCGACAAACAAGTGAACGACGACCTCCGCGTGCGCCTCTCTGCCTCTACCTACCAGAACAGCAGCATCGTGCGCAACACGCTCTATGCCGGCGACCGCACAGGCTCCCACTACTTCATGGTCATGGAATCGAATACGGCCAATGCAAAGGATAACTTCACCTCCGGGCGCTTCAACCCGGGCCTGACCAACCGCGTGAGTGCCGTGATGATCAACCCCTTCGTCAAGTTCAAAGGCCTGGAACTCTTCGGCGCGTATGAAATCGCCAAAGGGGGCACGTACACCGAAGCAAATGACCGCGAGTGGACACAGTTTGTAGCCGAAGGTGTGTTCCGCTTCCTGCCCAACGAACAAGCCTATATCGGCGCCCGCTACAACACGACGACCGGCCGCCCGAGCGGCACCGCGTACACCGCCGACGTGACCATAGAGCGCACTTCCCTGGTCGCCGGCTGGTTCCCGACCCGCAACCTCTTGCTGAAAGGCGAACTCGTCAGCCAGAAATACATAGACTTCCCGACTTCTGTGATCTTTAACGAAGGCAAATTCAATGGCCTCCTGATCGAAGCCGTGATCGGTTTCTAAAAACCCTAATGCCCGCCCCCGGGTGCGACAGCCATAGGACGCTGTTTACTCGGGGGCGGGTCTCTTCGTTTGCCCTGGGGTAATAGGAGGCTCAAAAAAGCCCTTTTCTTCTCCGCTCGAACCCCCGCCTCGGAAAAGCGCTGTTTTGGAAATGCAAATAAACGCCATTATGAAAAAGGTATCCCGCCACACCACCCTTGCCTTTTTGGCCGCTATTGCCGCGCTCCTCCTCTTCGCTGGCTTCAAAGCCGCCGAATACGCGCTCCCGCCCATCAGCGGGGTACAGATCACCGACCAAAGCAAGCTCGCCTTGAACGGCACCAGCAATGTCAACAAGTTCTCCTGCACCTGCGCCCAAAAGTTTTCCCCCCTGGAACTGCACGCCACCCGCTCGTCCGACCGCACCCTGGTCACCTTTGAGCGCAGCGTCCTGAAAATCGCTACCACTAAACTCGATTGCGGCCAGAAAATCATGAACCGCGATATGTACGAAACGCTCCGCGCCGACGAACACCCCTACATCCAAATCGAACTCAAAAAGGTGCATTTCCCCATCGGGATCTCCCTCGACGATTGCGCCGAATGGGCCGAACTCGACGCTGAAACGGTCATCACCATCGCCGGCCAGTCCAGGAAGGTGCCCCTGAAAGTAAAAGCCCGCAACCTGGCCGCCCGGCGCTTCCAGTTCCGTAGCTCCCAAACCGTGAACATGACCGATTTCGGGATACAACCCCCCACCGTCCTGATGGGCGCCATCAAAGTCCGCGACGCCATCACGATAGACCTGGACTTGTTCGTCACCCTCTCAGAGACCGGAAGGGCCTCATAAATCAATCGCCGCTACCGTCTTTTTATGGTCAAATTGCACGGCGCCTGCCGGGTTGCCCCCGAGTTCTATCTGCACCATATTGCGCTGGTCGTCAAACAGCTCTAAAAAAATGCGGTTCTCTATGTACAGCTTTTGGACGCTTTTTACCCCCGGCTCGACCCCGAGGTAGCAGGTGACCGCGTCCATGTTGTTCTCCGTGCGCAACAGTCGGAAAGTGGCCGGCTGCCCATTGACCTGTATCCGCAGCTTTTCCTTTAAATAGCGCAGCATCAAATCCTCCGGCCGGATTTTCCCCTGCTGGATTTGCTTTTCATAGCTTTCGTAATGGATCGCCCGCGCAAAGTCATCCATGAACAGCGTCGTGGAGACCTCTATGCGGCCGCTTTTCTCGTTTTCATAAATCTCCGTGACGCTCAAATGGATGGGATGCAGGGGCAATAGCGCGCAAAAGAGCAAAAAGACCGGGATGTACATAGCCTTGCGTTTTCTGAACAACGACGGGAGTTCGATCCTGGTTGTACAAAGCCTCCCGCCTGTTTCTCAAAGGGCAACTTATTTTTTGCAATTTTTTCCAACTAATGAAAATATGTTCATATATTTGAATTGCTTTGGTAAAAAAGTTATACTTGGAAACCTGGCTAATATACAGTATTTTATTAGACTTGTTGCGAGGGGAATCATCGAGGGGGCAAAAAGGCCCTTTTTTTCCCACACTGTGCCTTTTTTCGGTCATATAGCGCCGCTATACTCCCTCAAAAAGCCTTCGTGTGGATAAAAAATGACTCTTTTTTCCCACCTCGCTGACCCCTCGCAACAAGTCTATTTTTTCAAAATAGGTTGGCAAAAAAAGGTCGGTAACCGTAAAAGGGGCATCGGGGCTCGGGAGAAGTTTTGCCACAAGCTCTCCGCAAACCGTCCATAAACAATAAAAAATGCGCGCTCTGTCTTCTTTCATCCCCATGGTCTCTTGGCTACCAGGCTACCGCAGGAAGGAGTTCGGGGGAGATGTGCAGGCCGGGCTGACGGTAGGGGTCATGTTGGTTCCCCAGGGCATGGCGTACAGTATGTTGGCGGGGTTGCCCCCGATATACGGTTTGTACGCGGCGATTTTCCCTGCGATCCTGTACGCGGTATTCGGCTCTTCGCGGCATTTATCGGTGGGCCCGGTGGCCATCGTAGGTTTGTTGTTGGCGACGGGCCTTTCGGGTATAGCGGAGCCGGGGTCTCCGCATTTTATCGAGTTGGCCATCGCCACGGCATTTCTGGCCGGTTTGGTACAGGTCCTGCTGGGTTTGTTCCGCTTGGGGTTCATGGTCAACTTTTTATCACACCCTGTCCTGTCGGGATTTACTTCTGCAGCGGCCTTCATCATCATGTTGAGCCAGGTCAAGTACCTGTTGGGCATCCGGCTG
>JBEGMH010000361.1:0-5006 GCA_041183125.1 Bacteroidota bacterium | reverse complement strand
GGGTAAACACCGTGTACGGTGTGCCGTCTGCCTTACAAACTTCCCGCTCCTCGAATAGGACATGGTCTTTGAACGTATGAAAGGCGATTCCCCGCTGCTCCAGGATACTGCGGATAGCCGTATCGCGCTGTACCGCATAGGGCTCATAGTCCTTGTTGGCATAGACGGCGCCCACGGGGTACTTTTGGAGTATCCTTTCCCACACCTCGGCGGGTTTGCCGTGTTCGATCAGGATACTGGCCCCGGTAGCTTCCAGTTCCTGTGCCATCCGCTCCAGTTCCTGGTGTATGAACGTCACCCGTGCGTCCGATCGGTTGTTGAGTAGGTCGAGGATAGCGGTATCGAAGATAAAAACGGGCAAAACGGGGTAAGGCCCTTGCAGGGCTTCCCAGAGGCCGCGGTTATCGCTGAGCCGCAGGTCGCGGCGGAACCAAAAAAGGTTGATTTTTTCCATAGGTTATGGTCTCTTATAAAATGACGGTCCCCAGATCTTTGGCGAGTTGGCTTTCGATATCTTTCAGGCGCAGTTGCAGGGCTAAACACTCCAAGATAGCTTCCTCAGGCGCATTGTCCGCATATAACGATTTCAATTTCAGGGTATTGCGGTCTTTGAAGCGCTTTATTTTCCGCAACTTGAAGCGTTTGATGAGGTTTTCCGCATCTTTTCGGTGGTTTTCTTCGGGATGGGGCTGGGAGAGGAACACGTCCCATTTCAGGGCCCAGTTTTCGCTCATGTCGTATGGGCTGGTGCTCAGGTTGATAGCGAGTTGGCGGATTTCGGGGTCGGGGTGTTGGAAAAAGACTTGGGCGTTGACGGTTTTTTTCTCCGTGACCAACTGCAGGCTTTCCCGGGCGATGCGCTGGTACAGCGGATGGTCGAACTCCTCCAACACATCTTCGATGTTCATGAGGATATACTCGGCTACGGTGACTACGTGCTCGATCTCTTCGAACACTTTTTCGCCAGCGGTGATGAGGATGCGGGCGATATCCCGTTCCTGATACGCATCGCCTACGACGGGTAGGGGGCTGTCAGGTGCCGGGCCGGGAGGCTTCTCCGGGGCGAGGGTATCGGTTTTCGGGGCATTATCCGCTTCGGAATGTTTTTCGACATCTTTGCGGCGGATTTGGTTGATTTCGTGCATCAGGGCTGCTTCATCCACTTTGAGGATTTCGCGGACATTGCGTACGTACTCGTCGAGGCGGATGGGGTTTTTGATACGCGAAATCGTATGGGCGATCTGCCGGATGGCTGTGGCGCGGCGGGAGGGGTCATTGCCGGCTTGTTCCATGAGCAAACTGGCTTCCAGTTGTATAATATCGCGGGATTCTGCTTTGACGTACTCGCGGAAAGCCGGGGCACCTGCCTTTTGGACATAGGAGTCGGGGTCTTCCCCGTCGGGGAGGATGACGACGCGTACCTCCATATCTTCTTCAAGGGCGAGGTCGAGGCCGCGCAGGGCTGCCCGTATGCCGGCGGCATCGCCATCGTAGAGGATAGTCAGGTGCTTGGTAAAGCGCTTGATAAGGCGGATCTGCCCGATGGTGAGGGAAGTGCCGGAGGAAGCGACGGCATTTTCGATGCCGTTTTGGTGCAGGGAGATGACATCGGTATAGCCTTCTACCAGGATACAGGAATCCTCCTTGCGGATAGCGGTTTTAGCTTGGAAAGCACCGTAGAGCACCTTGCTTTTCTGGTAGATATCCGTTTCGGGGGAATTGATGTATTTAGGTGCTTTGGGGTCGTTGTGCAGGATGCGTCCGGCGAACGCGATGACCTTTCCGCTTTGGCTATGGATGGGGAATATGACCCGGTTCCTGAAAAAATCGCGGTCATGGGCGGAGGTCAGGCCCAATTTTCGGAGTTGGTCTATGGCATAGCCTTTTGAGATAGCCGCCTGGGTGAACGCATCGCGGCCATCGGGGGCAAAGCCCAGGCCGAACTTGCGGATTGTTTCTTCCCGAAAGCCGCGGCGCTTGAAATAAGACAACCCTACGCTTTTGCCCAAATCGGTATGCAATAGTTGCTCCTGAAAAAACTCTAAGGCGAACTGGTTGATCAGGTAGAGGCTTTCCAGGGCTTGTTGTTCCAGGATCGCTTCCGGGGTGGCCTGGGTTTCCTCTAATTCGATGCGGTATTTTTTCGCTAAGTAGCGGATAGCGTCGGGGAAACTGAGGTTTTCCAGTTCCATGACAAACTGCACCGGCGTACCGCCCCGGCTGCAGCCAAAGCACTTGAAGATGTTCTTGGCAGGGGAAACGTTGAAAGAAGGGGTTTTCTCGTTATGGAAAGGGCATAGCCCAATCATATTGACCCCCCTGCGGCGCAGGTTGACAAAATCGCCGACTACTTCCTCTATTTTTGCGGCCTCTATGACGTCTTGTATGCTTTTTTGAGAGATCAATGTAGGTTGTGTTTATTCTACGTACAGAAAATCCACTTGGTTTGGGAACACGCGGATACTGCGCACGTGCCCGGGATGTTGTTTTAGGATGAGCGGTGCCGAGGTTACCCCCGGAGCCGTAGTGGAATCCAGTCCGGCCTCGATGTAGAAATCAGAGGAACTCACCAGGTCAAACTGGCTGAGGCCGACTTGGAAGGTCACTTTTACCTTGGTGGGGAAGTACTTGATCTTGCGCATGCCCTTGGCTACCCGGACATCTACGAACAGCGACTTTTCTGTAAATTTTTCGATATCCGCATACAGCATCACTTTGGATGGGTTTGCTTGAAACTCCCGGGGCAGGGCGAGGGGCAGTTCGTATTTAAAGGAAGCATCGAGGTTGACAAATTCTTTGGCGTAGGTGCGCAGGAAATCGGTGCGTTGGATTTTACTTTCCGGACCGCTGATTTGCACGCTGTCCGGGCGGATGCGGAGCGGCCATTTCAGGAAATAGTCGTCGCGGAAATCCAGTTTTCCGTTGAAAAAAACGGGTACTTTTTTCCGTAGGATTGGTTCTACGGCCAACTTTAGTTCCTCGTAGTTTAGTTCTACGATTTTGAGGTCGAGGGAATACAGGCGGTCGAGGATATCCTTGCGCAGTTGTCCGCGGTTGCGGTACAGGTTGCGCGCGTTGACCAGGGTAAAGTTCAGTTTGACCTGCCGGGAGCGGAGGCGGTCGAAGAGCAGGTCCCAGCCCCGGCCCTCCACCACGACGACCATGTCTTGCGGTGGGGATTGCACAAAGGCGGTATTGGGGGGTAGTTGGAAGCGCAGGGCTACTTTTTTCTCTGTTTGGTAGGTTTGGGCCATTTTAGTGGGCAGCCAGAAAGCCAGGGCTATCCCCAGACAGATGAGGAGGATAGCCCGGTCGGCTTTTAGCTGATCGAGTAGTTTATTCAGTCTTGCCCGACGACGGAGCTGCCTTACCCCTGCCATAGACGGATTCGGTCATTTCTTTGGAGATGGAACTCCGGGTGATGTTCAAATAAACCTTATTGCCGGCATCAATCGTGACGATTTGGTCTTCCATTTTGGTGATGCGCCCCAGGATACCGCTGGTGGTGACGATTTCATCGCCCTTCTGCAGGTTGGTCATGAACTGGTTTTGCTCTTTCTGGCGTTTTGACTGCGGACGGATAATGAACAGCCAGAAAACGAGGAACATAGCACCGATGAAGATAAAACTGGTGATCGGGCTTTGGCCTGCTCCGGCCTGTAAGAGAAGAATCCCTGAATACATGTTTTGGTAGTTTTATGAAAAGAATCAGTAGGTTGAACAAGTGGTTATGGCCCTTTCTTCGCAGAGACCTCGCCGACGAGGTAGAGCGTAGTATTCGCCGGATAGGTATTTGCTGTGATGAACACCGGTTTGCGCTGCTCCCCGGTTTTGCCCTGGGTGTCAAAACGCACGCGGACCACCCCTTTCCCACCTGGCGGGATGGGCGCTTGAGGCCACTCCGGCACCGTGCATCCGCAGGAGGAGGACGCATTGCCGATCAGCAGGGGGACAGTACCGGTGTTGGTAAAGGGAAAGGAGTGGTCTATGACCTTTCCGCTTTCTACGTTTCCAAATTCGTAAGAAAACTCAGCGAATTCCAGTACGGCGAGTGCTTCCCCGCTTTGCTCCCCCTCCGCAGAGACCGGGTTGCGGATCAGATCGGCATTGGAATAGCCCTTTCCGGTGGAGGGGGTCTGTACGCCCCCTGCTCCTTCCTTGGGCTGGCAACCCGCTAAAGGAAGAAGGAAGAGGAAAAAGACCAGATATACCGACGTCACATTCGCTCGCTGCTTTCGGCAGGCGACAGGGTGCAACGAAAAAAAACACGACCTTGCCATGCGCTTAAAATTCGAATTCTCTGCAAATATACGGTTTTTAAAGCGATATTTAACCTGCCTCCGAGAATTGACGGGGGTGAATCCCTACGATTATGGAATACCCATCCCGCATGTATTTGACCGGGTTCATGGGCTGTGGAAAAAGCCATTCCGGCCGGCTCCTCGCCCGACAGATTGGATATGCTTTCGCCGACTTAGACGATATTTTCGAACAGTCGGCCGGGTGTAGTATCGCGGCGTATTTTTCCCAGTACGGGGAAGCGGCTTTTCGGCAAAAGGAGGCTGAAACCCTGCGGGGTACTGCAGTGCTGGAGCACCATGTCATCGCGTGTGGCGGGGGCACGCCCTGTTTTCACGGGAACATGGAATGGATCAATGCCCATGGGCTGAGCATTTACCTCAAGGCATCCCCTCCTTTGCTGGCCGCACGCCTTCTGCCGGAACGCGCCCACCGGCCACTGCTCCGGGATATTCGGGATACAGATTTAGAAGACTTTATTCGCGAAAAACTGGCTGCCCGGGAGCCTTTTTACGAAAAAGCAGCCGTCTGGTTTGACCAGGACCGAGCGGATGGGAATGACCTGGAAGAAGCGTTGAAGCATTTTTTGACCAACGCAGACAGCCATGGGCGCCATTGACGTAGGGGGTATTGCGGGGATAGATTACGGAAGCCGTCTGGCCGGCACGACCCGCATCGCCTGGATCAACGAGAAGGGCGGGGTAGAA
>JBEGMH010000360.1:0-6779 GCA_041183125.1 Bacteroidota bacterium | reverse complement strand
AGCTCATTGTGCTCAGCACTCCGGCCATGAGCAGGCCGGTATCTATCGTGGACAGTTCCACGTTCTTAAAGCGCAGGGCTTTGTCGAGGGTCAAAAAGTGGTAAAATAGACCTTTGTAGCCAGAAACACCGCTTGCCTCGGGCCCTTGGGGTAAGGATTGGAGTACCCGCAGCGTGTTCAATACGCGCTCGGCGGCCTGCTGGCGGGTGACATAGCCCTTTTCGGCACCTACGATATAGGAAGTGAGCCCGAAGCCGGTGGCGGCAATGCTGGAGAAGGTCCTGGCGGGGTAGCGGTCGAGTACCTGGAAGTTGACGGGGTCGGCCAAGTCCCAGAAGTAGCGGAAACTTCGCTTTTGCAGCTCATGTAGGCTGAAAGGTATAGGCTTTTCGGCAGTATAGGGCCCGCTCGTCGGGGCAGCGCACAAGGTGAATGCCGCGAGCAGCAGGCTGAGGCGTAATAGGTGCATAAGTGGTACGGTAAGAAGGATAAAAAGCCCGGGGGCGGGCGTACCGGCCCCCGGGGGTTGAACGATTATTGCTTTATAAAGCGGGCATTGGCGCGCAGGACTCCCTGGCGATCGTAGCCCGCGAGCAGGTACATGCCGCGGTCCAGCCCGGTCAGCGGGATGGTAACAGCGGCTTGGCCGGTAGCTACATAGGTGCCGACACGTTGTCCTACTGCGTTAAAGATTTCATAGCGGAAGAGGCTGGCTGCATTGTCCACGGTCAGTTCATCACTGGCTGGGTTGGGGTAGATGGACAGTGCGTCGAGCTGCAGGCTGTTGACCGGCGTAGCAGGCGAGCAGTTGGCGTTTCCGATGGCGATGTCGTCGAAGTAGTACTTCTTGGTCGTCGTCGGGGTGTTGTCGAAGTCCATAATGATGGCCAGTACGGTAGCGATGGTGTTGTCGGCGAGCGGGATACCGCTGAAGTCCCAGGTGAGGGTTTGCCACTCGTTCGGAGTGGTGTATTTCACTTTGGTATCGCCGGTATTGAGGCCGATGGCCGGGTTTTCGAGCTTGAACACCACTTCAGCGGCGCGGTCCATGAGTACTTTCATGGTGATCTTCTTGTTGGTCTTCATGAATACCTGTGCGGGCAATCCGTTGTTGAACATGCCGGCGAAGATATTCCCACCTGGATCTTCGATGAACTCAGCTACCTTATTGGAGGTGTTGATGCCCGATTTTTTCGGGTTGTCCACGACGATATCCACTTGCTTGCCGTCCAGGGCACCGTTGGCGAAGTATTGCCACTTGCCGAGGTTGTCGGCTGGGGTTTCAAAGGAGGAGATACATGCGGTGTAGGGCTCGCGGCGCCATTCGACATCGTCAATGTAGTAGGTGTCGCCTTCAGCCGATGCGTTGCCTGCGTTGAAGAAGATGCCGAACTTGGAGTTTTTGGAGCCGGCGGCAGCTTTGAAATCAATTTGGTACTCGACCCACTTGTTCAGGTCGGCGGCTTTGATGTCCACTTTGACCTCGAACGCTTTGGTTCCGCCTTCGAGCTTGAACAGTACCGGTACCGCTTTGGACGCGTAAATCTTGACGGCGAGGGTATTGAAGCTGCTCAGGTCAATCTCCTTGCCCATGTCCCAAAGGACGATGGACCATTCCTTACCGGCCCCGGCAGGATCTACGTATTTGGCCACTTTGTCGTTGGCGTTCGGGTTGATACCGCCCGGGAAGGGGTTGCGGAGCACTTCAAAGACCGGGTTGTCGGTCAGCAAGATGGACTTGGCGTTGCGCTGGCAGTCGAAATCGTCAATGACATTGACATTGGCCACGGTGCCTTCGCAGGGGTCCACGGTGGCTTTTGTCTGGGTCAGGTTATCGAAGTACCAGGTTGCGGTAGATTCCAGGTTCGGGTCGAATACGATTTCCACGCGCTCGAAGTCCTTGATTGCTTTGACGTTGTCGAAGTTGAAAGAGACGTCCACCCACTTGCCGGTCTCGGCGATGGGGCGATTGATTTCCTTGGGGCCTTCCACTACGCTGACCAGCTTCATGGTGATGGATTTGGCCCCGGCGGGTGCCCATACCTGAAGGTTGACCTGTGGGAAGGTGGCGAGGGTGAAACTGGTGGGCAGGAGGGCCTTCAATCCGCCCAATTTGGACGTGCCTTTGGTGAAGGACCCCACTTTGGCCGTGGTGTTGGCACCTGTTTTATCGGGGTTGTTGATTCCGCCGTTGAACTTGCCGAAGACGGCCTCAGCGCCCAGCGGTTCCCAAGTTTGCTTGGGCGTGGGCTCGAAGTCTTCGAGGGTCACGCTGCCCTGTGGTTCGAGGCGGAGATCGTCGAGATAATATACGGTGTCCACCCCTGGCTGCTTGCCGGCGTTGAAGAAGAAGACCAATTTCTTGTAGGTATTGGCAGAAGCACTAGTGAAGTCCACGGAGTATTCTACCCATTTTTTGATTTCGGTGACCTGACGGTCTATTTCTACCGGCGCCGAACCATCTTCCACTTTGAATTTCAAGGTACCGGCCACGGGTGCCCAGACCTTGATTTTCGCGATGGGGCGGTCTCCGAGCGGGATGGGCTGCCCATCGAAATCGAGTACCATGGCGTGCCATTCGCCGGGGCGGTCGTAGTAGCGGCCTACTTTGGCGCTTTCGTTGGCACTGGATTTGTCGGGGTTGTCCACTACGGCGATATCGGCGAAGCCCGGGTTGCCATAGGTGACGTTGCGCTGGCATTCGAAGTCGTCCAGGATGGTGTTGTTGACGGCTACGCCGCTGCAGGGGCCGGAGGGTTCGATGACGATATTGTCAAAGAGGTAAGTCCCTCCGCTGCTGTCCACTCCCGGGTCGAAGAAGAACAAGATTTTGTTGAGGTCGTCGAAGTCCTTGGCGGCGCTGAAATTGAAGGTGTATTCAATCCACTGTCCGGTGACGGCGATGTTTTTCTTTTCTTCGATGCGCTTGGTGTTGTTGGCGTTCTCTAATTTCAGGATAAAAGAGGTCGGCCGGTCGGATTTCACCATGACGCGGAACTGGTTGAAGGTCTGCATGGGCAGCGGGGAAGGAAGCTGTGCGAGGAACAAGCTGTAGCCGGAGCCCTTTTTTTTGGTGTAAGCCCCTACTTTGCCGCCGGCATTGATTTGGAGGTCGTTGCCGCCTGCGGGGTTGTCCACTACGGAAAAAGCGCCTTCAATGGGGTTCCAGGGTAGTTTGGCACCGCCTTCAAAGTCTTCCAGGACGATAAATTTCGGGGCGGTGAGCAGGCGCATATCGTCGAAGTAGTAGATATCGTTGGCGCCCGGCAATACCCCTCCATTGAAGAAGAGCACGAGCTTCTGGTACTTTTTACCGATCTGCGAGGTGAAGTCGGCTTCGATCTGCACCCATTTCATAGTGTCGTTGACGTTGACCCAGACTTCGTTGCCGCCGCCGGTCCCTTCCAGTTTTACGAGGAGCCTTCCTTTTTTGGGTGCCCAGAGCTTCATGCGGAACAAGCTGCGCTGGTCGAGGGGGATGTCTTCCCCGAAGTCCACGACCATGGCGTGCCACTCGCTTAGGGTATCGCGGTAACGGCCTACTTTATTGGTGGTGTTGATGCCCGACTTGTCGGGGTTGTTGACCACGGTAAAGTCGTTGATGCCCGGAATAGCGTAGGAAACGTTGCGCTGGCACTCGAAGTCGTCGAGGATAGTCGGGTCAAAAGCGATGCCGGAGCAGGCACCGGAGGGTTCGGCGACCAGGTTGTCGAACAGGTAGGTGTCGCTGCTGGCATCCACGCCGGGGTCGAAGAAGATCAGGATCTTGTTCAGGTTGTTTTTTGCCGCCGCCGCGCTGAAGTTGAAGGTGTATTCGACCCACTGGTCGGTAAGGGCGATGTTCTTCTTCTGTTCGATCCCGAAGCCCGGGCCTTCGAGTTTGAAGATGAACGCGGTAGGGTTTTTAGCCCTCACCATGATCCGGAACTGGTTGTTGACGCTCAGGTTGAGCGGCTGTGGCAGTTCGGCTAAGAACAAGCTGTAGGCGGCGCCGGCTTTTTTGGTGTAGGCTCCCACCTTGCCGCCGGAGTTGAGCTTGAGCGTGTCCCCCCCCGCAGGGTTGTCCACTACAGAGAACGTGCCTTCAGCGGCCGTCCAGGGAAGTTTTGCCCCCCCCTCAAAGTTTTCCAGCACGACCTGGCTAAAGGCAAGTACCGGAAGGAGGGTCAAAATCAGGTTAGCAAGTAACAAACGATACTTCATAGGTTTCGTTTTTGATGAAGGAAATTATGGTTGAAGAATCAGTGTCAAGGTGTGCTGGCGCCCTTCCGCACGCACCTGCAGCGCATACGCACCGGCCTGAACCCCCGGGAAGGCCAGGGCGACGGAATGGGAGCCGGCGGGGAAGTGTTCGCTTTGGGGGTTCCAGGAATGGATGGGGCGCCCCTGAAGGTCGAAGAGCAGGATTTCCAGCTGCCCTGCGGTTTCGAGATGGACCTGCAAGGTAGCGCGGTCGCTGACCGGGTTGGGATACAGGCTGAGCGCGAGGGGCGCTGCCATTTCCCGCACCGGGGTGGTGGTGGGCGTGAACCCTATTTTACCCAGTGCTTCCTGAATTTCGGGGTTTTTCATAAAGTTCTTCCACAATAGGGAACTGCGGTGGTTCTCTATCATCCCGATGATGGGGCCTTGGTCTATGGCGAGGTAGCTGTCGGCGTACCAGTTGAGGGAGAGGTTGAAGGCGTCGTAAAAGCCAAGAGGCCCCCATAGCGACGCTCCAAGTTCGCGGTAAAAGTATTTGAGGGCCGCCATGGATTCTTCCGGGGTGTAAGGCATGGAACTCAATGCTCCCGTGGGGGAAACGGTGCCGTTGTCGCGGTTGCTCTGGGGCTCATGGGCAAAATATCCGACCAGCGGGTCGTCGCTCGCGGTCAGGCCCCAGCAATTCGCCCCATATCCGACGTGCTGCCGGGGGTTGGCGATGCAGTAGGCCCGGTTGAGGAGCGACTGGTTCCGGTTTTGTTCGAAGTAATTGGCATAGGCATCTTTTTTGCCGCGAGGGTCAAAGCCCATAAACGAATAGTGGGTAAAAAAGAGCGGGCCGCCCAGGTTGGTGCCCAGGGGCAGGGTGATCCCAAAGTATTGGTTCCCGTTGCGAAGGGCGCCGTTGTTGGCCCAGCCGGTATGCCAGAGGGAGGCTGGGATGGGATAGGTGGGCGAGGCAATCCCGAGCAGGTACGCGATCATGGTTTCGTTCCAGCCTTTGAGCGGGAAGTTCATGGCAAACTGGAAGTTGGGCGACCAATGCCAATACAGGACGTTTTGGTTTTGCTGCCGGTGCCAGTTCCAGTCTACCTCGCGCCATAGGGTGGTTATTTTGGTGCGCAGGAGCTCCTCCTCGGGGTTGTTGCGGTCGAAATAGGCGCGCACCGTCAGTAGGCCCTGGAAGAGGAAAGCCGTTTCGACCAGGTCGCCCCCGTTGTCTTGTGTGCTGAAAGGGATGACGCTACCGGTGGTGCCGTCCATCCAGTGGGGGTAAACCCCTTTGAAGCGGTTGGCTTTTTCCAGGAAGGCTATGATTTTGTGCAGGCGGGCCAGCCCTTGTTCGCGGGTGATCCATCCCCGCTCCATCCCGACTAAGATAGCCATGACCCCAAACCCAGACCCGCCGATCGTCACTAAATTCCCGGAGGTGTTCCGCTCTCTTGACAAACCCGAGACGGGGTGGGCAAAATCCCAAAAGTAGCGGAAGGTATAGCGTTGCACCATATCCAACAACTGCTCGTCGTTCATGGGCACAAGCGCGGCAGAGGCTGTGGGGGAGGGGGCGGACTCGGTACCGGACGCATTGACCGCCACTACGCGGTATTGAAAGGTCTGGTTGCCCGCTGTTTTGTGGAAATCTATGGCAACGGTATCCGCCCCGTTGAGGTTTTTGAGGGAGGTGAAACTCGACCCGTTGTCGGCGGAGCGATAGACGCGCCATTGAGCGGGCTGGGCGGCCACGGAAGGCCAGCGCAGCTCGATATGCCGGTCGTAGCCTGTGGCGGTGAGAGCGGAAGGAGGGGTCATACCGTTTCCCTGGGTACTGGCGCGGAACGTTTTCACCTCGTCTATCAACAAGGTGTGTTCCTGTCCGTCGGCACTGGCCTGGCCGAAGATGATGGCTTTGACCTGGTTGAAGAGGATAGCGGTTTGCGAAGGGTCGTTAAAGAAAACGCGCAGCGGTACTTTGACCTGGGTCCAGGCACCGGGGGCCAGGTCGCTGGCATAATCCGACAGCGGGTATTTGCGCGACTTGGTGACACCGGGGGCACCTTCCATGAACACGAACGGCCAGTGTGCCTTGAGCAGGCCCTCCGGGGAGTATGCCCAAAAGGAAAGGGTGTCGGTGGCGGTGATGTTCTGGAATGGCCAGCCCGGGGCTATGACGAGGGCTGACCAGTCGCCACCGGTCCGGGATACCCATTTGATGCGCAGGCTGTTGTTCCCAAAATACGCCGTACTCGAGGTGGGGATTTTATCCCCGCTGGGGCCGGTTTGCTCGATGGAGCTGGGGCTTGTCTTAAAGGCCAGTCCGGTATCGTAGTACCCCGGGTTATTGCTGTCCCGGAAGAAGAATACTTCCTGGCTGGCGAGTCCTGACGGAAAGAAGATCGTTATGGCGCTGAATATAAAGAACGCCCTGTGCAGGACGGCAGGCCCGGCGATGGTATGTTTCAGTATAATATTCTTAAGAATAAGCTTTATCAAGATTTTTTATTTTGAAAAAAATGAAAAAATTAATAAAAATACTTTACCTCTTTTGATGAACACAATAAGCCGTTTTCTGCATAAAC
>JBEGMH010000359.1:0-7944 GCA_041183125.1 Bacteroidota bacterium | reverse complement strand
CTATGGTGGCCGTCATCGGCGTACCGAACGAAGAGTACGGCGAAGAAATCAAAGCCTGTGTCGTGCGCAAGGCGAATGTTGAGGTGGGTGCCGAGGAACTCATGGACTGGACCAAGGAGCGTATCGCCGCTTATAAATACCCCAGGATCATCGAGTTTATGGATGCCCTGCCGATGAGTGCCACGGGCAAGATTTTGAAAAAAGACCTGCGCAAACCGGTATGACCCTGTTACAAACAGACCCAGTACCCGTAGTGGTGATTGGTGCCGGGCCCGCCGGATTAGCGGTTTCGGCCCACCTGCGACAGCGGGGCATCCCCTTCGTCGTGTTAGAGGAAAGCGGGCAGGTAGGCCCTGCTTGGCACCGCCACTACGACCGCCTGCATCTTCATACGGTCAAAGAACTTTCCCATTTGCCTTTTCTCCCTTTTCCAACGCATTATCCGCGCTATGTCTCCCGAAAGGAATTTGCAGCATACTTGGAGGGGTACGCTCGGTACTTTCAAATATCTCCTCGATTTGGAACCAAAGTATTAGAGGTACAGCGCTCCGGCAATGGAGGCTGGGCGGTATACACCGCCCAAGGCGAAACGATAGAGAGTACCGTTGTCGTCGTAGCCACCGGGGTCAATCGTGTGCCGGAGCGTCCGGTGTTGGTGGGGGAAGAATATTTTTCCGGCAGTATTATCCATAGTCGGGAATACAGGAACGGAAAAGCTTTTGTGGGGAAAAACGTGCTGGTCGTCGGCATGGGCAATACCGGTGCGGAAATTGCGCTGGATCTATACGAACAGGGGGCCCATCCATGGATATCCGTCCGGGGAGCGGTAAACATCGTACCGCGCGATTTTTTAGGGCGGCCTACCCAGCTCACCGCGCTCAAAGTGGCCAAGTTACCGATCTGGTTGGGCGACCGCATTGGAAAGCTCCTTCGCCGTATGGCTGTGGGCGACCTGAGCCGGTTTGGCATACGGTACCCCAGCGTTTCGCCTGCTGCCCAACTGCGGCAAACGGGTCAGACGCCCGTCATAGACCTGGGCACTGTTGAAAAAATAAAATCAGGGGGTATTCAGGTCGTTCCGGCAATACAGTCCCTCTCCAGGGAGGGAGTTAGCTTTATGGATGGCCGTCAACTGCCCTTTGAGGCCATTGTACTCGCCACCGGGTATCGGCCCGGGCTACCTGAGTTTCTGGGGGCTTGCCCCGGATTACTCGATGTGTATGGCTTACCCAAGGCTTGTATAGGTATACAGGAGTACTCCGGTCTGTATTTTGTGGGCTTTGACAACTATACGGCGGGAGGGATCCTCGGCGTTATTCATCGCGACTCGGAACGGGTGGTAAATCACATTTCACAACAACTCCACTCCCCTGTTTGAAGAGCTGCTATTCCCTAATTTTTTGGTAAAGCAAAAAATATATCTGAGTTTTGCGGAAACGACATGCATATTCACCACGAAAAACCAACGTATGAAAACCAATATTTCTCTCATCCTCAATGCTATCCTGATCGTTGCGGTCGCCTATCTGATGATGGGCCAGTTCAAGGCGGGGGGCAACCCGGCCGAATCCGGCAAGCCGGCGCAAGCTGCCGGCACTGTGAAGATTGCTTTTGTGAACTCCGATACCTTGTTGGAAAAGTATGGTTCCTATCAGGAGAAAGTGAAAGCGCTGGAAAGAAAGAGCCAAGACGCAGAGGCAGCCTTACAGGCCAGCGGACGATCCCTTGAGCGCGAGTTCCTGCAGGCCCAGCAAAAAGTACAGCAAGGGTTGCTAACGCCCAACCAGGTCCAGCAGGAAGAGCAGCGCCTCACGCAAAAACAGCAGGGGCTTGTCGCACAGCAGGAGCGCATGGGCAAGCAACTGCTCGAGGAGCGCCAGAAACTCCTCGGAGACCTGGAAAAGGAGGTCAAAGGCATCCTCAAAGCCCTCCGGGAAGAAAAAGGGTACGACTACATCCTAAACTATGGCCCCGGTACCGGGGTACTCATGGCGAATGACCAGCTGGACATCACGGATCTCGTCCTGGAACGGCTGAACAGCACCGTGGCAAAGGAAAAAGATAAGTAGGCTTGTTTCCGGGTTTTGGGTGGTACAACGCGTCTGGTATTGGGGTAGTCTCAAAAGACCTTTTTCGCTCGGCGTTGCCAAAAAACATTTCGAACCAGTCTTTATTTCTTTGATTTTGCATAGCAGTTTAGACCCCTATGGTTATATATTAGACTTGTTGCGATGGGATTCTCATAGGGTAAAAATGGCTCTTTTTCGCCCACACTGCGACTTTTTTCGGTCACGTAGCGCGGCTATATGACCGAAAAAAGTTTTCGTGAGGACGAAGCATGCCTTTTTCAACTCTTTGAGGATCCCCCTAACAACAAGTCCAATATTTTTACACAACTACTAGTAGCGCTTTTTCAGAGGTAAAAAACTGTAATAGAGAGCTAAACAGTTACTTTTTTATGAAAAAGCAGGTCTTCAAGTTGTTGAAACCGTGAAAAATTATTGGGCAGCGGGTTTTGATTTGTATAAGACGGAGTACGAGAAATAAGACGAAAATTTTCAACATGGAACAACAATACGCAATTATTACAGGAGCAAGTCAAGGCATAGGTGCAGCCATTGCGTTAAAATTGGCAGCAGAAGGTTTTTTTACGGTTTTATTGGCAAGAAGTGAAGAAAAATTACAAAAAATTGTGCAGCAAATTCAACAAAATGGCGGAAATGCAATTGCTTTCCCTTGTGATGTAAGCAATTCGGCTGTGGTAGAGGAGGTGTTAGAAAAAATTGTAGAAAAGTTGGGTGTTTTTCCGCTTGTATTGGTAAATAATGTGGGCTGGGGTGGTCCTTTCCATCGCACTGATGAAGTTTCTGAAGTCGAATGGGATCAACTTTTTGCTACCAATGTCAAAAGTGCTTTCCTTTTTTGTCGGCGTTTATTGCCCGAGATGAAAAAACAAAACTTTGGGCGAATTATCAATATTTCCTCTATTTATGGTATAATAGGCGGCGCAGGCTCTTCTACTTATACTGCGACAAAATACGCATTGCTGGGGTACACAAAATCTTTGGCAGTCGAATGGGGAAGTTTTGGTATCACCGCTAACTGTATTTCCCCCGGGTATATTGCTACGGAAAATTTTGAAATCAATGAGCAAAATGCAGCCTATTTTCAAGCGGTGCAAAAACAAGTCCCTAATCGGCAATTAGGAAAGCCTGAACATATTGCAGATGTGGTTGCCTTACTGGCTAAGGCAACCACATCTTATATCAACGGGGGGAACCTCGTAATAGATGGAGGCTTTACGGCAGGGTTCAATTTTCTCGAAAACTAACGAGCTTTACCTCTCAGTATATTAGACTTGTTGCGAGGGGCATCATCAAAAAGCGCTTCGGCTCCAGCCATCGGTAGGCAGCGGGGCCTCTGGGTGCGGCTGGGCGTGGCGGCCCCTGTGGCCCGAACTTTTGGCGGATCGCTTTCAGGTCCTGGTTCCATTTGTCTATCTGTGGCTCGAGGCGGGCGAAGATTTTTTGGATTTCCTTTCCATAGCGTTTTTCCAGTTTGGCCAATGCTTCCTGCTGCGGGGTAGGGGGTCGGTTTTTGCCCATCCCGGGGCGCATGGGCGGCCTTGCTGGGCCTGCCCCCATGCGGGCTTTGGCCTGGGTGCGCAGGCTGGCCAATCGTTCGCGGTCTTCTGCGCTAATGATGGCCTCCAATGCCTTGCGCTCTTTTTGTAGTACGGGCAGGATTTCCTTTTGGGAGTAGGCTTGTATTTCCTTTTGCAGCTCAGCGGGTGGTCGGGGTACGGGAGGTCTTTGCCAGTGTTGCGGCCCTCGGGGGCTCATCCGGCCGATACCAGGTCGGCGGACGTTTCGGGGGCCATTTCCGGGTGCGGGATTGGCGGGTCGCTGCGGCATAGCGTCCCATTTAGCTTGTTGGGCGGGATCCAGTACCGCGCGCAACTCTTTGCGCATCGCTTCCATCTGTTGGCGCATTGCTTCTCTGTCCTGTGCTTGTTCCTGGCGCATGGCCTGGAATTTTGGCCGGTACTTTTCCCGGATTTCTTTCATCTTGGCCTTTTGGGCGTCGGTCAGTTGGAGTGCTGCCATCCTGTCCTGGAGCGGCTGGGCTTGAGGGGGCAATCCCCGTCCGGGGCCACCCGGAGGCTGGGCGCTCATCGTAGCGGCTCCGGTGCCGAGGAGCAAGACTAATGCGAAAAAGATACTTTTTTTCATCGTACTCTACTTTTAATTTGCTTTATACCGATAGGACGATCCGATGCCCTTCAGGTTAAACCGGCAGGTTCAAGATTAACCATTTTTAACCTGGGACACTTTTTCGAGCAGGCGGTTCAGCCCTTGTGTTAAGGATTTTTTTCCTTGGGGGCTCAGGTTTTCCCCTAATTCCCAGCGGCTGCCCCGCATGAGGAGCAGCCATGCCTCGGGGCTCCGGTCGAAAATGGATTGGCACAGGTAGAGTACGGAACCCGGCGACAGCGCGTGGGTCGTGAAGGACGCTTGCGGGGATGCTGGGCAGGGTTCCAGCAGACAGTCTTGCCCGGTCGTCGTTTTCCAGGCATCGGCGAAGATGACGCAGTCGTACTGCGCACATAGTTCGGCATCTTCGACCTGCAACTGGTAGCGCAGGGCGATATCGCCTGGAAAACGAGCAGTCGCTTCGAGGGCTGTGGCCAGTGCCCAGCCCAGCCCGTCGTCGCCCCGGGAAGCATTGCCGATAGCTAACAAGAGCGTTTTTTCAGGAAAAAAAGGCATGGGGTTAATCGCGAATTTTTTCCTGGACCAGGTTCCCTGCGGCGTCCCAAATTTCCACTTTCAGGGGCATCTCGCCGATAGCGTGGGTGGCGCAGCTCAGGCAGGGGTCGTATGCGCGGATGGCCACTTCTATCCCATTGAGCATGCCTTCGGTAATTTCGGATTGTTTGTTGAGCGTTTTTGCGGCGACTTCGCGTACGGCGCGGTTCATCGGCTCATTGTTGTGGGTCGTGGACACGATGAGGTTGCATCGCGTGACCATTCCTTTATCATTGGCCTCGTAGTGGTGGATGAGGGTGCCGCGGGGTGCTTCGATGATGCCGATGCCTTCCGAGCGGCGCTCGCCTTTGCGCACGAGGTCATTGCTGAGCAGGTCGGGGTGGTGCAGGATGTTGCGCATCACTTCGGCGCTGTGCAGGATTTCGATCAAGCGCGCCCAGTGGTAGTACATCGTCCGGTTGTTGGGTGCGCCCTGGGTGAGGGCTTTGAACGCCTGCCGTTCCTGTTCTGCTAAGGGGGTGGGGATATAATTGCAGAGGTTGACGCGGGCGAGCGGGCCTACCCGGTTCCACCCGTTTTGGCGGCCCAGGTGGGTCAGGTAGGGGAATTTGAGGTAGGTCCAGCGCTCTACCCCTTCGGAGAAATAGCGTCGGTAGTGGTCGTCGGGCACATCGGAGAGGGTCAGGCGGCCTTGGGCATCTATGGCGCGCAGGCGGCCGTGGTAGAGCTCCATTTCCCCATGTTGGCCTACGAGGCCGAGGTGGCCGGAGTCGTACACGGCAAAGTGGTCGAGGAATGTGCGGTGTTGCGCGTGGTATCCTTTCAGGAAATCCAGGGTTTCCTGCGACCATTCGATCATGGTATCTATGGAAGGCAGTGTTTTGCCATCTGTGAAATAGTCCCGTTCCTGCTCTGTAAAGACCTTGTACACCCCGCCCGGTACTGCTGCGATACCGTGGATGCGTTTCCCGGCTACGGCTCGGATGATTTCCTGGCCGTATTTGCGCATGAGGATACCCTTGCGGGCCAGTTCTTTATTGGCGAGGGCCAATGCGGCTACGTTGCGCTGTCCGGCGGGCGCATCTATGCCAAAGAGCAGGTCGGGTGCGGCTAAGTAGAAAAAGTGTAGGGCGTGCGACTGGAACATTTGGCCATAGTGCGCCAGGCGGCGCTGTAAATTGGCTGCCGGGGAGAGGTCTTCCGGTTCCAGGCCCTCCAGGCGGTCCACGGCTTTGGCAGCGGCCAGGTGGTGGCTCACGGGGCATATACCACAGAGCCGCTGCACCAGGGCGGGCACTTCCCAGTAAGGGTGCCCCTGGATAAACCGCTCGAAGCCCCGGAATTCGACGATGTGGAAGCGCGCTTCCGACACTTGGCCTTCGTCGTCGAGGTGCAGGGTTACCCGTCCGTGGCCTTCTACCCGCGTGACGGGGTCAATGACGATCTTCTTTCCCATCAGTCGTATTTGAATTCAGCATGAAGAATAGAATAATCGGTGCCCAGGAGGATGTTCTTTACCACTTTCCAGATATGGCTGGCATCGGGCGGGCAACCGGGGATATAGTAGTCAATATCCACGATATCGTTGCATCCATAGACGCGATCCAGTATTTGGGGCAAATCTTCGTGAAAGGGGATTACTTTCCCCGATTCCTGGTCGGCGGTAGCGCGGCCGTATGCTTCGTCGAGGCACTCATCGAGGGGGATGGTGTTGCGCATGGCGGGCAGGCCCCCCCAGATGGCGCACTCGCCCAGGGCGATGAGCACATCGCAGTTTTCGCGGAAGGCCCGCAGCACTTCGATATTTTCATCGTTACAGCAGCCTCCTTCGATGATTCCGATGTCGCAACGCTTGCTGAAGCGCTTGATATCCGTGAGCGGGGATTTGTGGATTTCTACTAATTCGACGATGTCCAACAGTTCTTCGTCCACGTCGAGCAGCGACATGTGGCAGCCGAAGCAGCCTGCCAGGGAGGTAGTGGCGATTACCTTTTTGGTCTGTCCGGGTTTTAGGGCGACAGGCGGGGTGGGATTCGGTTGTACTACTATTTCGCCGGCATCTTCCAGGTCGTACTTGCGTTCGCCGCGGGGGCGTGGCTGGCTCTTGCCGCGCACCAGGATAGCCCCGACCGGACAGATATGCATGGCCTGTACCGCTTGGGCTTCGCTGAGGCGTGCTTCCTGTTCGTAGTCCACTTGCACGACCGTTTCGGCGCCCCGGTGTAGGTAGCTGAACACGGGGTATCCACCGTCGGCGTGTACTTCCTCCACGCAGCGGCGGCAGAGGATGCAGCGGTTGTGGTCCACCACGAGGCGCTTAGGGCGATAATCAATCAAGCGATCGAGGAAGAGGTGAGGAAAGCGGGTGGCGCTTACGCCCATGCGATAGCCCAGGCCCTGGAGGTCGCAGTCGCCGCTTTTTTCACAGGCGGGGCAGAAGTGGTTACCTTCAGCGAAGATCATTTCCACCATTGCTTTGCGGGCGTCTTTTAGTTCGGGCGTTTCGAAGCGGACTTGCATCCCTTCGCGCACTTTCGTCGTACACCCAGCCACGTCGCGGCCGTCTGTGTTCACGATACAGACGCGGCAGGCGCCCAAAGGAGGGTCAATATGTTCATAATAACAAAGGGAGGGGATATGTACCCCATTGGCCTCGGCGGCTTTGACGAGGTTCTGGCCTTCCGGGGCCTGGCAGGGCTTGCCGTCTATGGTAAAGGACACGATTTTTTCGCGCATGGCTCAAACATTAGGTATAGGTCATCCTGCGGGTTGGGCAGGTGTACAAGAAGGGTTAATTTCCATCGGTAGCTTCCCGGTAGGGCTCCAGGGCCTCTTCCATACGGAAGCCTTTTCCCTGGCCTTTTTCCGCGACCAACTGCTGAAAGTATTCCGGGTAGTGGTCCATAGCCCGGATGAGGGACTGGGCGGACGCTTTTCCCAGGCCGCAGCGGGACGTGATGCGCAGCAAGTTCCCCCACTGGCGGATTTCCTCCAGGTCGGCACCCCTTCCCAGGCCCAGGCTCATTTTTTCCAGTTTGCGGCTCAGGATGAAGTTCCCGGCGCGGCAGGGCGTACAGACGCCGCAGGATTCTTTTTTGAAAAAAGTCGTGAAGTTGGACAGGATGCGGAGCAGGTCCCGTGTCTGGTCAAAGATCATGACGGAGCCCCCGCAGGG
>JBEGMH010000358.1:0-9472 GCA_041183125.1 Bacteroidota bacterium | reverse complement strand
GTTTTGGGGCAGGCAGGCCCCGCTTCTTGGCGCGTTTTACTTGTTTGTTGTACAGTTTGCGTTGTTTAGCTTTCTCTTTTGCTGCTTTTTCGCGTTCTCTGGCTTTTTCCTTATTCGCTTTTTCCCGGTCTTTTTTGGCTTCGTTCCGCGCTTTTATTTTTTCGGCTAATTCCTGGGCTTTGGACTTGGCGGTGTTGCCCAGGAGGTTGGCGCGTTTGGAAGGTTTGCCTTTTGGCCGGTTGGGGTTGAACTCATCGGCGGCGAAGCGCAGGGTTTCTTCTGCTGCTTCGTAATCCTGTTTGAGGAACTGGGCTTTGCCGACCATGAGATAGCAGTCGTCTGTCCAGTATGATTTTTCGTGCAATGCTACTACACGGGTCACTTTTTCGATGACCTTGTCCATATCAGGGGTTATCTCTTTGGGGTTTTGGAGTTCGAGGTAGGGAAAAAGCGGGAGCCGCTCGAGGTAGTTGTCCTGGTGTTTTTGCTCGATTGCGAGCAGTGTTGCCGTCATGATTTCGTTAGCATTGAAATAGCCGTTGTACTTTGCAGTCGTATTGTGGTACAGCTTTCCGACGGGGGACACATCGCTCTTGCTTTTTTGTGTCACACAAGCGTTGAAAAAAAGAAGGGCAAGCGTTAAGCCAATGAAATGGATCCTGCGTTTCAATACAAGAAGGTTTTTTTTCAAAAATGGGGGCGACGCAAAATTAGCGCAATAAGCACTAATTTTGCCCTTTGCCCTGACTATAATAACCGACAAACCAAAAATTTATTTTGGCTAAAACAATACAGACCAGATGAAACTATTTGACCAGGAGAAGTGGGAAGAGTGGTTAGAGCGGATGAAAGCCCCGTACCGCCTGATTATACGGAACGATGAAACCTTGGAGGAGCGGGCTTCTTTTCGACTCTCCATCCTGAACGTGTACGTTCTGCTGAGTACGATTGTGGTGATCGTAGCCACTTCGGTGGTCATGCTCATTGCCTATACCCCGATCAAACGCTATATTCCCGGGTATGCAGGCGGGAATATCGGTCAACAGGCGCTGGATTTGGCGCGGGAAGTAAGCCGTCTGGAAGAAGAGCTCGGCGCACAAGTAGCCTACACCGAAAACATTCGAAAACTGATGGTTGGGGATATCGAAACGTTGGACGATATGCAGGTTCCCAAGCTGAGCAAGGAGACCCAGGCCTCCCTGAAAGCAGTACAAACCTCAGAAGAAGACCGGCAGGTGCGCCAGGAAGCTGAGTTAGAGCGTTTGGGGGGAGTGGCGCGACAGGTGCGCAGTACCAACTTCAGCAACGGGTCTAAGCCCATCGAACAGATGTACTTCGTAGTGCCGGTACGCGGGGAAATCAGCTCGGAATTTGCTGCCGACAAGTCGCATTTTGGCATTGATCTGGTAGCTCCTAAAAATACCGCGGTACGGGCTACTATGGACGGATACGTTTTCTTGTCGGACTGGACGCTGGAAACGGGCAATACGATTGGTATTCAGCACGCGAACAATATCATTTCGTTTTACAAACACAATGCGCAGCTTTTGAAAAAAGCAGGTAACTTCGTGCGCGCCGGGGAAGCCATTGCCATCATTGGAAATACAGGGGAAAAAACAGATGGCCCCCACCTGCATTTCGAGCTGTGGCACAAAGGTACCCCGGTAAACCCTGCCGATTACATTGCTTTTTAGACAAACATCCATTTATCACCCTGAAAATGCACCAATCCTCAGACATTCCGTTACAAGCCTCGTACAACGAGAAAGGGGAAGCGCTCAGCCCTGTTTTGCCGGAAACGGTCAAAAATTTTCTGATAGACCTCGATGGTACCGTTTGCGATGATGTGCCCAACGAAGAGCCGGAGCGCATGGCCACCGTGTTGCCCTATCCGGATGCGCTGAAAATCCTCAATAAATGGTACGATGAGGGGCATGTCATCACTTTCTTCACGTCGAGGACGGAGGGGCATCGGGAGATAACCGAAGCCTGGCTGAAGCGCCATGGGTTTCGGTACCACACCATCATCTTTGGCAAGCCCCGGGGAGGGAATTACCACTGGATCGACAACCACATCGTGAAAGCTACCCGTTTTAAGGGTAAGTTCACCGATCTGGTGGTAGAAAAGCACGAAATAGAAGTATTTAAGCCTTAGAAGGCTCTTTCTTGGTACGCTTCTATTTCTTCCCCTTAATCAAGTCCGCTATGGCGGATCCCAGTTCGGGAAACTTGTAGTTAAAACCCTCTTTTTCTATTTTTTGCGAAGATACCCGGGTGCTGAATAGTACCGTATCTGCCATTTCGCCCATCCCGATGCGCAGTGCGAGCGCGGGGGCCGGGCATACCAGTGCTTTTTTACCGGTTATAGCGGGAAGCGTTTTCGCAAATGTCGCATTGGTAACGGGTTGGGGGGCTACCGCATTGAAGGTGCCCGATAGGTTGGGTTCTTTGAGGGCAAACAAGAACATATTGCACAAATCATCTATATGAATCCAGGAGTACCATTGTTTTCCATCGGCGAAATAAGGGGATAAGCCGAAGGGCAGCGGGAGGAGTAGTTTGGGCAAAGCACCGCCTGCAGTGCTCAGCACCAGTCCGATGCGGAAAATAACGGTTCGGACACCGGTACTTTCCACTTCATGGGCTGCTTTTTCCCAGGCGACACAGCTTTCGGAGAGAAACCCGATGCCCGGGTGGCTATCTTCATCCATCCATTCGTCGCCGCGATTGCCATAGAACCCGATCGCACCGCCCGACAGATAGGCCTGTGGCGGCGTACTTTGGCGCAACATAGCGTCGCGCAGGAGCAACGCGCTGCGCACGCGGCTGGAGATGATGATTTCTTTGCGTCCTTTCGTCCAGGGTTTATCTGCTATTCCTGCCCCGGCGAGGTTGATGACTGCCAGGACACCGTCGAGGGCGCGCTCGTCTATATAGCCAGAGTCGGGGTTCCATACAAAGGCAGGGAAGCGGGCATCTGCTTGTGCTTTTCGGCTCAGGTGCCGCACCGCATAGCCGGCGTCTTCCAGGAGTATGCTCAGGCGACTGCCGATGAGCCCGGTGCCCCCGGCTACCAGAACGATAGGACGCTGTGTTTCGGGATGGGGGAGAAGTGGGTCAGCCATGGTCAATTCGCGTATGTAGGTTTGAGTATCCGTTTTTTCATACAGTAGAACTTAAACAAACCGATAAGGTTTACCCACAGGCACCCCTGTTTTAAAGCAAAAAATTAGATGGTGTTACCACAGAATTTTAGAACTTTGAATTTTATTAAAACCGATGCCCATGCAACGTATCCTATTTTTCCTATTGACATCCATTTTAGTGGTATCTTCCTGTATCAAAGGAGGACAGCGTTCGGAAGTTGCGTACAAGCGCAGCGGGAATACGGCCGTCATCCGAATGGAAGGGGATGCAGACCGTTTGAACCCCTACCTGGTCACTACCAACTATGGGCGTATGGTAGTGGAGAACCTGTTCATGTACCTCCTGACGTACGACCCTTCCACCCTGACCCTGCAGCCCGACCTCGCCGTTTCCCGTCCAAAAGCAGAGGACATCAGCAGCGGCCCATACGCGGGTGGCGTGGCCTATACCTTCGAGATACTGCCGGAAGCGGTATGGGACAATGGTTCCCCAGTCACGGGCTACGACTATCTTTTTTCCCTGAAAGCCATCCTCAACCCCCTCGTGCAGGCGGCGGCAGTACGTGCTTATCTGGGCGATCTCGTAGCCGTTGAGGTCGATCCGGCCAATCCAAAAAAGTTTCGGGTGACCCTCTTGCAAAAAACCTTTTTAGGGGAAGAAACAGTAGGTGGTCTTTTCGCCCTATTGCCGGAGTACGCCTATGACCCACAGGGATTGCTGAAAAACATCCCTTTGAGCGATTTAACCGATCCGGAGAAAGCCGATCAGTTGGCGGGCCAAGACGAGCGTCTCCAGGCCTTTGCCGAGGCCTTCAATTCCGATGCATACTCCCGTGACGCAAAAAAGATAAGCGGTTGTGGACCCTACCGGGTAGCTTCCTGGGAGACAGAACAACGCATCACCCTGATCAAGAAACGGGATTGGTGGGGCGAAAAAGTACAAAAAAACCACCCGGCCTTAACGGCATACCCCGACTCCCTGGTGTACGTTCCCATCCCCAATCCTGCTACGGCGCTTACTGCCCTGAAAAACGAAGAGATAGACGCCATGGGGAACATACCGGCAGAGGACTTTTTGGGTTTGCAGCAAGACGCTGCTTTTCAGGAGCGCTACGCGCTGGGCACTACGCATACCTTAGCCTACTTTTACATAGGGGTGAACGCGCGCGACCCTTTGTTGGCCGACAAACGAGTACGGCAGGCCTTGTCCAGGGCTATTGACGCAGACGAAATCGTACGGGAAGTGTTCCAGGGCTTTGGAAAACGCATTACAGCACCAGTACCGCCTTCGGTACCATATTACCCCTCCCGCGAAAAGCCGCTCACCGTTGACCTGGAACAAGCAGCAGCGCTGTTGGGCAAGGCAGGGTGGAAAGACAGCGATAACGATGGGATCGTAGATAAAGTGGTCAATGGGGAGCGCGTTGGCCTGCGCGTAAAATACATGCTCAATGCCAGCAGCGAGCAGTCGAGAAACATCGGCCTGTTCATTAAGGACAACTGCCGCAAAATAGGCATTGACATCGAATTGGATCCCCGGGAACCGGCTATGATCCTGGAGCGCTTGAAACAACGGGACTTCCAGCTCATCTCTACTGGAAGGACGCAGACCCCACTCTGGAACCCCATGCAAAACTGGCATACCCAAGGCGATAACCGATGTGGCTTTGGCGACGCGCAAACAGACGCCCTCATCGAACAAATATTGATCACCCTGGACGAAAAGACACGCAACCGCCTTATGGAGCAGCTGCTGGCACGCATCCGCGAAGAACAAGTAGAGATTTTGTTGTTTTCCCCCGAAGACCGGATTGCGATACACAAACGTTTTGCAGCGGAACGCACCCCTTTTCCGCCCGGGTTCACGCCCAGCCAGTTCAAATTACAGGAGTAGAACCGCAAGCATACCGTGTATTTCCTGATACTGAAGCGGGTTCTCTGGGCGGTGCCCACTCTGTTGGTCATCACCATGCTGGCCTTTGCGCTGAGCAAAGCTGCGCCAGGCGACCCGGTTGCGCTCTTGCTCGACCGGACCGGCGATGCGCCGGGCAGTGATTCGGCGCGTGCGGCACAGGCCTATCGGGAGACCGCCCGCATTCTCGGGCTCGATCGCCCTGCTTTCTACTGCGCTTTGCTGCCCCGGGCATATTTGGGCACACCGCAAGACCGACAGGTAGCCGGGGCTGTACCTTTATCGGGTTATCTGCCCGTACTGCAATGGCATGGGCTGGACAACCAGTACCACCGATGGCTCAGCGGAATCCTGAGGGGCGACTTTGGCCGTTCTTGGCGGGACGGCAGGCCGGTAGGGGACAAAATCCGTTCAGCTATAAGCTGGACCCTACTTTTGAACCTTTTCGCCCTCCTCCTGTCCTTTGGGATGTCTATTCCTCTTGGAGTCTTCATGGCCCGGCATCGGGGAAGCTGGATAGACAACAGCAGCAAGTTCGCCCTGTTTTTTTTATATGCCCTGCCTTCCTTCTGGGTTGCGATGCTCCTGTTGATTGGGCTGACCGGAGCCACGGGGGGGAGCTCATGGGTACAGGTCGTTTCGGGCAGTGGGACCGGCGATGGTTGGGCAGCGGTCCTGGCCGGCGCCAAGCGTATGGCAGTACCTGTTTTTTGTCTGACATACGGATCCCTCGCCTATATCGCCCTGCAGACCCGCTCGGCGATGGAAGAGGTGCTGGACCAGCCCTACATAAAGGCTGCATTGGCCCGAGGCGTTCCGGAGCGACGAATCGTATGGCGCCATGCGGCAAAAAACGCCTCTTTTCCATTGATAACGCTGATCGGATCGATTTTTCCGGCGCTGGTTTCGGGGTCGGTAGTCGTAGAGTCGGTATTTAACCTCCCCGGTATGGGCAAATTGACTTTGGATGCCATTTTTGCGCAAGACTGGCCCGTAGTGTATGCTGTATTAGTCTTGACGGCTGTACTGACGATGTTAGGGCTTCTGCTATCGGACCTTCTGTATGCCTGGCTGGACCCGCGGGTGCGGGATAGCGGGGGCTTAACCATGCGGCTATGAGGTGGGGAAAAGGTTTTGAGGTCTTCAGGCGCAGCCGGGCCGGTCGTTGGGCGCTGCGGTATATATGGCTGTTTGCGTTTTTAGGCATAGCAGGGGATTTTATCGCCAATGAGCGCCCGCTGTACGGTCGGATAGAAGGGGAGAGTTATTTTCCAATCCTTGCCCACTACGGGGCTATTTTGGGGGTTTGGAAGGAAGAAGGCCGTTTTGTGCAACAGGGATGGCGGGATCAACCCTACGAAGCGGTATGGTTTCCACTGATTCCATACTCCCCGGAGACGATAGACCGGCGCAACCTGGGTGCAAAGAGCCCGTTTGGCCCACAGCGCGTTTCCCATTGGCGGGACTGGCACTGGCTTGGGACGGATACCGCCGGCCACGACGTAGCGGCTGGTCTAATATATGGCACCCGGGTAGCGATGTTAGTAGGCTTGATCGGTATGCTGACGGCTACGCTGCTGGGGATTATCCTGGGGGGGCTGTCCGGTTTTTTTGGAGATGAAGGGCTTCAAACCGGCAGGTTGCGGCTCATCGTATATACTTTGGCAGTTGGGGTGGGGATTTATTTTAGCTGGGCGCATGTACTGCTCACGTCAGAAAACGCGGGGTTTTGGGAGAAAGCAGCTTTACCGCTGGCGGTAAACGGATTCCTGGCGGTCGCGGTGTGGGGTGCTGCCCGTGTGCTCAGGCGTTTTGCGGGTTGGGACAAGCCGGTGCGGGTCCCCCTGGACTTTATGGTATCCCGTGCGATAGAAGCCCTGAACGCCCTGCCTGTCCTGCTCATCATTCTGGGCGTGTTGGCAGTGGTAGCCAAGCCGTCTGTTTATTATGTCATGCTGATCATCGGGTGTCTGCGCTGGACGGGCATAGCGCGCCTGGTGCGTGCAGAAATGTTGCGCATCCGGGATTTGCAGTACATTGAGGCTGCTAAGGTGCTGGGTTTGGGGAAGTGGTGGATATGGGCGCGGCACGCCCTCCCCAACGGCTTGCGCCCGGTATGGGCGGCGTTGGCATTTGGCATGGCCGGGGCGATATTGGTGGAGGCGTCCCTTTCTTTCCTGGGGATTGGGCTGCCGGTGGAGATGGTGACCTGGGGTTCGTTGATGCGGCAGTTGCCGGGGGCAAACCTGCGGCCCTGGTGGTTGGCTGTTTTTCCAGGTATGGCTATTTTTATGACGGTACTGGCCTTTAACGCCCTTGGGGAGACTTTGGCCGATAAGGCTTCCCGCCTTTGATTTTAGAGGTCATTTTTTTGGAAAAAAGCTGGGAGGAGCCCGGCTTGTAGGATTGTTCTTTGTCACTTTTTTTCGTCCTCCCTTTTTCATCCAGTGCGGGGCACCCCACTTTGGGGCTGCCGCAAGCGAACGCAAAAAAGAGGAAGAGCAGGGGAGCACCCCGGAGGATCAGACGTTTCATAGCGTATATTATCACATACATTGGAACGAAAGAGACGGGATTTTAGTTGAAAAATCAGGAAATACTACTGTTTTCAGGCATTTTCCAATATTTAACGGTTTAAAAACTTGGAGATAACTAACTTTGCACCTAATTTTACTTTAATATTCATTAAAACCCTTTGCGATGAATAAAGGAGATCTGCAAAACAAAATCGCCGAGAGCGCAAAAATCTCGAAGGCGCAGGCTGCCGACGCTTTGAATGCCGTTTTGGACGGAATCAGCGAAGAACTGAAAACGGGTGGTAAAGTGACGCTCATCGGCTTTGGAACGTTCTCAGTTTCCAAGCGCGAGGCACGTACTGGTCGCAACCCGCAAACGGGGGGCTCTATTACTATTGATGCCAAAAGCATCGTCAAGTTCAAGCCGGGCAAAGAATTGGCCGATTCGGTCAACCAATAGCCACACACCCAAAGTATCCGGCGGGAACAAAACGATTCCAAACCGGATAAAAAAGGCAATCGTCGGTTCGCTGGGGTTGCCTTTTTTTATTAGACTGCTTGCAAGGGGAATCATTGGGAGGCCAAAAAAGCCCTTTCAGCCCCTATTGGCAGCTTGTTTTTTATCGCATACAATGTTCACACACATGAAATTTGGTACCAAAGCAATACATGCCGGTGTTGAGCCGGATCCGGCCACGGGGGCGGTGATGACCCCTATCTACCAGACGTCCACCTATGCACAGGAAGCTCCGGGCATCCATAAAGGGTATGAATACGCCAGAACACAGAACCCAACCCGCACCGCACTGGAGTCCAACTTAGCGGCGCTGGAAAACGGAAGTGCGGCGGTGTGTTTCAGCAGCGGCCTGGCAGCCATGGATGCGGTAGTGCGACTGCTCGACCCGGGGGACGAGGTACTGGCGACCAACGACCTCTATGGAGGTTCCTACCGCCAGTTGGTGAGGGTCCACGGGCGCTACGGTATCCACAGCCGCTTTGTCGATATGTCGGATGCTGGTAATATAAGCGATGCTATCGGCCCGGCCACGCGCATGATCTGGATAGAAACCCCGACCAATCCCATGCTGGGCATCGTGGATATCGAGGCGATTTGTGCCCTTGCCCGGCAGCGCGGTATCCTGACCTGTGTGGACAATACCTTCGCGTCCCCTTACCTGCAAAACCCTTTGGACCTAGGAGCCGACATCGTGCTGCATTCCGCCACCAAATACTTGGGCGGCCATTCGGATGTGGTACACGGGGCGGTCATCGTCCGCGAGCACAGCCTTGCAGAAAAATTGCGCTTCCTGCAGAATGCCGTGGGGGCAGTGCCTGGCCCACAAGACTGCTTCCTGATTCTTCGCGGCATCAAAACCTTGCATTTGCGGGTTGCACGCGCTTGTGAGAACGCTGCTCGGATAGCGGAGTTCCTACAGGGGCACCCGGAAGTATCGCGGGTCAACTATCCAGGCTTTGCCAGCCATCCCGGGCATGCGGTTGCCAAGCGGCAAATGCGCGCTTTCGGGGCGATGATTTCATTCGATTTGAAAGCAGATTCGCTGGAAGCAGCCCATCGCGTGTTGAGTGGCACGCACTTATTTACGCTGGCAGAATCCCTCGGTGGGGTTGAATCCCTGATTGGGCATCCCGCGAGCATGACCCATGCTTCCATACCCAGGGAGGAACGTCTTAAAGTCGGACTTACCGACTCCCTGATCCGGCTTAGCGTGGGCATCGAAGATGTGGAGGATTTAATCGAAGACCTGAATACGGCCTTATCTTTTGTGTAAAATTGTGTAAAAAATATTTTTTAAAAACAAATTGTTTTATATTTTTGTATGGAATAAAAAATAGACCTGTTGCGAGGGGTCAGCGAAGTGGGAAAAAGAGTCATTTTT
>JBEGMH010000357.1:0-19155 GCA_041183125.1 Bacteroidota bacterium | reverse complement strand
TCTACGACCGCATGTTGCACGAAGAGCTCGTGCCCCGCATCCGTTCGGAATGCCATGTGGACAAAATCGGGGTGGCGGGCTGCAGCTTTGGCGGCTACCACGCCCTGAATTTTGCGTTTCGGCATCCGGAGCAGGTGGCCTACCTGTTCAGCATGGGCGGTGCGTTCGACATCAAGCAGCACCTCAACGGGTACTACGATGAGCAGGTGTATTTCCATTGCCCGCCGGATTATATCCCGGACGCGCAAAACCCGCATTTCCACGAGATGAAGATTGCATTGGGCACGTCGGAACGCGATTTTTGCAAGGGCGAAAACGAATGGATGTCCCAGATACTGCACGCCAAAGGGATTGCCCACTGGCTCGACATACGCCCCCATGCAGACCACGACTGGCCTATCTGGCGAGAGATGTTCCCGGATTACTTGTCGCGCGTGGGGTGATTTTTAGCGAATTAAAAATTAAATATTTTTTTATGAAAAAAATCGGTATTTTATTCGGAATGGAAGATACGTTTCCCCATGCCTTTATCGAACGGGTAAACCAAAAAAGCGGGGGGGAATTTACAGCCGAAGCCGTTTCCATTGATAAAGTAGAACAGGGGGCTGCCACGGAGTACGCGGTGATTATAGACCGGATTTCCCAGGATGTACCGTTTTATCGCGCCTATTTGAAAAATGCGGCCCTTTGCGGTACGGCCGTCATCAACAACCCCTTCTGGTGGAGTGCCGATGAAAAGTTCTTCAACAACTGCCTGGCGTTGCAGGTAGGGGTCCCCGTACCGAAAACGGTGCTCCTCCCCTCCCACGAACGCCCTACGGATACCACTGAGAAATCCTTCCGCAATCTGAAAATGCCGATGGACTGGGACGCCATGTTCTCATACGTGGGCTTCCCGGCCTACATGAAGCCCCATGCCGGAGGGGGCTGGAAAAGCGTCTACCGCGTCAACGATGTGGAGGACTTGTGGCACAAGCACGCGGAAACGGAGCAGTTGGTAATGCTGCTCCAGGAAGAAATCGTCTTTGACGACTATTTCCGCTGCTACTGCATCGGACAGGAAGACGTGCGCATCATGCCCTACGAGCCGCGCAACCCGCACCACTTGCGCTATGCCTCCGAAGTCAAGGCGCAGGGCGCAGCGGCAAAAAAGCTGTTGGCCACTGTACACGACTACGTGCTGCGCCTCAACCGCGCGCTGGGCTACGACTTCAACACGGTCGAGTTTGCGGTGCGCGACGGGGTGCCGTACGCCATTGACTTCTGCAACCCCGCACCGGATGCCGACGTCCACTCCGTCGGGCAAGAAAACTTTGAATGGGTGGTCGAAGCCGCCGCCAACATGGCCCTCCGCAGGGCCCGGGCTTGCAAACCCGGCCAGGTCAACCTTACCTGGGGCACTTTCGTACAAAACGCAGTGCCGGAAAAAGGGGCTGCCACCGATCCTCCCCAATCTCCTAAACGAAGTAAAAAAGCCGGATAGCTATGGATTACTCAACCTTTACCTTAGGCGTCGAAGAAGAATTCCAGACGATAGACCCGGTGACGCGGGAGCTGCGCTCCCACATGTCGCGCATCGTGGAAGACGGGCAGGCCAAACTGCAGGAGCAGGTGAAATCCGAAATGCACCAGGCCGTGGTGGAGGTGGGCACCGTCATTTGCCGCAACATCCATGAAGCCCGGGAAGACGTGGTCAAACTGCGCCGCTATGTAGGTGAGTTAGCCGATCGAGTGAACCTAAAGATTGTATCGGCGGGCACCCACCCGTTCTCCGACTGGAAAGACCAGCCCATCACCCCAAATCCGCGGTACGACCAGATCGTGGAAGAGCTGCAGGAGGCGGCGCGCTCGAACCTCATCTTCGGCCTGCACGTCCATGTGGGCATCCCCAACCGCAACGTCGGGGTACAGATTATGAACACGGCGCGCTATTTTTTGCCCCATATTTTTGCCGTTGCCACCAATTCGCCTTTCTGGGAAGGCCGAAACACGGGGTATAAGTCGTTCCGGACCAAGATTTTCGACAAGTTCCCCCGCACGGGCCTCCCTGAGTTTTTTAGCAGCGCTGCCGAATACGACAATTTCATCGCGCTGCTCATCAAGACGAACTGCATGGACAATGCGAAAAAAATATGGTGGGACCTGCGTCTCCATCCCTTCTTCGACACGGTGGAGTTCCGCATCTTCGATGCACAGTTACGTGTAGATGAGACCATTGCACTCGCTGCGGTGTCGCAGGCCATCGTGGCAAAGCTCTGCAAGTTGATGGACAGCAACCTCAACTTCCGCATGTACCGGAAGCCGCTCATCAGCGAAAACAAATGGCGGGCGGCGCGCTATGGGGTGGAAGCCAAGCTGATTGACTTTGGAAAAGAAGAGGAAGTTCCGTTCCTTTACCTGCTCGAAGAACTGATAGACTTCGTAGACGATGTGTTAGACCCCCTCGGTTCGCGGGAAGATGTGGAACGGCTGTTGCACATTGCCAAGACCGGGACGGGGGCTGATCGTCAGTTAGAGGTATTTCGCCAGACGGGCGATTTGCGGGCGGTCGTGGATTATATGATCAGTGAAACGACCCACGGGTTTTGATGCCTTTTGTTATGCAGCCACCTATATTTAAGGAAGAGCCTATCCGGATTGCCATTTTGGACATGTACAACAATGTTCCCAACGAGGGTATGCGTTGTATCCGGCAGCAAACCAGGGATTTTTTTGCCCGGGAAGGCGTACAGGGCGTCGTGGACGTGTTCAACGTCCGCGCCCGCGTCGAAGTACCCGGTCTGGAATACGATATTTACATCTCGACCGGGGGCCCTGGCAGCCCTCTTCTGGAAGATGCGCCCTGGGAGCAGCCTTTTTTCGAGCTGATGGACCGCATTTTTGCCCATAACCGGGAATCCTCCGGGCGTAAAAAGTTCCTTTTCCTGATTTGCCACTCTTTTCAGTTGGCCGTGGGCCGTTTCGGGTTGGGGACCGTCAATAAGCGAAAGTCCACATCGTTCGGGGTCATGCCGGTGCATCGCACGGGTGAGGGCTTTATAGAGCCACTCTTTTATGGGTTGCCTGAGCCTTTTTATGTCGTGGATTCCCGGGATTATCAGGTAGTACAGCCGGATTACGACCAATTGAAAGCGCTGGGTGCGCAGATTGTAGCCGCGGAAAAGATCCGGCCCCATGTACCGCTGGAACGGGCGGTGATGGCTATCCGCTTTTCCGATGAAGTCTTTGGCGCCCAATTTCACCCGGAGGCTGACTCGGAGGGGATGCTCCACTATTTTATCACGGAGGAAAAAAAAGAGCATATCATCCGGCAGTACGGCGCGTCGAAGTACTACGAAATGATTCAACGCCTGGACGATCCCGATAAGATTATGCTTACGGAAAGCATTATCCTGCCCCGCTTTTTAGAAAACGCTGCCCACCAGCTTGCGGCCCTCGAGGCGGGCCATACCTCCGCATAAACCCAAGCTCCCGCTATGATAGCAAACCACCGACAGGAGTACAACAAGCGCTTCGACGCAAAAACCTACGCGGCTTTTTTGCAGCAGTTTGAAGTGGATTTTCCCGGGCAGCTCGACTTTCGGGTAGCAGAAACCCCGGTATTCGTACCCAAAGGGTTGAAAGAAAAGATCATACAAGCCGGGGAAGACATCATAGACGGCTTGCTGGACCCGGCGTATAAAGCGCGTACGGAGCGGGCGATTCCCCCTTCGTGTTTTGTACCCGATGAGGACGCCCATCCTTCCTTTTTAATCCTAGACTACGCCATTTGTCGGGATGAACAGGGTAATTTATACCCTCAGTTGATTGAATTACAAGGCTTTGCAAGCCTATTTGCGTACCAGGTATATCTATACGAGCTCTACCAGCGGTTTTTTTACGTCCCAGACGGCTTCTCCCCCTATTTTTCCGGCCTGGACCAGGCCTCCTTCCTCAAAAAGCTGGGAACACTCCTCATCGGGGACAGTACATCGGAGCACACTATTCTGTTGGAAATTTTTCCTGAAAAACAAAAGACGCGCATAGATTTCGCTGCGACCCAAAAATACCTGGGTATTGAACCCGTATGCCTCACAAAGGTGCGCCGCTCCGGCAACACCTTGTACTATGAAAAAAACGGGCGGAAGATAGATATCCATCGGATATACAACCGTCTGATATTCGATGAGTTGGATGCATTAGGCCTTTCGACGGAGTTCCATCCGGGGGATGGGGCGGATGTGGCATGGGTAGCGCACCCCAACTGGTTTTTCCGGGTCAGCAAGTTTTCCCTACCACTCCTTTCCAGTCCCTTTGTGCCGGAAAGCTATTTTTTGCACGAGTTGGATCGCTATCCGGCGGATTTGGAGCAGTACGTGCTCAAGCCTTTGTTTTCTTTTGCCGGTCAGGGGGTTCAGCTCCATGTAAAGCCTAGCGACCTGGACGCCTTGGCGCACAAGGAGAACTACCTCCTGCAGCGGCGGGTGCAATATGAGCCTGTGCTGCAGGCCCCGGGTGGCGGGGTGAAAGTCGAGTTGCGGATGATGTACCTTTGGCCCCAAGGGCAAGCGAGGCCGGAGCTGGTGATGAACCTGGCCCGCTTGAGCCGTGGGGAGATGATTGGGGTGCGGTACAACAGCCAATTCGACTGGGTAGGCGGTTCGGCGGCTTTTTTTGAGGAATAGCACTACCCCGCCCAGTTTTCCCGGTCCAGGCTTCTGAAGTGGATAGCTTCCGCGAGGTGTTCGATTTTGATATCCGGGCTATCGGCCAAGTCGGCGATGGTGCGGGCAACTTTTAGTATCCGGTCGTAGGCGCGGGCGGAGAGTTGCAATTTCTCCATAGCTTTTCGCAGCAAGATCAACCCGGTACTGCCCAGCGGGCAGATTTCCCTGGCCATACTGCTGGGCATTTGTGCATTGCAGTAGATATCGGCGTTCAGTTCGCGGAAGCGCTGGGCCTGGATTTCGCGGGCTTTATGGACGCGTACGGCGATATCTTGGCTGTTTTCCCGGGCTCGTTCGGTGTTGGCCAGTTCATCGTAGCTGACGGGGGTCACTTCCACGTGGAGGTCAATGCGGTCGAGCAGGGGGCCGGAGATGCGGTTGAGGTACCGTTTGACGACGCCCGGCCCGCAGACGCACTCTTTGTCGGGGTGGTTAAAATAGCCACAGGGGCAGGGGTTCATGGAGGCGATGAGCATAAAGCCGGCGGGATAATCAATGCTCATTTTGGCGCGTGCGATGGAGACCCGTCGTTCTTCCATGGGCTGCCGCAGTACTTCCAGGACGCTGCGTTTGAATTCCGGCAGTTCGTCGAGGAACAGGACGCCGTTGTGTGCCATAGATATTTCGCCGGGCATGGGGTTGGAGCCACCTCCGACCATGGCGACATCTGAAATCGTGTGGTGCGGGGCGCGGAACGGCCGGGTTGCGATCAGGGAAGAGTTGGGCGGCAGTGCCCCGGCCACGGAGTGTATCTTGGTGGTTTCCAGGGCTTCCTGGAGGGTAAGGGGTGGAAGGATAGTCGGGAGCCGGCGGGCGAGCATAGTCTTTCCTGCGCCGGGAGGGCCGATGAGGATAGCGTTGTGGCTGCCTGCTGCGGCGATTTCCAGGGCGCGCTTGATGTTTTCTTGTCCGCGCACATCGGAAAAATCCACGTTATAGGCATTGGCATGCTGGAAAAATTCGTCGCGGGTTTCGAGGAAGATGGGTTCCAGGGTACGTTGCCCGTTGAGGAACTCTATGGCTTCAAACAAGTGGGTGATTCCATAGACCTTTAGTTTATCCACAATAGCGGCTTCGCGGGCATTTTGGGCGGGTAGGATGAGGCCTTCGTATTTTTCTTTGCGGGCCTGGATGGCCATCGGCAAAGCCCCTTTGATGGGATGGAGGGCACCGTCGAGGGACAGTTCGCCCATGAGCATGAACTTTCCCAGGGTATCTTCCCGGATTTGCTTGCTTGCGGCCAGGATACCGATTGCGATCGGCAGGTCGTAGGCTGACCCTTCCTTGCGCAGATCAGCGGGGGCGAGGTTGACGATGGTTTTGGCGCGGGGCATCCGGTACCCGGTATTTGCGATAGCCGATTCGATGCGCTGGAAGCCTTCCCGGACGGCGCTGTCGGGCAGGCCTACCATATAGTAGTAATTGGTACCGGCTACCGGTTGTCCGCCTGAATCCACCTCGACGGTGATGGTGCGCGCATCTACACCATAGACGGCGCTGCCAAACGTTTTTACCAACATGGGCGTCTAAATTTTATGGTTGGAATGAGTTTAGGCCCAAGTTGGGAAAAAAAAAGAATCCGCGGTGTTTTTTTTGCAAAAAAGCACCGCGGACTCCTGTGCACAAAATGCACCTTAACGATTTTGCAAAAAATTGATTATCAATTTTTTGAATTTTTAAAACTCAAATTTTATGCCTTGTGCGAGTGGAACATTTGTGCTGTAATTGATCGTATTTGTCTGCCGGCGCATATACGCTTTCCAGGAATCGGAGCCTGATTCACGGCCGCCGCCGGTTTGTTTTTCCCCGCCGAATGCTCCCCCGATTTCGGCCCCGCTGGTACCGATATTGACGTTGGCGATCCCGCAATCGGAGCCGGCAGCGGAGAGGAAGTATTCGGACTCCCGCAGGTTGTTGGTCATGATAGCGCTCGACAAGCCTTGGGGTACTCCGTTCTGGATGGCGACCGCCTCTTCGATATCGCGGTAAGACATGAGGTAAAGGATGGGGGCGAAGGTTTCGTGTTGCACCATTTCGATGTTGGGGGATACGACGGCGATGCAGGGTTTTACGTAGCAGCCGCTGGTATAGTCCGGGCCATCGAGTCGGCCGCCCTCCACGATGAACTGGCCGCCCTGGGCCTTCACCTGTTCAATGGCCTTGAGGTATTGGTCCACGGCACCGGTGTCAATGAGTGGGCCGACGTGCATGGTGGGGTCCAGGGGGTTGCCGATGCGGATTTGTGCGTAGGCGCGGGCCATTTTTTGTTGTACCTCTTCGAAGATACTTTCATGGACGATGAGGCGCCGGGTGGACGTACAGCGCTGTCCGGCGGTACCTACGGCACCGAAGAGTGCGCCGGTGAGCACGATATTGAGGTCAGCGCTGGGCGTCACGATGATGGCGTTGTTGCCTCCCAGTTCGAGGATACTGCGGCCGAGGCGACCGCCGACGGTAGCGCCGACGATTTGCCCCATCCGGATACTGCCCGTAGCGGAGACCAGGGGCACCCGTTCGTCTTTGGTCATGAATTCGCCTACGGTATAATCCCCGGTAACGATGTTGGAGACACCTTCGGGCACCTGGTTGTCGCGGAGTACTTTTTGCAGGATATTTTGGCAGGCGACTGCGCAGAGCGGCACTTTTTCCGAGGGTTTCCAGATACAGACATCGCCGCAAATCATGGCTATGACGGCGTTCCAGGACCATACGGCGACCGGGAAGTTGAAGGCGGAGATGATGCCCACGATTCCCAGGGGGTGCCACTGTTCGTACATGCGGTGCCCTGGGCGTTCCGAGTGCATGGTAAGGCCATAGAGTTGGCGGGAGAGGCCTACGGCAAAATCGCAGATGTCTATCATTTCCTGGACTTCCCCCCAGCCTTCCTGAAGGCTTTTGCCCATTTCGTAGGACACCAGGCGTCCGAGGGGGTCTTTGTACCGGCGCAGTTCTTCGCCGTATTGGCGGACGATTTCACCGCGGCGTGGGGCGGGGAGGAGCCGCCAGGATTGGAAGGCTTCCTGTGCTTTTGCCACTACGCGTTCGTATTCCTCGCGGGTGGTGGTGCTGACGCTTCCGATGAAGGTACCATCCACGGGGGAATAAGAGTCTATATATTGGCCGGAGTTGGAGGATTCCAGTCCGGTGCTGGTACCATCGTTTTTAGCTTGGAGGCCGAGTTCTTTCAAAAATTCGAGGTCCATCATAAAAGAGGATTCAAAAGGTTAGGACGATATTGAGATTGGGCTGGGGCGAGCGGTGGTGAGGGGGTTAGCCCAGCAGTTTTTTAGCCATTTCGGAGATGGCTTTCCCATCCGCTTTCCCTGCGAGGCGTTTGGAGGCCTGGCCCATCACTTTGCCCAAGTCTTTGGGGCCGGCGGCACCGGTTTCGGCGATGAGGGCGCGCAGGGCTTCTTCCAGTTCTTCTGCGCTGAGCGGCTGGGGCAGGTATTTTTCGATTACGGCGATTTCCTCGCGTTCGGTATTAGCGAGGTCCTCTCGTTTTTCGCGCTCATAGATTTCCATGGATTCGCGGCGTTGCTTGACCAGTTTTTGTAGGATTTGGATTTCGCGTTCGGGGGTTACTTCCTGGCCGCTGCCATCGGTTTTCGCCAGCAGGATAGCGGCTTTAATGGCACGGATACCGCGTTTGGCCGCTTCATCCTTTTCCCGCATAGCGGTTTTGAGGTCTTCCATGATTTTTTCTTCCAGTGTCATTGTGCTCGATTTTAATTGAGTATGGTCCGTTCGTGCCGCCAGGCGGCTTCCGGGGGAATTTGCTGCAAAGGTAGGGGGTAAAAAATTGCCGCGTCGGAAAAAACGCGGCAATTTTTTGGGGGTAACTTACACAAACAACATAATCAGTACGAGCAATATGCCAGCTAGGGTAAAGTATATCCCTTTTTTAAAGATATCGCTCGACGGGACAAACATCCAGAATGCGGACAAGACGAAGAACAGCAAGGAGGCGCCAAAGAAAATATTGAGGAAAAAGAGTGGGCTTTTCGTCGTTGCTTTGTGGATTTGGGTCATTTTTTCGAGTACCATCGGGAGTTCCTTGACCTGGTATTTGGCGATGCCCGTGCTCAGGTCGAAGGTGCCCTGTTGGAAATAGACCGTATTTCCTTCTGTTTTTTCTATTTTAAATTCTTTGATTTTCAGTTCTTTCCCCAAGTCGTCCAGTTTTATGCCGGATGGGACGCTCCGTTCGACTATTTTTTCTTTTTTCAAAAAATCTGTTTGCCGGAAAATCAGGACGATACCGCTGAGGGCATACATGGCCATTACGCCGGCCAGGAAGAAGCCCAGGTAGCGGTGGTAAACGCGCAGGGTATTCCCCACATTTCGGTTGTTCATACGTGTTTTTTAGGTTGGTTATAAAAATGGGTTTACGGTGAGGGAGGTCATCAAGGGGCCAATCGGTTGACGTTCCAGCGTCCGTCTTCCTGGAGCAGGTAGAGGAATCGGTCGTGCAACCTATTCTCCCGTCCTTGCCAGAACTCGATATGATGGGGTACTACCCGGAACCCTCCCCAGAAAGAAGGGTGCGGAATTTCTTTTTCGTGGAATTGCTGTTTGAGTTCTTCGAACTTGGCGATGAGCAAGTTGCGCGAGGTGATGACCGAGCTTTGGTTAGAGCACCAGGCTCCGATTTGGCTCCCGCGCGGCCTGCTGAGGAAATACTTTACCGATTCCAGGGTACTCACTTTTTCGGCTTTTCCCAGGACGATGACCTGGCGTTCCAATCCATACCAGGGAAACAGAAGGGATACCTTGGGGTTTTGCCCGATTTCCCGTCCTTTGCGGCTTTCGTAATTCGTGAAGAACACGAAGCCTTCGCGGTCGAAGTACTTGAGCAGTACGGTGCGCTGGGAAGGTTGGCCATCTGGGGAGACGGTGCCCAGGCACATGGCATTGGGTTCTTCCATATTGCCCTCGATAGCCTGCGCGAACCAGGTAGAAAATTGCTCGAACGGGTCGTCTGGCAATTCCTCTTCGGAGAGTCCGATCCGAACGTATTCTTTGCGCATTGCAGAAAGGTCCATAGTAGTAGTCTTTGCGATAGGGGCTGCCTTTTTGGGGCAGTAAAGTGGGGGCAAAGCTATGGCATAGAGACAAACGCTGTATGCTTTTGCCCTGTCTTAAACAGGGGAGAGCGCAAAATTTTTGATGATGCGGGATAGTTTGAAGACGTCGGAGAAGCTGTTGTACAAAGGGGCTGGAGCCAGACGGATCACCCCGGCCTTACTCCCCGTCGCATCCTGGGTGGGCAGGTTATGTTCGCGCCAATCACAGATAACGCCCTGGCGGGCGAGGTGTTCGAAGAGTTGTTTTCCCTCGGGTCCGGTGAGTAGGGAGAGCTGGGCGCCGCGTTGTGCGGGGTTTCGCGGGGTGATGAGTTGGAGGGTAGAGCCGTTTTTATTCAGGTCGTCTATCAGGAACTCGAGGTAGCCGGTGAGCAAGACGCTCTTTTGGCGGATGGCTTCCATGCCTGCCTGCAGGAAGAGTTCGTGGCTGGCGCGCATGGGGGCGAAAGCGAGTATAGGGGCATTGCTGAGCTGCCAGCCTTCTGCGCCTGGATTTGGCACGAAGCCTTTTTCCATCTTGAAGCGCCGTTTTTCGTCGTAGCCCCACCAGCCTGCCAAGCGGGGTATTTCGGTATCGAAGGCATGCCGTTCGTGTACGAACGCCCCGCTGAGTGCACCGGGGCCGGAATTCATGTATTTATAAGTACACCAAACAGCGAAATCAACGCCCCAGTCGTGTAAATGTAGGGGCACATTTCCGGCTGCGTGGGCCAGGTCGAAGCCGGCGATTGCGCCAGTGCGGTGGGCGGCCTGGGTGATGGCGGCCATATCATAGAGTTGGCCGGTGTAGTAGTTGAGTCCGCCGAACAGTACCAGGGCGAGGGAGTCGCCATGTTCCCCGATAGCCGATAGGATATCCTCGTCGCGCAGGCATTCTTCCCCGGGACGGGGTGCGAGTTCCACCAGAGCCTCTTCCGGGTCGAGCCCATGCCACCGGAGCTGGCTTTCCACGGCGTACTGGTCGGAGGGAAAGGCTCCGGCTTCCATCATGATTTTGAAGCGGCCTCCCCGGGGGCGATAAAAGCTGACCATCATGAGGTGCAGGTTGACGGTCAGCGTATTCATCACGATGACTTCGCTTTCCAGTGCGCCCACGACGTGGGCGGAGGCGGGGGCCAGGGCGCGGTGGAACCGGGTCCAGGGCAGCTCTCCTTTGAAGTGCCCTTCTACCCCCAGCATCGCCCAGCGGGCCAGCTCCTCTTGTAGGTAAGAACCGACCCGCCGGGGCTGAAGACCAAGGGAGTTGCCGCAAAAATAGAGGCAGTCCCGGTCTTCGTGCCGGGGGAATAGAAACGCTTCGCGGAATTTGCGGAGGGGGTCCTTGCGGTCCATTTCCTCTGCAAAAATCAAAGAAGGTTCGTATAGTATTGCTTCGCCCATGGCGTCGTATATCGTTCGTTTAGTTGCCGGAACCGTTGATGCGGGTCTGGGGTGCTGGTTTGCGCGGCAGCATTGCATCGCGCATCGCGGAGTGCATGACAAAAGAGGCTACGATGGTTGCGGCCTGTTTGAGGTCATCTTCGATCAGGTGGTCCCAGTTGTCCATATTGGAGTGGTGGGTGCGCGTGGAGTACGCCACCGGGTCCTGGATGAACTGGAAGCCTGGGATTCCAACGGCATCGAAAGCCAGGTGGTCGGTACCGCCGGTATTGGACAAAGAGAGCGTCGTAGCGCCGAGGTCTTTGAAGGGGTCCATCCATGCGCGGAAAACAGGAGCTATAGCACTGTTCCCCTGCAGGTAAACCCCGCGGATTTTGCCGGTGCCGTTGTCGAGGTTGTAGTAAGCGGACACTTTGGCCTGTTCGGGTTTCACTTCCTGGAAGCTGCCGTCGGGTGCGGTGACGGCGAAGTGTTCGCGGGCATAGCCACGGGAGCCCAGGAGGCCCTGTTCTTCGCCGGTCCAGAGGGCGAGGCGCAGGGTGCGGCGGGGCTGTACGCCGGTTTCTTTGATGGTCTGGAGGAGGATCCGGGCAGCCTCCATCATGACGGTGGATCCGGCTGCATTATCCGTAGCGCCGGTACCGGAATGCCAGGAATCGAAATGCGCACCGAACATGACCACTTCGTCTTTGAGGTCGGTGCCGGGGATTTCCGCGATGATATTGTGTTCCATTTCATCGGGATTGGTATAAGCCGCTTTGAGTTCCATGGACAAGGTGACGTTGATGCCTTTCTGCAACATGCGGAAGATGCGGTTGTAGTGTTCTACCGACATCGTCACCTGCGGGATGATTTTGGCATCTTTGGCTTGGGCGCGGCCCTCCGAGGCGCGGGCACCGGAGACGAAAACCGTTCCGAGGTCGCCTTTGAAGCTGCGGTCAATGATGGCAGCGGGTTGTTCTTCCGACAGGAACTTCCAGAGCTGGTTGTTGAAGCTAAAGCCGCCAAGGCGGTTGTAGTCGCGGTCGGGACGGGGCGTTGGGGCGGGTGCGTTGGCCATATCGAGCAGTTCGGCGGGGGTGAGGCGTTTGGCGGGCGCTTCCATCCACTCAGAGACTTCGCGGATGGTATCGAGGAGTACAAATTTGCCCTTGAGCTTGCCTTTATAGGGGGCGAGGTCTTCTTCGCTATCCGCTGAGATATACACTACGGAGCCGCTCAGCGTGCCATTGGTGGCAGGCGACCATGCTTTTGGATAGGCGATAATGGGGAAATAATTTGGGGTGGTGGCGTGCATTTCGAAGTGGGAGAACTCCCAACCGCGGCCGAAGGGGCCCCATTGTTCCGTATGGACATTTTGCATGCCCCAGTCTTTGAGGGTCTGTACGGCCCAGCCGGTAGCTTTGTCGAGCATAGGGGATCCGGTGAGGCGTGGCCCATAGACATCGGTCATCCAGCCTGCGATTTCCATAGCTTTGCTTTGGTCGAGGCCGTGCTTTCGGATGGCTTCGTTGAGTTTGGCGTTCACGGGCTCCGGCTGGGCCATGAGGCCGACAGCAGGTGCCAGTGAGCAGCAGAGTACGAGTAGCGCAATTTTTTTCATGTCAAAAAAGTATTTCAGGTTAAGAAAACAAAGGGTATGCGTTTCTGTTCGAAACAGGTGTTTTTGTAGGTGAGGTTCTGAGGGGTCTGTTGTAAGAAAGCGTTCGGCATTTCTCTGGTATATTTTCCCTTTATTGAAAAAAATCCAAGATTATTGGGGGCTGTACAGTGGGATACCTGCGAGGTCCAGGAGGTTGATTTCGGTTTGTTTGAGGCGGAACAAGGTTTGGATCAACCGGTCCTGGGCTTGGATTTCTTGTAGCGTAGCTTCGCGCACTTCGAAGTTGGTGGTTCGTCCGAGGCGGTAGAGTTCGCGGGCCAGGGCGGCTTGTTCGCGGGCCACTTCGAGGTTGCGTTGTTCCAGGCCATTGAGTTGGCGCAGTGCCTGATAATCGGCGTAGCTATTTCGGATTTGCGCTTCGAGTACGCGGAGCAGATCGGTTTCGCGCAGGCGGGCATTCTCCTCGTTGATACGGGCATTGGCGATATCGCGGTTTCGGTTATCGCCATCATAGATGGTGTATCGGAGGGTCAATCCGATGGTAGGGCCAAAGTTTCGGTTAGAGAGGAGGAAGCCGACGTCGTTGCGGGTGTAGCCATAGTTCAGGGTACCTTGGAGGCCTAATTCCGGTAGTTTAGCCCCTTTCAGCCTTTCGGAGTTCAGGGCGCTGAGCTGCCGTTCGAGTTTTTGCAACTGGACGGCGGGATTAGCTTGCAGGCTGCGCGCAAGCAGTTCGTCAACCGAGGGGAGGAGTTGGCTGGCCATAACGGTATCTACGGCGAAACCCGTTTCGACCGGGCGGTTGAGGAGTTGGTTGAAATTCATTCGGGTGCGGGCGATTTGGGTTTCCAGTTCGTGCAGGCGTACGCTATCTGCGCTGAGGCGGGCTTCCGATTGCAGCAGTTCCAGGCCTGTTGCGGTTCCGATGCGCTTTTTATTTTGTACCAAGGTGAGCAGGTCGCGGTCGAGCCGCACGGCATAGCGCAGGTTTTCGGTGGATCGTTCCAACTGTACCAGGTTGTAGTAAGCGGCCAGGATAGTAGCGGCGAGGCCCTGCATTTGGGCGATGGTCTGGGTGCGGCTTTGTTGTTCGAGCGTTTGCAGGCGGTCGCGTTCGATAAACATGCGGAAGCCGTCAAAGGCGGTCCAGTTGACTTCGAGGCCAAGCCGGAAGTTGATAGAGCTGGCATCTTTAGCGCCGCGGGAATCGCCGTTGAAGAACTTTTGTTCGGTATTGTTGATAGCGTAGGAACCCGTACCGGTGCCGTTGACTGTGGGCAGCATCCCCGCTCTGCCGGGGGTATTGTTATTGGCTGCTATGGCTTCCTGGTTGCGCAGGATTTGGACATTATAGTTGCGTTCCAATCCGATTTTCACGGCCCCGTCGGCGGTGAGCTGTTCCTGTGTTTTCCCCGTTGCTGTGGCCAGCAGGAGTACGAGCAGGGTCAGCAGCGGGCTGACCCAGGCGCGGGGCTTTCGTGGTGGTATATGGGCGATCATGCGTATTTGTTTATTAGTTTATATGGCGCTGCCCGCTTCTTCGAGCACTGCTTCCGCCAGGGGTTCTTTTTCCTGCTTTTTCATCCGGCGTTTGAACAAGGGGTAAATCGCAGGGATCACGTACAGCGTCAGAATCAGGGAGAACAAAAGCCCTCCGATGATAGCAACCCCCATGGGGATGCGGCTGGTGGCCGCTGCGCCGAGGGCCAGGGCAATCGGCAACACGCCTAATACGGTCGCGATGCTGGTCATCAGGATGGGGCGAAGGCGTTGGGTGGCGGAGAAAATCGCGGCTTGGCGGGGTGCCATGCCCTCTTCCATCTTTTGGTTGGCAAATTCTACGATGAGGATACCATTTTTTGTAACGATACCCACGAGCACGATAATCCCGATTTGGCTAAAAATGTTGAGCGTGTGCCCAAAATACCAGAGGGTGCCCAACGCACCTACCAGTGCCAGGGGCACGGTAATCATGATGATCAGAGGGTCGAGGAAGCTCTCAAACTGCGCAGCCAGGGTGAGGTATACCAGAACCAAAGCGAGCATGAAAGCGAACAGCAACCCACTGGAGCTCTCTTTGAGGTCCTTGGAAGCACCGGAAAGGGCGGTTTGGAAGGATTCGTCCAATACATTCGCAGCAATGGCATCCATGGCATCTATGCCCTGGCCAAGCGTATATCCCTCGTTGAGGGCAGCAGAGACCGTGGCCGACAGGTAGCGGTTGTAGCGGAACAATTGCGGCGGGTTGGACTCTTCGGTGATCCGCACGAGGTTGCTGATGGGGATGAGTTCCCCACGATCGCTGCGGACAAACAGGATGGAGAGGTCGCCCGGATCATCGCGGTATAAGCGGTCGGCTTCGCCGATGACCTCGTATTGTTTGCTGTCTTTGATGAAATAGCCATAGCGCGTACCGCTAAAGAACAACTGCATGGTCTCGGCGATATCGCGCACGGTAACACCTAACTGCCGGGCGCGTTCGCGGTCAATTTCGATTCGGATTTCCGGTTTGTTAAATTTCAGGTCAATATCCGAGATGGCAAAGGTGGGGTTTTTGGCCACTTCCTCCATAAACTTCGGGATGACCTCTTTGAGTTTCTCGAAATTGGGCGCCTGGATGACGTACTGTACCGGGAGCCCCCGCTGGCTGCGGTCCACGCTAATCGTCTGTTCCTGAGAGATGAACGAGCGGGCGTAATTCAGTTTCCCCATTGCCGGGAAAAGGCTTTTGGCAATCTCGTCCTGGCTTCGGGTACGCTCGGAAGGAGGGACTAAAGAAACGGAAACAAAAGCCGAGTTGACGGAAGAGGACGCGCCAAAGCCGGGGGAAGTGATCGCGATATACGCGCGCTTTTCCGGCACCTGGGATTCCACAATTTTCAGTACTTCCAACTGGTATCGGTCCATCATCTCGAAAGAAGTACCTTCAGGGGCGCTGGAAATGATGCGGAAGCTGCTTTTGTCTTCCATAGGGGCGAGTTCGGAGGGCAATTTTCCACCGTAGTACGCGATGCCGTAGGAACACAGCCCGATGATGATCCAGGCGATCCAGTTGACCTTCATGAAGCCCGACAAGCTGCGGTTATAGCCATTGGTCATCCCTACGAAGAAGCCTTCGGTAAGGTTGTAGAAGAAGTTGTGTTTTTTCTTGCGCAGGAAACGCGAGCTCATCATCGGCGTCAGGGTCAGCGAGACGAGTGCGGAGACGAGGATAGCACCCGCTACCACTACGCCGAACTCGCGGAACAGACGGCCGGTCAGGCCCTGCAGGAACACAATGGGGAGGAAGACAATGATCAGGGTAATCGAAGTGGAGATGATGGCGAAATAAATCTCCCTGGAGCCTTCATGGGCAGCCTGGTGTGGCTCCTGCCCTTCTTCGATACGTCGGAAAATATTTTCCAGCACCACGATGGCGTCGTCTACGACCAGGCCGGTGGCGAGGACGATGCCCAGCAGGGTGAGGACGTTGATGGAGAACCCCGCCGCATACATGATGAAGAACGTCGCGATCAAGGAGATAGGGATGGCTACCACCGGGATGATCGTCGTGCGCCAGCTGCGCAGGAAGAAGAATATGACCAGTACGACCAGGCCGAAGGCGATCAGGAGGGTTTCCTCTACTTCCGAGATGGAACGGCGGATGCTGGTGGTAGAGTCGTATGCGTAGTCAATAATGATATCTTTGGGAGCCGTCTTTTTGATTTCAGCTACCCTTTTATAGACTTCGTCGGCGATGTCAATATAGTTGGCACCGGGCAGCGGGGTGACGGCCACACCCATCATGGGGATGATGCCTTTGCCCCGCAGGATGCTGCGCTGGTTTTGCGGTTCGAGGTTGACGGTGGCCACATCCTTGAGCTGAACGATGGAGCCTTCTTCTTCGCGCAGCACGACATCTGCAAATTGGGCGGCGGTATAGAGGCGGCCTTCGGTGCGTATGCTCAGTTCCGTGCGATAGCCTTCGATTTTGCCGGAGGGAAGTTCCAGGTTTTGTCGTTGCAGGGCGTTGCGTACGTCCACGGGGGTGAGCCCGTAGCCGGCGAGTTTGACCGGGTCGAGCTTGATGCGGATGGCGTAGCGCTTTTCCCCCCATATCCGCACCCCGGAGACGCCGGGGACGGTTTGAATCCGCTCCTTGATGACGTTGTTGGCATATTCGCTGAGCCCCATGAGGTCGCGCTTGTTGCTTTGCACCGTAACAGTGAGGATGGGGGAAGAATTGGCATCCGCTTTGGACACGATGGGGGGGTCAGTATCGGGCGGGAGCTGACGCTGGGCCTGGGATACTTTATCGCGTACATCGTTGGCGGCGGCTTCGAGGTCCACCCCGATTTCAAATTCGGCGGTGATGGTACTTCGGCCCGGGGAGCTGGTACTCGACAAGGAACGGATGCCGGCGATGCCGTTCAGGGCTTCCTCCAGCGGTTCGGTGATCTGCGATTCCATGACGTCCGCGTTGGCACCGGTATAGCTGGTACTGACCGAGATGACAGGCGGGTCAATACTGGGGTATTCGCGCAAGCCCAGGAACGTGAATCCAATAATCCCAAAAAGCAACAGTACGATGGAGATGACGGTAGCGAGTACCGGTCGGTTAATGCTCAAAGAAGGAAGGTTCATAAGTCGTTGAGATTAGGGGCTTCGATAGCCTGTGAGGGAATGACGTCCATACCTTCCCGCAGGGCGAGGAGCCCGCTGAGGATGATGGTATCGCCGGGGGACAGTCCACCGACTACGGCCATATAGTTTTCGAGGCGTTGGGAGGTTTCCACGATTTGTGCCACTGCTTTACCCCCTCGGATGACGAGTACCTGCTGGCCGTTCAGGACCGGTATGACCGCATCGGTAGGGACGAGGATGACTTTCTGGTTTTGGGTGGTAGTGAGGCGCACTTTGGCAAAATTGCCGGGTTGCAGTACGTTGTTGGGGTTGCTGCAGCGGGCGCGTACGGTGAGGGTGCGTGTCCCGGCGTTGACCTGATTGCTCAGGGCATAGACCTCTGCGACGAAGTTTTGGCGAAGCCCTTCGATGGTGAATTGTACCTTTTGGCCGATGCGCAGGTCGCGGCTGTAGCGTTCGGGCACGTCGAACTCCAGTTTGATGGGGTTGGTCTGTTGGAGGCTGACCAGGACATCGCCGGTATTGACGTAAGCCCCTTCGCTGAGCTGGCGCAGGCCGAGGCGTCCGGAAAACGGCGCCCTGATGCGGGTTTTGTCAATAGACACCTGCGTGACGCGGATGTCGGCGCGGGTCTGGTCCAGGCTGAGTCCGATGCGGTCGTACTCTTCCTGGGTGATGCCGTCTATGGCCAGCAGGTCCTTGGCGCGTTTGAGCTCGCGTTCGGCGAAGGCTTCGTTTACTTTCAGTTTGGACAGCTGCGCTTCGAGTTCCTGGCGGTCGAGTTCGGCCAGTAGTGCGTTTTGCTGGGTGAGCGCGCCTTCTTTGAAGTGGATGCGCGTGAGCCGGCCGCTGCGTTCGGGCTGGATTTGCACCAACTCATTGGCGACCAGGCTACCGGTAGTTTGGAGGGTATTATCGAGGCCCTGCGACACTACGACCATGTAATCTACTGGGGTGACGGGAGGAGGTCCGCCCGGTCCGCCAGGACCGCCGGGACCACGTCCGGCAGCGGGTGGCCCACCGGCGGGCGCTGCTTCTTTGCGGCTGCAAGAGGTAGAGAGAATAATCAGTGCACACAGTGCAAACAGAATGTAGGGTGGGCTAAGCAAATGTTTCATGAAAGGCTGTTTGAACCCATATTTAATGGTGATGATGGTATCAAGCAGGAAAAATACTAAGAATCTTGATATTCCACAGGATATAAACGGATCGTGCAATTTTTGTTTTTACAGGATATCAGCAGTTTAAAAGCGGCTACAGGTTATTCGTCTATGAATGGCTGCTTTTGGTCGCTATCTACTATTTATGTGTAAAAGTTAAAATTCATAGTCCGCAAAAAACAATTTCATGTTTATCTTGCACCCTGTGAATTAAAAAATAAAACGCGATGCAAGCTGTACATACTGCGGATGCTCCGGCCGCTATCGGCCCTTACGCCCAAGCCATTCAGGTGGGGCAACTCCTTTTTTGCTCTGGCCAGACGCCTTTGGACCCGGCCACTATGACGGTCCACACAACGACGATCGAAGCGCAAACCCAACAGGTATTAGAGAACCTGGAAGCGGTGCTGAAAGCAGCGGGTGCTTCCAGGGCAAAAGTGGTCAAAACGACGGTTTTTCTCAAAAACTTTGCTGACTTCGAGCGCATGAACGGGGTTTATGCAAGCTTTTTTGGCGAACACAAGCCCGCCCGCAGCACGGTAGAGGTATCTCGCCTGCCCAAAGATTCATTGGTAGAAATCGAGTGTATCGCTGCG
>JBEGMH010000356.1:0-4520 GCA_041183125.1 Bacteroidota bacterium | reverse complement strand
TTTTTATGTAAATTTGCATTTCAAATGCAAATTTACATAAAAATGAGTACTAGGCTTGCTACAATGGGAGAAAGGAGAACTCTTTTCCCCAAAACTAGCCCCTTTTTTTCTACCCGGCACTTGACAGAAATGTAAATTATATTTTACTTTGTGTAAAAAATAATTTACAAAAATGAAGCTATTAGCCTATTCGTACAAACGACCGGCAGCCCTGCTTTTCTACAGTGGCCTCGCCGTTGGCTCTATCCTTTATCTGTCATCCGATGGGGAGTTGAGCAACCTGGTCAACTTGGAGTGGAAGGTCCCTGCTTTGATCTACGATGAATTTTTAGGGGAAAAAAGCGGGCTTCTTTGGATCCAAAACAATATGGTGGACGAACTGCTCACCTTGCTCATCCTGGGCTCGGGCACTGCCCTGGTTTTTTCAAAAGAAAAAATCGAGGATGAATATACCATGACCCTCCGGGGAGCTGCTTTTCAGTGGTCTTTTCTCGCCAACATGGTGTTTGTCCTAATCGCCACGTTCAGCATTTATGGACTGGCCTACTTCCATTTTATGATCTTCCAACTGTTCAGTATTTTGCTGCTCTTTAATTTGCGTTTCCAGTACCTGCTCCTCAAGCATTATAACAGCGCCGGCCATGACGAATAAGCTCAAGGTGTTCCGAACGATAAAAGGGGTTTCCCAACAGGAACTGGCGGATCGTATGCGCGTCAGCAGACAGACCATCCATGCGATCGAGAACAACAAATACTCGCCCACGCTCCTGCTGGCCTTGAAAATGGCCGCCTTCCTAGACTGCTCCATTGACGAACTGTTCCAATTAGAAGCCTCCGATTTACCAGAGGAGGAGGGGTAAAAGAGGCTAAGCGTTGCTCTCCTCCCAGGGAATTGGGCTCACGTCGTCGTGGTTCAGTACCCGGGTATTTTCACGGTCTATGCGCAGGATGAGGCCACAAGCGGGATCCGGGCAGGTGACGCGCGCATCGGTCTCCATCCAGTCGGCGGGGTGGTTGCGGCGTTGTTTGGCGGGCAGCAGCGGGATGGCCGATTGCAGGGCGTACAGACAAAAATCCGCCCCCTCCGGCAGCGATAATTTACCGCCGCGCAGGTAAAAACAGTCTCCAATGCGCATATTGCAGGTGCAATGCCCATTGATTTGCTCTACGACGATGCGCAGGTCGTACAGTTCGAACTGGTCTGGTCGCAGGTTCGTTTGCTCGCTCATCTTTTATTTTTTTTCCACAAAAGGGTTCCGATGGTCATAGCGGCCAGGCCCCAGGCGATAAAGTTGTGGAGGCCCGTCTGCAGCGGGGCTACCGGGGCGAGGCCAAAGGGTTCCCCGCTACCCGTCGTGTTGGCCATGAGGATAACGGGGATAAAATAGGGCAGCAGAAAGGGAAACACACAGACGACCAGGCTCAGGAGGTTGGCACGGCGGGTGGGCTCAATGCCCTGCTGTTCCCCCGTTTTGCGGGCAAATTCGGCGACCATGAGGATGGCGACGATGCTGTGCGTCGTGAGCAGCACGGCGGCGCTGCCGGCGGCGGCGATCCAGCCTTCTGCCTGGCGCGGGCTATGGCTGTGCCGCGCGGCCCAGGCGACCAGGCGTTCTATCAGGCCGCCGGCTTTCAGGGTCTCCACGAGCCCCATGAGCAGGATGGTGAAAAAACTGATGCCGGTCGCGCGGTTGATGCCTTCGATGACAAAGCTCTGTGCCCGGAAGTTTTCCAGGTCCAGCGACAGGATTTTGGCACCGGGGAGGAGTCCGAGTGCCCAGCCCAGGAGCACCCCGGCCAAAAGCCCGAACAGGAGGCCGTGCAGCAAGTGTTTTCCCCTCAGGAACAGCACGATGATGAGCACGGGGACCAGGAGCATGGGCAAGCCGGCGGGGCTGCCTGCCAGTTCTTCGCCGGCGGCTGCCGAAGCGCTGCGCACCCGCCCCAACAAATAGTACAAAGGCAAAGCGACCAAGGCCACGGGCAAGATGTAGCGCAGGCGGCTGCGCACAGTGGGCCCTATTTCAGCTTCCTGGCTGAGGGCGCTGGCGATGGTCGTATCGGAGATAGGGGCAAAAAAGTCTCCAAAGGTGGCCCCGGCGAGGATAGCCCCGGCCAACAGGGGCAGGTCGGCCCCCAAGAGCCCGCCTGCCGGGTACAGCAGGGGGCCACCGATCAGGATGGTGGCAAAGCTGGAACCCGTGGAGAGGGAAATGACGCAGCATATCGCAAAAGCGGCGGCGGTAAAGCCGGCTGCCGAGAGCTGCAACTGTCCGGCGACCCAGAGCAGCGCGTTTACGAAGCCCGTCTCCGACAGCAGCACCCCGATGGTGGAGGCCAGCATCCAGGCGGACAACATCACCATCACGATGGGTTGTGCCATGCCGTTGATCACGGTCTCGCTGAAGGCCTTCCGGTCTTTTGCCAACAACAGCCCTGCGGTGAGGGCTGCCAACAGGACCGGCCAGAAGCCGCGCTCATCCGGGGCACCGGAGAGGGCGATAGCGATCACGCCCCCTGCAAACAGCCCGAAGGGCAGCAAAGCGCCGAGCGTTCCCCCATAGAAGCGCAGCGTCGGCGTGTCGGGTGTTTCTGTCCGGACAATCATGGGCGCGCTGCCGTTTGTCCGTTGAGGTTGTAGCGCATGATGGCGCCGTGCCGCCCATTTTTATCGCGTTCCAGCGCATACACAGGCCCCTGAGGGCCTTCCGAGCGCGCCGTCAACGGTGCGATAGCGGCCAGATCGGCCTCGTCTAAGGCGAGGGCGTCTATTTGTTGGAGCCGGGCCAGGTGGCGGCGGTTCCGGGCACCGATGATGACCCCGCCGACCTGTGGTTTTTGCAGGATGTAGCGCGCAGCCACTTCCGCGATCCCGACGCCGTGGCGCGTGGCTATGCCGTGGAGGGTCGCCAACAATTCCTGGAAGCGCTCGTAACCTCCATATTCTTCGATGATGAGGCGGTATTTGGTGAGGGAGCGGTTTTCCAGCGGTTCCTCAGGGGGCGGGGCACCCAGGTAGCGGTCGCTGAGGAAACCGCCAGCGATGACGCCGTAGCAGAGGTAGGCAAAGCCCGCTTCGCTAGCCAATGCGGTCATGTCGCGCTCGGGGCGGTGGTCCAGCGCGGAGTACTGCACCTGATTGGCCACGATAGGCACCCCGGCATCGAGGATTTCCCGTAGGTGGGCCGCATCGAAATTGGTCACCCCGATGTGGCGGATTTTGCCCGCTTGTTGCAGTTCGTGCAGGTGTACCGCCGTTTCGACGTAGCGGGGAAACTGGTAATCCCACCAGGCGAACTGCACGAGGTCGAGTTGTTCCACCCCTAAGCGTTGCAGGGAGCGGTCAATGATGGCTTCGGTATCCCTTTTGCCCAGGGTAGCCAAAGCGTCGTAATCCGGCACGTATTTGGTGTGGATTTGCACCGGGGCCAGGTTGCCGGAAGCGAAGGCATCGCGTTCCTGCTGTAAAAACTTGCCGATCAGGCTTTCTACGCCGGTATAGATATCGGCACAGTCGAACGTGGTGATGCCCGCTTCCACGAAAGCGCGCATATCGGCGATGGCTTCGGCTTCATCCACGGGGCCATGGCCGCCGGCCAGGTGCCAGCCGCCTTTGACAATGCGGGAAATCGAGTAATTGGGTGCGAGGGTAATGCGTTCCATAGCCTTTTGTTGGACTTGTTGCGAGGGGAATCATCGAAGGTGTCAAAAGTAAGAAAAAGGCGTCTTTTGGCCCATATTTTTCCCCCTCACCATACAAAGGTGCCCACATTGCCCGGGTTGAGCGTTGCGACGAAGTGCCGGCTGCCGGATTCCACCTTGAACGAAGCGGGCTTAGCGCCATCGTTGAGGGCGATCAGCACCTTTTTGCCATCGGGCGTTTGGAACGCCACATTGGGGACTTCCGCCCACTGGTTACTGGCGATCCGACGGGAGCCGGGAGGTACGAAGCGGGCCGCATGGGCGATGATGTAGTAGCTCACGTTCCGGCGGAAGGTGGAGCCATCTATGGTGAGGGCGCCTTTACATTCTGTACAGCCGCCCGGGGTGTGTGGCTTGTAGTCGGGGTCATTGGCCAGGTTCCATTCCAGTACGACCCGGCTCCAGTTGCGCGCAGTACCGATGATTACGTTGCGGACATGCCACTTCAGGTCACCTCCAAAATCCCCTTTGGCGCCTGTCCATTGCTCGGTGAAGTAGAGGTTTTTATCGGGATGGGCATCGTGTACCTGGGACATGGCCTGCGCCTCTCCTGCATAGAGGTGGAAAGCGCTGCCATCAATGAAGCGCCGGGCTTCCGGGTCGTTGAGGATAGCAATCGGGTATTCGGGGTGGTCGCAGTTGTGGTCCCAAATGATAATTTTAGTAGAAAGGCCCGCTGCCCGGATCGCCGGGCCGAGGTGGTTTTTGATAAAATCCGCTTGCTGGGAGGCCGACATCAGCATACTGGGGTTGTTGCCGCCGTGTTGGGGCTCGTTTTGGATGGTAACCGCCCCGACCTCCAGGCCCAAGCCCTGCAT
>JBEGMH010000355.1:0-4785 GCA_041183125.1 Bacteroidota bacterium | reverse complement strand
TAGGTAGTAAAGACCAGGTGTGCCGCCCGTAGGTCTTCGATTTCCCGGTTGTTGCCGTAGAAGGTATAGGTCTTGAGCTGGGGTGCAAAGCGGCGCACCTCCCGCTCCCAGTTGAAGAGCAGGCTCCGGGGCATGACGATGAGGCTCGGTTTGCTTTGTTGGGGGTACAGGTTGGCCAGCAGGGACAGCGTCTGGAGGGTTTTCCCCAGGCCCATGTCGTCTGCTAGGCAGCCGCCGATGCGGTTGTCGTGCAGGTATTGCAACCACTTGAACCCCTGCACCTGGTACGGGCGCAGCTCGGCGTTGAGCGCGGGTAGTTTGGCGCGGGATTTATCGAGCTTGTTGAACCCTTCGAAAAGGGCACGCGATTTCTGGAAGGTTTTTTCCTGCGCCACTTCGCCGATCACCTCGTCCAAAAAAGGGACGTCGAAGAAGGACACCCTGGCCGTTTTGCCTTTTTTCTTGAACAAGCGCTCTAGGCGCCTCACGTAGCTTTCGTTGAGCAGGGCGTGGGAGCCATCGCTCAGCAGTACATAGCGGTTTTTGTGGTACTGCTGTATGGCGTCAAACAAATTGATTTTCTCCCCTTCGAAATCGAAATCGGCGCTACCCTCAAAAAAATCTATATTATGGCTGAGCGACACCTCCAGTTTGGGCTGTATCGCGCGGATTTTATAGGCCCGCAGTTTTTCTGCGCCCATGACCGTGTACTGGGTCAGGAGCTGGGGAAGCTCCTGGTAGATGAAAGGCGCCGCAACGGATTCCGGGACGATGATCAGGTTGCCCTCGACGGCAGGTATCTCCCCTTTCCCTTTTTTTCCGCTGTATTTTTGCAACAGGCTGAGGATGTGCCCGCTGAGCGACTCCATGGGCGCGTGGTCCACATACCGGATGCGGATGCGCTTCTCGAGCTCGTTGATGTCCGCATAGCGGAAGAGGTTGAACTGCTCCAGCGCATCGGTGGCCAGGTCGGGCAATTGTTGGGCCACGCGCAGGAAAAGGGCGTTCGATTCGTCTATTTTTTCAAAAATCAGGCAGGGGTTGGCCTTGATGCCCTCATCGGAGAAATCTATCTCGCGGTACTCCTCAAACTGCAGCCCGATATGCTCGAGGTTGGAATACAACAGGGACAGGAACAGGGTCAAGTCCTTGCGGTCAAACTGCATGTTGAAATTGGACAGCGTGTGGGCGGGCGCGCCAGTGGGCGGGATTTCCACCAGGGTGTTGCCGGCGAGGGCGTACTGCTCCGTGACCAGCAAAAAGTCGTCCGATACCTGGCCGGGGAGCTGGAGCACTATAGTGGCTTCCAGGGTGTTCCCGGAAGCACCCGACTGCAGTTGCGCAACCAAACGGCCTTCCTGCGGGGAAAACACAATAGGCTCGCCGTCGGCGTCCCGGAGGTTGTCGCAGGGCCGGAGCGCGTCCATCAGAAAGGGATACTCGCTCAGGTAGACACAGCCCGGCGATTTCTCCCACTCTATGATGAAATCCTGCTTATGGCGGATTTGCTCCAGCGCGTGCAGTACGCTCCGCACCGGGCCGCTGTAGTGCAGATAGCTCGTCTCGACTTCCTGCCCTTTCTTGTCGCACACCTGGAGATACGCCCCGAACGTGTCGAACTGGATGTAGAAAAACAACTCCTTGAACGCCCGGGTATCGCGGGGCGGCATCTGCGCCCTCCGGAACGGGGAAAACGATTTCGAAAAAGGGTGTTCGGACATGGCAGCGCAGGGCTAAAAATACCAAAAATAACATCGAAACAATTTCCTTCCGACGGGTTTAGCCAATGTAGGAAGTTTATCCCAACAACAGGTTTTTCACATCCACCTGCTGGCGTACGATACCCTCCACCTGGCTGATGTGCACGCGCTGCTGGGCCAGCGTATCGCGCTCGCGTATGGTGACGGTCTGGTTGTCGAGGGTCTCAAAATCAATCGTCACGCAGAAAGGGGTCCCGATGGCGTCTTGGCGGCGGTAGCGGCGCCCGATGGCGTCTTTTTCGTCGTACTGGCACTGGAAGGAGGCCTTCAGGGTATGGAACACGTCGCGGGCTGCATTGGTCAGCTCCTCCTTGTTTTTGAGGAGGGGCAGTACCGCTACTTTGACCGGTGCCAGCGTAGGATGGAGCTTCATCACCACGCGGGTGGATTCGTTGCCTTCCGCATCGGGCACATTTTCTTCTACGAGCGACTGGCTGAGCATGGCCAGGAAGGTGCGGTCGGCGCCCACGGAGGTCTCCACGACGTACGGCACGTAGCTTTCGTTGAGCTCCGGGTCGAAATACTGGAGCTTTTTGCCCGACAGCATCTGGTGGTTGCTCAGGTCGAAATCGGTACGCGAGTGGATGCCCTCCATTTCTTTGAACCCGAAGGGGAACTCGTACTGGATGTCCACGGCTGCGTTGGCGTAGTGGGCCAGGTTGTCGTGGTCTTTGAAGCGCAGTTTCTCCTGGGGCGTGCCCAGGGCCAAATGCCAGCGCATACGCGCCTGCTTCCAGTACTCGTACCAGGTCATCTCTTCGCCCGGACGCACGAAGAACTGCATTTCCATCTGCTCGAACTCGCGCATGCGGAAGATGAACTGCCGCGCCACGATTTCGTTCCGGAAAGCTTTCCCGATCTGTGCGATGCCAAACGGTATTTTCTGGCGGGTAGATTTCTGTACGTTGAGGAAGTTGACGAAGATGCCCTGTGCCGTCTCTGGCCGGAGGTACAATTTGCCCTCTTCGCCTGCGATATTGCCGAGCTGGGTGGAGAACATGAGGTTGAACTGGCGCACGTCGGTCCAGTTGCGGGAGCCGCTCTCCGGGTCGGTGATTTCCAGCTCGTCAATCATGGCCTTGAGGCCGGCCATATCGCCGGCTGACATGTGGCCCGCCAAGCGCTGGGCCACGGCTTCCGCTTTCTGGCGGTATTCCACGATGCGCGGGTTTGTGCTGCGGAACAGCTCCTCGTCGAAGCTGTCGCCAAAGCGCTTAGCCGCTTTTTCGACCTCTTTGTTGATTTTATCCTCGATTTTATCAATGTACTCCTCGATCAACTGGTCGGCGCGGTAGCGCTTTTTGCTGTCTTTGTTGTCTATCAAGGGGTCGTTGAAGGCATCTACGTGGCCGGAGGCCTTCCAGGTAGTGGGGTGCATGAAAATGGCCGCGTCAATGCCGACGATGTTTTCGTGCATTTGTACCATGGAAGCCCACCAGTAGTCCTTGATGTTGTTTTTGAGTTCCACGCCGTAGGGGCCGAAGTCATATACAGCGCTGAGGCCGTCGTAGATTTCGCTGGACTGAAAGATGAAACCGTATTCCTTGCTGTGGGAGATGAGCTTTTTGAAGTGGTCTGCCGGCGATTGTGCCATCTGTCGTAGTTTTGTGTTATCAGTATGTGTTTGCCTCTTGCTGTGGGGAGGGCCCATCGGGGTCGAAACGGCTCTTTTTCGCGCCTGTCCGATCCTTTTCACAGCAAATTGGTGTACAAAAATCTGAAAAAAAAGCAAGCCTAACCCGTTTCCCGGCTTTTTTTTGTAAAAGTCATAGGGGAAAAGGGCCGATAGAGGCATCTTCTTTCAAAAAGTAATATCTTTTACCATACAAAAAGCACAATGACCACCATGATGAAACGCAGTATGGCCACGATGGCTCTGATCCTGGCCAGTATCGCCCTCTGGGGACAAAAAGAGATCGCCCTCGACGACTTCCACGGGCTTTCCGCAACGGGCAACGTAAAGGTTTACCTGACAAAAGGGGAAAAAGCAAGCGCACAACTGTACGCGGAGGGCATACCCGAAGACGAAGTGACCGTACGCGTGGTCCAGGGCATCCTGCGCGTGGCCTCGCTCAACAGCTTCATGTACAAAGATGCCATCATCAAAGTGTATGTGACCTATACCGCACTCGATGAAATCCGCGCGACCGCAGGAGCTTTTGTGAAATCAGAAACCCCTGTCAACGCCGCCAAACTCGATGTGCACGCCGGTAGCGGTGCCCAGGTGGAATTAGCACTCGAGGTGCAATCGCTCGAGGCATCCGCCTCCGAAGGGGCCCGCCTGACCCTGAGCGGCCAGGCAGACACCCAGGAAGCCAGTGCAGCCACCGGCGGCCAGTACCAGGCAGGGAGCCTGGCCACCAAAAAGACCTACGTGCGCAGCCATACCGGTGCCCGCGCCGAAGTCGGTGCCGAAGAGCACCTGGAAATATCGGCCACTACCGGGGGCGAGGTGCGCTACCACGGCAACCCCAAAAACAAGTACATCAAAAACGTGCTCGGCGGCGACGTGAAGCAGGTACGCAAGCCAGGGTCGGATAAGGAGGAGAATTAGAAGACGGGGGGTTAGCTCGCAAATTTCGGATTTTTGCTCAAAATTAGGTCAAGATGAAGGCAATTTATAGGGGGAAGAAGGCACTCAGAAGGGGATGATTTCCTGGACGAAGACATCCATTTCTTTCAATTCTTCCGATAGATTTCTCCGGATAGCAGTGCGGAGCTTGCCTAATTGCAAGGTGTTCAAAGGGGATGGGGGTGGGTTTTCCATTAGGAACTGTGCGGTTTTTTCGTGGCAAAGGTGGCCGAGTTCGGCCAGGCTTCTGTGTGTGGGATCTTGGGCATCGTACCGCGGATAGTAAAGATCGAGGATTTTTTTATGGACGTTCCGCGCCCCGAAAAGCCCCCTGGTTTGAAAATCTTTGATCAAGGTATTCGGGGTATCGGAGTTTAGAATGGCCGACAGGTAATAGGCTTCCTCTAAAGAGTTAGTCGCGTACCAGTAAGAGCTGTTCTCTGCGAAGAACTC
>JBEGMH010000354.1:0-4913 GCA_041183125.1 Bacteroidota bacterium | reverse complement strand
GCACCACAATAGCGGTGCTCTTCCCCTAATACGCTGGGGAGTTGCCGCAGGACCCGTGCAGGGCCACAGCCCCAGTCGAGTACGTCCAGGTCGCCTCCAGGTAAGTGGGGTTTGACCGCGTTGGCGAGCCATATCGCCGTCTCGCGTCCTCCCTCCCAGTACTTGCGGTAGTCGAGCTGAAAGGCTTCGAAGAGCATGTAAGAAGGGGGCAGCGCAATCTCGGGAAACTGTTTCCGAAAGGTTTGGTTGCGCCCGAAGTTTTGCATATATTGGGCGATGTAAAGTGCCCGGTCGGCCAGGGGCATGAGCCCCAGTCGCCCGAGTAGTGTACGAATCCTTCTGGCTTGCATGTGCGCTGTGTTTGTCTTTGCAAAAATCAAATAAAATCTGAAAACAGGGACAGACAAATGTACCGCAGGCCATCTGACCGAAAAAAGGCACCGCCCCAACTCCCCCGGCTGGGGTGAACCTTCTTTCCTTCCCCTTCCCGCATCGGTGTGGCTCGCAGGGCCAAAGGGGGACATATCCTGTATCATTACCATAAAACCATACGAATCTGTACATCATGGGGCCTTTTGAAATCAACGGGGACATACGCAGGGCGAAGACCCTGGACACGGGTTACTACAAAGAAAACCAGTATTTTACCGCGGATAAGGAACGCATCTTCAGCCCGAGCTGGCAGTACATAGGCCATACGGGCATGGCACCGGACCCCGGTACTTACCACCCGGTGGAGCTGCTGCCGGGCTATGTCGGGGAACCGCTTCTGTTGAGCCGGGACAAAAGCGGGGCACTGCACTGCCTGTCAAATGTCTGTACCCACCGCGGCAACTTGTTGGCCTGGGAGCCGGGCAAGGGCAGTCAGTTGCGCTGCCGCTACCACGGAAGGGTGTTTCAGTTGGACGGCACGTTCACGTTTATGCCGGAGTTCAAAGACGTAGAAGACTTTCCGGCACCTTGCGACCACCTACACCGCGTGCCGCTGTTCCAATGGGGGCCGCTCCTGTTTGCCCAGGTGGCGCCGGGCGATGGCCCGGAGGCATACTTCGGCGAGATGATGGCGCGCGTCGGCTGGCTTCCGCTCGACCAGATGTGCCTGGTGCCGGAAAGGGCACAGGTGTTTGAAGTCAAAGCCCATTGGGCCTTGTACTGTGAAAATTACCTCGAAGGCTTCCATATCCCCTTTGTCCACGGGGGCTTGAGCGCGGTACTGGACTACAGCAGCTATACCACGGAAGTATTTGGGCAATCCAACCTGCAAGTGGGTATCGCCAAGGAAGGGGAGCTCTGTTTCGACCTTCCGCCTTCTTCCCCGGATTATGGCAGGCAGGTCGCGGCGTATTATTTCTGGGTTTTCCCCAATATGATGTTCAATTTTTACCCCTGGGGCTTGTCGTTCAACCTCGTGGAGCCCATCGGCATAGACCGTACCCGCGTGACGTTCCTGCCGTTCGTCTACGATGCCTCCAAACTCGAGCAAGGTGCCGGTTCGGGCCTGGGGCAGGTGGAAATCGAGGACGAAGAAGTCGTGGAGGCAGTACAAAAAGGCATCCAGTCCCGCTTTTACACCCATGGGCGCTATGCACCCGAGCGGGAGCAGGGGACGCACCACTTCCATGGGCTCATTGCGGCAGCGTATCAAAAATAGCAAATTTTTGCAAAAAAACGCTTTAAAAAAGCTGGTTTTCTACTTTAAAATGTAATTTGAGCGCAATTTTAGGTTTTTTTTGCAATTTGTTGCAAAAAAAACCGTGCTTTGGAAACTTCAATATTTTCTATAACTCACAAAACGTCATGTTTATGAAGAGACAACTACAGAGGTCGAGCTGGTTGTTGCTCCTGATGCTTATCCCGATAGCCGGGCTATGGGCGCAGGCAAAAAAAATCAGCGGTACGATCACAGATGAGCAGGATGGTGCGCCCCTGATCGGCGCTACAATCCTCGTTGCCGGTACCACGAACGGTACGGTCACGGATTTGGACGGAAAGTACGAAATCGAAGCGTCCAAAGGGCAGACGCTGCGCTTTACCTACACGGGCTACTCGCAAAAAGAAGTAGTCGTCGGCGATGCGAACGTCATCAACGTCGAACTGGCTTCTGAGGCCACTGCCCTGGACGAAGTGGTCGTGACCGCCCTGGGCATCAAGGAGGACAAGAAGAAGCTGAGCTACTCGGTACAGGAAGTAAAAGGCGAGCAGTTGTACAACACGGGCCGCGACAACTTCCTGGTCTCCCTGCAGGGCCGTGTGGCCGGTTTGAACATGACGCCTTCCAGCGGCCAGGCCGGGGCTTCGGTGAGTATCCAACTGCGGGGGCCGAGCTCGATTGACGGGAACAACCAACCGCTCTTCGTCGTGGACGGCCTGCCTATTGACAACCGCACCTTCAGCCAGGGAGCCCTGGTCTCCGACCAGCCCAACCGCTCGGCGGATTACCTCAACCGCGCAGGGGATATCAACCCCGCCGATATTGAATCCATCACCGTGCTCAAAGGCCCGGAAGCGGCAGCCCTCTATGGCATCGACGCCTCCTCCGGGGCCATCATCATCACGACGAAAAAAGGGACTGCCGGCAAAGGCCGCATCAACTACGACAACCTGTTCCGCACCGAGGAATACTACCGCTTTCCACAGTTCACCAATGAATACGCACGGGGCTTCAACGGTTCGGCCGACCCGAACACTACCTCGTACTTCGGGCCGAAACTGCCTCCCGGCACACAGCTCTACGACAACGTAGGCGCGTTCTTCCGCACCGGCTTCACCCAAACCCACAACCTCGGCTTCGAGGGGGGATCGGAAAACCTGAACTACCGCCTGTCGAGCAGCTATACCGATCAGTTGGGCATCGTGCCCGGTAACGACTTCAACCGCATCTCCCTGCGTTTGAACACCACGGCCAAAGTGAACTCCAAGCTGGAACTGAGCAGCTCCTTCAACTACCTCATCACCGAAACCACCGCCCCCGAGCGCGGGGCGAGCGGATACCTCATCTCCTTGATCCAGTGGCCTTCCTACGACGATGCTACCGTCTATCTCAACCCCGACGGTACGCGCCGCAGACTGATTGGCACCACCTCTGAGCCGGACAACCCCTTCTTCAATACCATTGCCAACGCGAACCGCACCCGCACCAAGCGCTCTATCGGCAACTTCACCCTGGCCTATAACCCACTGAAGTGGCTGAACGTGACCGGCCGCTTTGGCGTGGACAACTATTCCACCATCGGCAACCAGTTCCGCCACCCGGAATCCGTACTCGGCATCGCCGGCCTCGGCTCCGTGGAGAGCTACAACGAAGTGTCGCTGCTGCTCAACGGCAACCTCATCGCCACAGCAAAGAAAAATTTCGGCAACTTCAGCTCTTCCCTCACTTTCGGAGGCTCGTTTGATGACCGCAACTACGAGGTCACCTCGGTGCGCGGGGAAAAACTCTTCATCCCGGACTACAACAGTATAAATAACGCAGATCCCACTACGCAGCGCAACAAATTGACGATCACGCGGCAGCGCCTGGTGAGCCTCCTGGGGAGCTTCGACCTGGGGTACAAAAGCCTGTTGTACTTCTCCGTAAAAGGCCGGAACGACTGGTCGTCCACCCTCCCCGTGGCCAACCGTTCTTTCTTCTATCCTTCCTACGGACTGAGCTTCGTGTTCACCGAACTGCCCGGCCTGAGCAACAACCGCGTCCTGTCTTATGGCAAACTGCGCGCCACCATCTCCCAAACGGGTAAAGATGCCACCCCCTATCGCATTCAGCCCCGCCTTGTGTCGCAAGGTTCTACGGGCGGCGGCTTCCTCTACGACTTCTTTGGCGGCAACCCCAACCTGAAACCGGAGCGCACGGAAGGCTACGAGTTCGGCACCGAACTCAAATTCTTCAAGAACCGCATCGGGGTGGATTTCGCCTATTTCAAAAATACCCGCTACGACCAAATCGTCGCCCAGCGCCTGAGCTATGGCACAGGCTTTATCTTCGGCCTCGTAAACGGCGGTACCTTCAGCAATTACGGCTATGAAGTACAGCTCAACGTCATGCCCGTGAAAGCCAAGAAAATTACTTGGGAGGTACTTGCTAACTTCACTACTTTCGAAACAAACGTGGAAAACCTGCCCGCCGACCAGGCAGAGTTCTACAACTCGGATACCTGGCTCTACGGCAACGCACGCTCCAGTGCTTTCGTGAGCGACCTGCAGCGTTTCTATCCCGGGGTCAACCTCTCCGGCAACCTGCGCGGCATGGGCTCGGCGACGGCCATCGGGGGGTACAGCTACCTGCGCAACAAGAACGGCGATGTCCTGATCAGCCCTAACACGGGGCTTCCGGTGGTCAACGCCAACTTCCTGCCCATCGGCGACCGCAACCCGGATTTTACCCTGGGCCTTACCAACCAGTTCACCCTGGGCAATTTCAACTTCTCCTTCCTGTTCGATATCCGCAAAGGGGGAGATGTGTTCAACGGTACGGAAATGTTCCTCTTCCGCACCGGCTTGAGCACCCGCATCGGCGACCGCACCCAGCCCTATGTCTTCAATGGCGTCCTGCGCGACGGACGCCAGGATTCCGAAAGCCCCACGGTGAACACGATTCAGGTGACGCCCCAAACGCGCTCGGACTTCTTCTCCGCTTTCCCGGAGTCGGAGTTCGTGGAAAGGGATATCAACTGGATCCGCCTCCGCGACGTGTCCCTCAGCTATGCCTTCGCTCCGGAAACCTTGAAGAAAATAGGGGTGTTCCGCTCCCTGCGCTTGTTCTTCACCGCTACCGACCTCTGGATGAAAACCAACTATACCGGAGCCGACCCCAACGTGAACGGAAACTCGGCCACGACCCGCGGCGCTGGTGCGTTCGGATTTGACTTCGGCACCGCATCGCTGCCTCGTACCTTCTCGGGTGGACTCCGTATAGG
>JBEGMH010000353.1:0-5221 GCA_041183125.1 Bacteroidota bacterium | reverse complement strand
TCTTTTTTCCCACCTCGCTGACCCCTCGCAACAAGTCTAATGGATTTTTAGCAAGAAGGGTTGTTCCGCCAAGTGCCACAGATGAAATGTTTGGGAATTTTTGATGGCTTTTGCAAAAAAGAGGAGATATTAGGAGTCCATCCCTTTTTTTATCAATTGGTCTATTTCTAGAACGAGTATTTCTACTTCGGGTAACATAGATTGGATTTCATCTGCCTGAATAATAGCAAAATCTTCATAATCAGCTTCTTGTCGTATGTAAAAAAGCTTGTTGAACAATATTCCCGCTGTTTTGGCGATTTTTCCTGTTTTGACCAGCTCTTGGTTAAATGCCGATTTGAGTCCCGAATGGGTAGTTGCTTTTATGTCCCGAAATGCTAAATAGGCGGAAACGGCGTAGAAGCAGGCATAGTACATCCTATTGGCCGCAGATTTCCATCGTTCCTCTTTTGCCAAAATCCCTGCGTCGGTCAATGCTTCCCGGGCTCGTTCTATACGGTACTGCACTAATTCCTCTTTTGAGTAACTCATGCCCGTATGCCTTCTTTTGCAATGATCTGGTAAATAGGAGTGACGGCACGTTCTGCCCACTCCGATTGGGTATGGATGATGCTGCTTATTACTTCGCCGGAACTTAGTTCTAAATCGTACAAACGTTCCAGGATGAGTACCTTTAGAGCGGGTTCCAGGTGGCGATGTAGCAAAATCAAAAAATCCCAGTCAGAATCTTGGCGATAATCTCCCCGTGCGCGCGACCCGAATAATATTACCTCTGCTTGGGGATCGAGCCGGTTGATCTCTTGTTTGACTTGCTTAGCTATATCCATAAGAAAGTATACGGTTATACACAACAACTCTAATAGGCTGCTAAATATACACTTTAATAATAGACTTGTTGCGAGGGGAATCATCAAGGGGTCAAAAAGGCCATTTTTTCCCCACACTATGCCTTTTTTCGGTCATCTAAGGCAGTTAGACTCCCTCAAAAAGCCTTCGTGTGGATAAAAAATGACTCTTTTTTCCCACCTCGCTGATCCCTCGCAACAAGTCTAATGGATTTTTAGCAAGAAGGGTTGACTACTTCCCCTAAAAGGCCCACTCCAGGCCTAGCGCAAAACTCCTGCCGGGCATGCGGTAGCGTTCCAGTTCCTCATACTGCGCGTTGTTGAGGTTGTTGACGGCAAAGTAGGCGCTCTGCCCCTGTCCGAGGCTATACCGGAGCCTGGCATTGGCAATGAAAGCCGCGGCTGGCTCACTGCCGGGGTAGATGAACACTTCTTCTACGCGGCTGCGGTAGCGGGCATTGGCATGGACAACCCAGCGCTTGTGCTGCCAGGTGGCAGAAGCGCCCAAAGTATGGCGCACCTTGTAGGCGAGGGCATCGTTGACCCGCTCGCTGGAAATGTCGCGGGCGTCGAGAAACGTGTAGGAAGCGCTTAGGCTGAAGGCCTCCCCCCAGTGGCGGGCATAACTCAGCTCAAAGCCCTGCATCCGGGCCGCCCGCAGGTTGACGACCTGGTACGTGAGGGTTTCCAGGGGAGCGGAAACCTGCTGGAAAGAAATCAGGTTCTTGTAGTGGTTGAAAAAGAAAGCCCCGTCCAGGGAACCCCATTTTTCACTGCTCCACTTAGCTCCTAACTCGGCGGACAGGACAAGCCGCTCCGGCTCAAGCCCTGGGTTGGGCCGAAACGCCAACCCACCCCCCTGCTCGAATTTTATGAAGCGCTCGGCAATGGGTGGATCCCGAAAGGCCTGCGCCAACAATCCACGCACGGAAAAATTGGGCCGGACGCGGTACGAAAAGGCCAGCTTGGGACTGAAATTGGCTTCTTCTACTTCGCCGGCGATGCGGTAGTAGTCTATGCGCCCCCCGACCGTAGCATTGAACCTGTCCCCTACGGAAAACTCATCTTGCACAAATAGCCCTGCACCGAAGGCCCGGCGTTCGCCATAGAGGTAGATGTCGGGGAGGCCGAGTACATAATCCGACTTGAGGTCGGTGCCGACGAGCAGTTGGTGCCCCCGCCCGGCTTCGATATGGAGCTGGGAAACATTGCCCAGGCGGCGGGTGCGCACGCTGTATTCCTCGACGACCTGTTTGCCGGTGTTGATGTTGGTGCTGTCGTTGGAAGGGTCGTCGTTGAAGCTGAACAGGGAGAAGTTGCGGTAGTGGTAGAGGCGGGAGTTGAAGCGCAGGCGCCGGGCAGGCGCCGACTGATAAAACACATCCGCGTTCGCTTCGCGGCGGTCCTGGTAGTCGTCATGCCGGAAATCGGCGACGCTGTAAGCCCTCGGGCGGCTCAGCCAGGTAGCCGGCGCATCGCTGTACATGCGGTTGGCGTTGGCAGATACCTGTAGGGTCTGCCCGGAACGGAACGTCCAAATGCCTTTCCCAAAGGCGTTGTACAAGTCGAAACCCGTTTTTTCGCGGTGCCCCGCATCGGATTTCCAGCCCCCGTCGAGCACGTATGAAAAACGCTGCCCCACCTTGCGGGCATGGCTGATTTCCGCCGTGTGGAAATCGCCGTACTGCCGATAGCCCGTGCTGCGCGGGGCGGGGCCGTATGCCCCGTAGTTCAGGTGTACGCGCGTCTCGGGGGTATCCCCCGGCTTTCGGGTGACGACGTTTACCACCCCGCCCATCGCGCTGGAGCCGTACAGCGAGGAGTACGCGCCCCGTACGACCTCGATGCGCTCGATGGAGTTGAGCGGCACGAGGTTCCACAAAGCGCCGCCGGATTCAGGGCTCAGGGCAGGGCGGCCGTCAATCAGCAGCAGCACGCGGTTGCCAATACCACCCCCGGCCACCTCCGACGCCCCCCGTATGGAAAATGCCTGTACATTGGCCCCACTGGAACGGGTGACGACCACACCCGGCATCTCATCGAAGGCCTGATCGAAGGTGAAAGGGCCGCGGGCCTGTATTTGCTTTCTGCTGATTACGCCTATGCTGGCCGGGGCCAACTGTATGGCCTGGGAGCGCAGACTGGCCGTCACCACCACCTCGCCCACGAGGATGGGCTCGGGTTCGAGGGCGAGCTCGAGCAGGGCGATACTGTCGGTGGCGATGTCGGATAGGCGCAGGTCGCGGTAGCCAAGATGCGAGATGAGCAGGGTATAGCGGCCTGCAGCCAATCCGTTGAGCTCAAAATAACCTTTTTCAGAACTGGAAGTGCCTGACCCGGTCCCTTCTACACCGATTTGCACGTAGGGAAGGGGAGCACCGCTCCCCGCATCGCGGATATTACCACGGATACTGCCGCTGTTTGCTGCAGACTGCGCCGCAGCGGGGCACAGGTACAATGCGGAAACGAGCAAAAGCGCATACTGAAAGAACCGTACAGGGTGCATTAGCGGTACCAGCTTTTTACAAAATTGAAATCGGCTTTAAAGTTGATTTCCTTTTCTTCCCCGGCCTGGATGTCGAAAGCCGTCGGGGCGGGATAGTTGAGCGCCGGTACGATGCCGGCCGGGGTGCGCACCTTGATGACCACGCCATGGCTGACCTGCGCGGGGTTGCCCCAGTGTACGCCCAGGGTGGCGGTCTTTTTAGACGCATCGGTGACGCGCACGTGGCGGAAGCCCAGGGCCAGCGCAGAATAGGTACCCGGCTCTAACGCTAAATCGTACGAATAGGTCGTTTTGCCAGGCACATAATTGATTACCAGTGGGTCCTGTGAGTTGTAAGGCGCGCCGATGGCGAAGGTGCCACCCGGTACGTTGGGGCCCAGGAAGTTGTCGGGAATGGCCCCCCAGCCTGCCAACGGGTCCAGGCTGAACTTCGGGAAAATCGTCAACTGTACTTCCCCGCTGTCTTTCCAGGTGGCCCAGGTTTCTGGATTGTCAATCGTGATGGTACCGTACACACGGGTTTTCTGGATGGGTTCCTCTTTCTCGCAGGAGCTGAACCAGAGCAAAGCACCAGCCAAAAGTAGGGTAAAAGCAGTGAAATTAGTTTTCGCGTTCATTTTTGTGTTAATTTGCCCGCAAAGCTATGCCCTGTGGGAACGCGGATTTTCACAGAATTGTCAAAAGCGGTAGAAGCGGGCTTTTATTACAATGGCATGACATAGGACGCCTCTTTCGCTGACCCCTCGCAATAAGTCTAATACACACAACGCTATAATACCATGAAAAGAAGAAACTTTATCAAAGACACCTTGGCCGGAGTACCCTTGTTCTTGATGGCCCCCTCGCTCCTGTACTCTTGCGCCGACCCGGAAGAAGAATTCTTTGAAACGCAGGCATTGGCGGCCAACGGGAAACGGGTGGTGGTAATCGGTGCCGGTATCGCCGGCCTGGCCGCCGCCAAACGGCTGCAAGGCAAGGGCTACACGGTGATCGTCCTGGAAGCCCAGGGAAAAGCAGGTGGCCGTATCCGCACCGACCGAACCCCGGGATTCCCCTTTGACGAAGGGGCGAGCTGGATACACGGGCCCAAAGGCAACCCGCTCACGGGTATCGCGACACAGTCGGGGGCCACTACCTTCCTCACCGACGACGAAAGCGTACAGGTCTTTGACATAAACGGGAAAGCCTATACCGACAAGCTATTGACGACCAACGAAAGCCAGTACGACAGCGCCGTGAACGCCGTCCTGAAAGCCGGCAACAAGACCCAAAGTTTCCAGTCTGTGTTCAATACGCTGTACCCCGGCAAAACCACCGACCGCCTCTGGAAGTACATGCTCTCCGCCTATACGGAATTCGACTACGGGGGCGATATCGCCCAGTTGTCTTCCCGGTACTTCGATGACGACTCGGCCTATTCGGGCCTGGACCGGATCGTGACGAATGGCTATGATAAAATAACAGACTTCCTCGCGACCGGCCTCGATATCCGCCTGAACACCGCCGTCTCCCGGGTGAACTACGCGGGGGGCAAGGTAGTCGTCACCGCAAATGGAGCTCCCATAGAAGCAGACTACGCCATAGTCACCGTCCCCTTAGGCGTGCTGAAAAACAACGGCATCAGCTTCGAGCCGGCACTGCCTGCCGATAAGCAGACCGCGATCAAGAACACCCAAATGGGCGTGGTCAACAAATTCCTCCTGACCTGGAATACTTCCTTCTGGAACACCAACCTCCAGTACATCGGCTTTACCCCGGAGACCAAGGGGAAGTTCAACTACTTCATGAACCTCAAAAAATTTGCCCCCGTCAACGGATTGGTGACCTTCGCCTTCGGCGATTATGCCGCACAGACGGAAAACATGACCGA
>JBEGMH010000352.1:0-8659 GCA_041183125.1 Bacteroidota bacterium | reverse complement strand
GAGGTGCTATGGCGTAGAACAGCAGGTAGTAGCCGATGGTAGCTACGCCTGCGATAATGCCATAGAACCGGGCGGGATGCCTCTTCATGTGTTTGCTAACTTTGATGGGCTTGAGGAGAGGCGGGAACCTTCCCTCAAGCCCGGATATGCTGCAAAGGTACAAAAAGAGACTTGTTGCGAAGGGTCAGCGAGGAGGGAAAAAAAGGTCTTTTTGCCCGCTCGTTGATTTCCTCGCAACAAGTCTAAGGACTAGAACGATACTTTAGGCTCTTTTTTCGTGACCAAGGCTACCACGAGCGACAGGAGCAGCCCTGTGAAAAGCATGGAGAACAGGGAAAAACTGGCGAGGAACCAGGTACTGGTGAAAAAACCCATCATGCCGGAACTGGTCTCGAGTTGTTCCTCGGTGACCTGTCCGTCCTCGATCATCTTATCCATTTGTGCTTCCACAGCTTCTTTCATCAGGTCCGGGTTGATGAGCTCCATGTACACGACCGTCCAGAGCGCCTGGATGACGGCGATGATGAGTATGACCAGCATACTGATCCCAAAGGCTCTGCCCATGGAGATATACCCGTTCAGATCCTCATCCCGGTATTGTTTGACGGTTAGGATACCCGCGGCGGTTATGATGGCATACGAGAGCAGCCCGGCGAGCATATTGCCCGCGCTGTACTGTTGCGTGACGTCGGTGAAACCGCTGAGCTGGAAGACCAGGCCAAGTGCGATAAGGATCAAGGAAGCGATGATGCCCCCGCGCAGGATCAAGGGGCGGGCGGAGGGGGCTGTTTTGAATCCTTTAGAGTCCAGTGTGTCCATGATTTTGTATGTTTTATTGGTTAAAAAAATCCGCTTTTCCCCGATGGACCACCCCGATGGGCATGCCGGTCAGCGTCTCGCCGAGTAGGGGGGAGTTTGTGGATTTGGAGCGGAGGTGTTTTGGTTCGACGGTCCATTTTTCGTGGGGCAGGAAGAGGCTGAGGTCGGCCCTGCTCCCTTCGCGGACACAAGCGGGTTCTATGCCCAGCAGCTTCCGGGGGTTGATGGCCATTTTCACGATGAGTTCTTCCAGGCTGAGGGTATTTTCGAGGGCTTTCCGGGCGAGTCCGAACGTCGTCTCGAGGCCCAGGGCACCAAAGTCGGCGTATGGGAACTCCAGTTTTTTTCCTTCTTCTTCTACGGGTATGTGGTTGCTGACGATGAGGTCCAGGGTACCGTCTTTGAGCCCTTGCTTAAGCCCATCCTGGTCGGATTTGCCGCGCAGCGGGGGCAAGACCTTGAACAAGGGGTCGAAGTCGGTCAGTGCCCGGTCGTCGTAGGCCAAGTTGAGCACAGGCACCGAGGCGCTGACGCGCAGGTTCCTGGCCCTTGCATCCCGTACCAGTTGTACGCTGTGGGCAGAAGAGAGCCCATACAAGTGCAGGCGCGACCCTGCATAATCGTTGAGATAGAGGTCGCGCAGTACCATGAGTTCTTCCGCCAGGTTGGGGATGCCCCGCAGCCCCAGGCTGGCGCTCACGACGCCTTCGTGGATTTGCCCTTCCGGCGATAAACCCGCTTCGTGCGGCCGGTTGATGACGAGCCCGTCGAAGGCGCGTACATACTGCAAAGCCCGGAGCATGAGGCCGCTGTTCTGGATTGGGTGTTGTCCATCGGAGAAGGCCACGGCCCCGGCGTGGTACATATCCATCAACTCGGCGATTTGCTTGCCGTCGCAGTGTTCGGATACCGCGCCGATAGGGAGGAAACGGACGAGGCTTTCGCGGGTTTGGTTGAGCAGATACGCCACTTCAGCCTTGCCTTGTACCGGGGGTAGGGTATTGGGGAACACGGCGAGGGTGGTAAACCCTCCGGCAGCGGCTGCGCGGGCGAGGGATTGCAGATCTTCCCGGTGTTCGTAGCCGGGGTCCATAGGCTGTGCGCCAAGATCCACCCAACCCGGGGAGAGGTGGCAGCCGGGCACTGCGAGTTCCCGGTCGGCTTTGTGTTTCAGGCCTGTCCCGATCCCGGTGATTTTATCGCCCTCTATGAAGACATCCACGGACTTGCCGTGGTAGGGCGAGGCGGGGTCAATGACGATCGTATTGCGGATCAATAGTTTCATGTCACTTCCAGAGTCTTAGTATCGTTGCTTCAGCGGCTAAGAACAGGAGGGCGGCCAGGAGGCACCAGCGCCACAGCGTATTCCCGCGGCCGCGTTCTTCGATTTGGGCGGCTAATACCGTTTCGTTTTTGGCCTGGATGATTTTGGCCATTGGGCCCGCTAAGGCGGCCAACTCGTCGGAGCCCACATAGTCCATGACCGACTCCCGCCGGTCGTAGTTGAAGCTGAAGGTGTGCAAGATGTTGCCCGGGTTGAGGTATAGGGAATACTGCCCGGCTTCGCGCACCTGCCCGCCCATGCCCAGGAACAGCGTGTTGCCTGCCGAGCGCTGCTCGGGGATGAACTCCAGTTTGCCGGGACCGCCCATTTTAAAGACCGACTCCGCTTTCTGGTCTTGCCGTTGGGCTTCGAGCAGCTCATCGCGGCCTATCGTGTAGGCTATGCGCAGGTCGTTGTTAGCGGAAATCGCCATCTTGTACAGCATGGGGATGAAGATTTCCCCGCTCTGGACCAAGTTGTTGTAGTTTTCCGACAGGGGGGCAGCGCTCACATAGAGGTTGCCTTTCCCGATGTGGTAGCCCGACAGCATGGCCGTTCCGTCGCGGAACTGGAGGAGGGGCTCTTCGCCGTTGCTGCCTTGCTGGAAGCGGTAAGCACCCTGCACAGAAGGTAGCCGCAAGTTGTCGTTTACCGTTTCGAAGACATCTTTGAATACGAAGGACTCCACGTTCAGGGAACTGGCTTGTTTGTTTATTTTTGCAAACCCCAGCGGTTCGTTGGCGGAGAAGCTCCGTAGGAAGCTGCGCAGCCCCTCCAGGTTGGCCTCTGCAGCGGGGAAGAGCAGTACATTGCCCCCTTCCTCCGCGTAGCGCCGCAGCTCATCGGCCATACCGGAGGAATAAGAGAGCAGGTCGGACAGTACGATGAGCTGGTATTCCTGGAAACGGGAATACTCTAATCCTTGGCTGTTCTGCGCGTTCAGCTCGAACAGCGGCATACCGCGCACAGCGGCCCCCAGGTAGCGGTTTTCACTGCCCTCATGGATGGCCAAGACCCGGATGCGCTCCTGGACGGGGAAACTGAAAAAATAGTGGTCATCGAACTGGATCGGGTAATCGGTAAGGGAAAAACGGGCTTCCTGCCAACCTGTTTTGAGGATGGTCAGCATAGCGGTGTCCGTGACGGTGGCACGGGCGGGGATGCTGAGCACCCCTACCGGCTTGGTCTGGCCCTGGTACTCCAGCGACAGCCGTATGTTTTCCACGGGGTCGCTGCTGTGGTTGCGCACGCGTACAAATACCGGGCTGGTCTGGTTGAGCATCTGCACCGGCGATTCAAACCAGACGGAATCAATGCTGATATTGCGCTCCTGGACAGCTTGCAAAGGGATCAGGTTCAGCTCCAGGGTGGAGTCGGCGTATTCGCGGATGTCCATCGCACTGCGCTGGAAATCGGAGATTTGCCAGGCGCTGCGAATTTTGGCCCGGCTGAGCGCCAAGGCCTGCTTCTGGCGTTGCAGCACCAAGGACATCGTCCGGGATTCCGGGGAAGGCTGGATACCGTCAATGGCAGCGAGTGCGTCCTGTTGGCTGAGCAAGCGCTGCTGGCGACCGGAAAAATCGTTGCTGAGCACTTGAAACTGGTCGTCGGGCCCAAACGAGCGCACTACTTCCCGGGCGCGGGCGCGGGCCTGTTCCAGCAGGGGCACATCCTGGCTGAGCGCACCCATGCTGAAAGAATTGTCTATGTAGATACTGACGGCGCGGGAACCCTGTTTCTGGGCAGGGGTGTCTGGAAAAAAAGGTTGGGCAAACGCCAGGACGAGCCACAAAAGGGCCAACAAGCGCATGAGCAACGCCAACAGGTTGCGCAAGCGCGAGCGGGCGCTGTTCTCCTCCATGACTTCCCGCAGGAAACGGACATTGGTGAAATACACCTTTTTGAACCGCCGGAAATAGAACAAATGGAGGATAACGGGAATCGCCAGACTTAGTGCCGACAGCAAGAACAAGGGATACAGAAACTGCATACTGCGCAAGTGTTACGAATTTGCAATATTACGCTTATTTTTGTTTCTTTTTATGGCATACAAGATCAAAGAAATATTCTACACCCTGCAAGGGGAAGGAGGGCAGAGCGGCCGCCCTGCCGTCTTTTGCCGGTTTTCGGGCTGTAACCTCTGGAGCGGCCGCGAAGAAGACCGCCACAAGGCTATTTGCCAATTTTGCGATACCGACTTTTGGGGCACAGACGGGGAAAACGGAGGCCGCTATCCCGATCCGGACGTCCTGGCCTCAAAAATCGCTTCCCTGTGGCCAGCCCCGGAGGGCAAGCCTTATGTGGTCTGTACGGGGGGCGAACCCTTGCTGCAATTAGATGCGGTGTTGGTAGCCGCCCTCCACCGGCATGGTTTTGAAGTGGCGGTCGAAACCAACGGCACCGTGGCGGCTCCCGAGGGCATTGATTGGCTCTGCGTGAGCCCCAAGGCAGGTACGGAACTGCTGTTGAGGGCAGGGAGCGAGCTGAAACTGGTGTTCCCGCAGCCGGGAGCGGAGCCGGAACGTTTCGCAGGCCTGGATTTTGAGTACTTTTTCCTGCAGCCCATGGATGGGCCCGATGCCGCCGAAAATACCCGGCTGGCACTAGCGTACTGCCTGGGGCACCCCCAGTGGCGCCTCAGCCTTCAGACCCATAAAATCCTTCAAATTCCCTGAGCATGCAGCAATATGTACCGTTATACGTGGCCCCCAGCCCCTTGGGCGGTAGGGGAGTGTTTAGCCGGGAAGCCATCCCGGAAGGGACGCTCATCGAAATCTGCCCGGTCGTAGTCCTGCCCCCGGAGCAGTTGCCCATCGTACACGATACCAAGCTGCACGATTACTACTTCCTCTGGGGCTGGGAAGACAACGAGTGCGCCATAGCCCTGGGCTACGGCTCCCTGTACAACCACGCCTACGACCCCAACGCCCGCTATCTGGTGGACATTGACCACGATGCTATCGAAATCATCGCCCGGCGCGATATACCGGCGGGGGAGGAGATCACGGTGAGCTACAACGGCGACCCCGAAGACCAGACGCCGGTTTGGTTTGACCAGGAGGCGTCATAGGAAGTCCACGTCCACATCGTAGGGGTAGTTGATGAGGAAGCGGATGGCTTTGTCTATGTCATAGCCCTCGAAGACAATATTGTACAGCATCTGCGTAATCGGCATGCGCAGTTTGAGGTGCTGTGCCAGATGGCGGGTGATGTTCAGCGTCCGGACGCCCTCGGCCAATTCGGGCATGGTCTGCTGGATTTGGGCGAACGTTTCGCCCCGCCCCAGTCGGTACCCGAAGGTGAAGTTCCGGCTCTTCTTGCTGGTGGCGGTCGCTACCAGGTCGCCGATGCCGGCAGTGCCGAAGAAAGCGTTGTTCTCCGCACCAAAAGCGTTGCCGAAGTGGATCATTTCCACCAGGCCGCGGGTGATGAGCATAGCCTGTATGTTTTTCCCCAACCCTTTTCCCCGCAAGATCCCCGATCCCAGGGCGATGGTGTTTTTCAGTGCCCCAGCCAATTCGGCCCCCAGGATGTCCTGGGTGTGGAACACGTGGAACTGCTCGCTGCCGAGTACCGCTTTGCCTTCGTTGAACACTTCTTTGAAGACCGTACCGATCACCGTGGCGGTGGGGAGCCCTTCGAGGATTTCCTCGGCCAGGTTGGGGCCCGACAGACAGCCTACGCGGCGCACGACGCTTTCTTGTTGAATGACTTGGCTCATCGTGCTCACGTGCTCGAGCCGCAGGTGGCCGGCCTGGATCGCCTCATCGCTGATGCCGCGTACGTCGAGCCCTTTGGTACCGTGGATCAGGATGTGGTAGGGGCGAAGGTGCGGGCCTATGCGCTGCATCATCTCGCGGAAGGCCGTGGACGGTACGACGGGGAACAAGAGGTTGCACCGCCGGGTGACGTCTTCGATATCACTGGTGGCTTCGACCAAGGGGGAAATGCGCAGGTTGCCAATGCGATGGATGGCATTGATTTCCTGCACAAGGCCTGCATTGCGGGAGTACAGCAACACTTTGGCGTTGTGCGACAAAAGGTTGGATATGGCGGCTCCGAAGGAACCCGCCCCAATAACCGCTACGGTCTGTATCGTTTCTTTTCTCGGCATGGTGCCCGGGATGATGGTTTACGTTTCCAAGGTACACATTTTCGTGGGCACTGTTTACATCTCGTACCCTAAAATGCGCAACATTTCTTCAGCGCTTTGTTCAGGGTGGTAGAGACGGTCCACGAGGTTGCCCTGGTCATCTTTGTCCACGATAATATGCTTGGGGGAGGGGATCAGGCAGTGTTTGATGCCGCCATAGCCCGAGATGGAGTCCTGGTAGGCCCCGGTATGGAAAAAACCGAGGTACAGCGGTTCGGGGTCATGGGAGGGGAAGGAGGGCAGATAGACCTGGCTTTGGTGTACCTCCGAGTTGTAGTAGTCGGAGTTGTCGCAGCTCAGGCCACCGATGTTGACCCGGTGGTAGTCGTTGTGCCATTTGTTGATGGGAAGCAGGATAAAGCGCTCGCCGATGCCCCAGGTATCGGGGAGGGTCGTCATCAGGGAATTGTCGATCATGTACCAGAGCTCGGCGTCGTTTTGGCGTTTTTGGCCAATGACGGAGAAGATAGTGGCCCCGCTTTCGCCCACGGTGTATTTGCCGAACTCGGTGTAGATATCGGGTTCGGGCACTTCTTCGTCTTCACAGCCTTTCAGGATATTGGACACGATTTCTTTGATCATGTAGGTATAGTCGAACTCAAAGCCCAGCGAGTTGCGGATGGGCATGCCCCCGCCGATATTGATGCCGTCGAGGGTGTCCGATTTGTGCTTGAGGGCACAGTACAAGCGGATGGCCTTTTTGAGCTCACCCCAGTAGTAGAGGGTGTCTTTGATCCCCGTGTCCACGAAAAAATGGAGCATACGGAGCCGGAACTTGGGGTTGGGCGCGATTTTTTCATCATAAAACTTCATGACTTTAGAAGCGCGTATCCCGAGGCGGGAGGTATAAAATTCGAAGTTGGGCTCCTCTTCGGTGGCGATCCGGATGCCGATATTACAAGTGCCTTTGACGTGGCGGTTGTAGTACTCCAGTTCGTCTATGTTGTCGCAGACCGGGATCACGTTGGAGAAGCCATCGTTGATGAGCTCGGTGATTTTAGCCAAGTAGTGCTGTGGTTTGAACCCGTTGCAGACGACGATGATGTCCTTGCTGATTTTGCCGTGGCGGTACAGGTTTTGAATCAGGTCTATATCGAATGCGGAGCTCGTTTCCAGTTGTACATCATGGCTGAGGGCTTCTTCGACGATGTAGCTGAAATGGCTACTTTTGGTACAATAGCAGTAGTGGTATTTGCCGTGGTACCCCATAGAGCGCATGGCGCGGGTGAAAAGGTTGCGCGCCTTTTTGATCTGCATGCCGATTTTGGGCAGGTAGGTGATCTTCATGGGGGTCCCGTATTTTTCGATGAGGTACTTGAGCGGGGCGCCATGAAACATGAGGTAGCCATTGTCGTCAATGTCAAAGCCTTCCTGCGGGAAGTAAAAGGTCTGGTCAATCAGATCGAAATAGCGGTTGGTCACTGCGTTGGTTATATTTAGGCTAATGGCAACAAGTCTGTTTTTTAGCAGGGCAAAATTAGAAAATTACACCATCTTTACGCGGATTGTTGACATACCTTAAAGCTTAAAAGGATAAATTTACGAAAAGATGGAGATGGACCAACTTGATGTGTTGAACCAGGTGGCTGCGTTTCATCGCACATTCAAGCACCCGGTGGAGCCACAGCCCCTTATTCCTTCCGGGGAGCGCTGCCGCTTGCGGGTTGCCCTGCTGGAGGAGGAGCTCCGGGAACTCAAAGAAGCCATCGAGGCACAGGATTTGGTGGGCATCGGCGATGCCCTCTGCGACTTGCAGTACGTGCTGAGCGGGGCGGTGCTGGAATTCGGCATGGGACCCCGCTTCCGCGCTTTGTTCGACGAGGTGCAGCGCTCGAATATGAGCAAGAGCTGTTCCAGCCTGGAGGAAGCGGAAAAAACGGTAGCGTATTACCGGGAAGAAAGAGGGATAGAAGCGTTTATTGAGCCTTCCGGCGACCAATTCCTCGTGTACCGGGCAGGCGACCGGAAGACCCTGAAGTCCGTCCAGTACTCGCCAGCCGACCTCGAGGCCATCCTCTTTTCCGATCAGTCCCGGGCGTCCGGCACCGGTGATTGAAGGATGGCTTCTATCAAAGCGTCCAGCTTCCAGGCCTCTTGGACGTTATAGGGACCTATAGCGGTCCGCCGCAGCGCGCTGAGATAAGCCCCAGAGCCCAGGGCCTGGCCAAAGTCGTAGGCCAGCGAACGGATATACGTACCTTTGCTGCACTGCACGCGGAAGTGTACCTCGGGCAGGGCCACCTGGGTGATGTCGAACGCGTAGATGCTGATTTTTCTGGGTTCCACCTGTATACTTTCCCCGCGCCGGGCTTTTTTGTAGAGCGGCTGGCCATCCACTTTGATGGCTGAAAAAATAGGGGGCA
>JBEGMH010000351.1:0-14201 GCA_041183125.1 Bacteroidota bacterium | reverse complement strand
GTACAATAGTAGCGCAAAAAAAACAAAGGAGCGGTTTTTCGAGGAGCCCGACGGGTTCATAGCGTTTCTTGTTTTTCTGGAAAAATAAAAAAAACGCGATCAGCGCTCGTTTAGCGTCATTCGGATTTTTTTCTCCAATTCGGAGACGGTATCCTTGAAGTAAATGTCGGTTTTGATCATTTCCTGTACCGTGCGGTAGGAGTAGATGACGGTGCTATGGTCGCGCCCCCCGAAATTGTCGCCGATGGCTTTGAGCGACTGGTCGGTGAGGTTTTTGGCTAAATACATAGAAAGCTGGCGGGCCAATACGATGCTGCGTTTGCGGTTTTTGCCCTGGAGCGTGCTGACATCCACCTTGAAATGTTCCGCCACGAGCTTCTGGATATACTCGACGGTGATCTCTCTGTTCATCTCGCTGACGAAATTCTTGACCACCTCTTTTGCTAATTCGAGGTCAATATCCCGGTTGTTGAGGGAGGACTGGGCGATCAGGGAGACCAGGGCGCCTTCCAGTTCGCGGATATTGTTGCGGATGTTGTAGCAGATGAATTCGCTGACATTGGGCGGGATTTCGACGCCCTCGCACATCGTTTTGAACTCCAGGATGGCCATGCGGGTCTCGAGGTCAGGTGCTTGCAGGTCTGCCGATAACCCCCATTTAAAACGCGAGATCAGGCGGTCTTCGATACCTTCCATAGATTTGGGGGGCCGGTCGGAGGTGAGCACGATTTGCCGCCCGCTCTGGTGGAGCTGGTTGAAGATGTGGAAGAAGATTTCCTGGGTCTTCAGCTTGTTCGACAAAAACTGGATGTCGTCCACGATCAGGACGTCCACGAGTTGGTAGAAGTTGACGAACTCGGTGACGCTGTTGTTTTTGATGGCGTGGATGATCTGGTTTGTGAACTTCTCCGAGGAGACGTACAAAACGGTCTTGTCGGAGTTGTTGGCGATCACCTCGTTGCCGATTGCTTGGGCGAGATGCGTTTTCCCAAGGCCCGTTTCCCCGAATATGACGAGGGGGTTGAAGGAAGTCTGCCCGGGCTTCCGCGTGACCGCGAGCCCTGCCGAGCGCGCCAGGCGGTTGCAGTCCCCTTCGATGTAGTTGGAAAAGCGGTAGTTGGGGTTGAGCTGCGGATCAATGCGGACTTTGCGGATACCGGGGATCACAAAAGGGTTCTTGATGGATTCGGTATCCATTTCCATACCTTGGGGCATCCAGTCGTTCGATGAAGAGGCCGGTGCAGCAGCGGAAGCGGCGGAAACAGCTGCCGGGGCACTGGCTACAGAAACGGCGCTGGATACGGCAGCACCGTCGTGCACCAGGATTTGGTATTCCAGTCGTCCTTTTTCCCCCAACTCCTTGCGGATAGTCGTCTTGAGAAGGCTGACGAAGTGCTCCTCCAGCCATTCGTAGAAGAATTTGTTGGGCACTTGTATCGTCAAGGCATAATTGTCCAGCCGTACTGGTTTGATGGGCTCAAACCAGGTCTTGAAACTCTGCGCGTTTACGTTCTTGCGTATCGTTTGCAGACACCCTTCCCATACGGCGTTGTAGTCCTTGATCATGCTCTCAAAGTATAATATACCCAACAAAAAAATGCCGCCTTCCCCTTATGCGAAGAAGCCAATTATCAGTAAGTCAGAAAGGTGTCGTTCGGAAGAAAATTCTACCGGCAGCCTCCGGTGTCGTCGCCCACATCCGGATGACAAAGGTGCATATTTTTTTTGGCGGCAGGAAATCTTGGGCACAGGTTTTAATAAATTTTTTTTGCGATAATATGAAGCGGGTTCAATGTCAGTTATCGGGCTCCCTTAAACGCATAATGTATATTTTTAAAATATAAAAAATTGATAATGAAAAATATAAAGATATATATTTGTAAAATACCACTGAAAAGCCTTTAAATACGCGGTTTTTGGCCCGGGGTTATGCCATGATGCCGGTGCCCGTCGGGATATATTCGTGTCGGGTGATGTGGAAGCGCCCTGCTGTATCGTACTCCAGGTCAATACGCCCCAGGAGTAGTCCGCCACAGCCTGCGTGTGAAATCACTACGCTTTGATTATCAGTATTATAAACGGTTTTTGGTGCTTCGAGGAACGTATGGGAGTTTCCCCCCAGGATGAAGTCTATGCCGCTGCTTTGCGCTGCTAGAGGAATATCCTGGCACGACTGGTGGGCTGCGTTGAACCCGAGGTGGGAAAGGCATACTACGAGGTCGCACCGCAGGTCCTTGCGAAGGGCCTGGCTCAGTGCTCCTGCAGCCTCTATCGGTGGATGAATGACAAAATCAGTATGTATACTATTAAAAATGAATGCATTGTAAGAATCGTTCAGCGCAAAGACACCGATGCGCAGGCCTTCCCGTTCAAAGATGCTGAAAGGGTGGATTTTTTCATCTAAAATCGTGTTTGTCAAGCGATAATTGCTGGATAACACCTTTATTTTATCGTAATTATATTGTTGGAAAAGATTGTAAACGCCGTGTTTCAAGTCTTGGTTGCCCAGGGCGACGGCATCGTACCCCAGGGCGGCCATAGCCTCTATTTGCCGGGATTCCGCTTGGGGGATTCCCAACTGGTCCCCGCTGTCGAAGAGCAGCACGTTGCCGTTGAACGCCTGTCGGGCCTGCCGGATCTGTTCTTCAAAAACCGCTTGCAGGGCTTCGCCCTGGGGGCCTTCGAAGCAGCCGTGCAGGTCGTTGGTGTGCAGGATGCACAAGCGGGTAGGGCCCTTGGCCGAACGGGCAAGGGCAGGCAGGGGGAGTGCCCCCAGGCCGAGGAGCAGTGCACCTGCCCCGGATTGTTTCAAAAAAGTTCTTCGCCTCATCGTAGCCCTGGGTTTTAAGGGTCTGTCGTTTTACTCTTGGATATCAAAGAGCGTTCCCGCTTTACCGGGCAATGGCACTCCCAGGTGCCGGTACGCCTTTTCGGTCGCTTCACGCCCCCGGGGGGTGCGCTGCAGGAAGCCTTCCATAATCAGAAACGGTTCATGTACTTCTTCAATTGTGCCGGGTTCTTCTCCGACGGCGGTGGCTATGGTGTTCAGCCCGACGGGGCCACCTTTGAATTTATGGATGATGGAGGAAAGGATTTTATTGTCCATTTCATCCAGTCCATACATATCCACGCGCAGCGCGGAAAGGCCGAAGCGGGCGATTTCCTCGTCGATCGTGCCATTTCCCTTGACCTGTGCGAAATCGCGCACCCGGCGCAACAGGGCGTTTGCAATGCGGGGCGTGCCCCTGCTGCGGCGGGCGATTTCCAAGGCGCCCTGCCCGGTGATTTCGACCTTGAGGATGTCTGCCGAACGGTGTACGATATTGGTAAGGGTGGCGACGTCGTAGTAGTCTAAATGGCAGGTAATACCGAAGCGGGCGCGCATAGGGGGCGTGAGCAAGCCCATGCGGGTGGTGGCCCCCACCAGCGTGAAAGGGTGGAGGGAGATCTGTATGCTGCGCGCATTGGGCCCGCTGTCGATGAGGATATCAATGCGGTAGTCTTCCATAGCGGAATAGAGGTACTCTTCCACCACGGTATTGAGCCGGTGGATTTCGTCTATAAAAAGCACATCGCCTTCCTCGAGGTTGGTGAGCAGCCCGGCCAGGTCGCCGGGCTTTTCCAGCACGGGGCCGGAACTCATTTTGAGGTTGGTGGCCAGCTCGTTGGAGATGATATGCGACAACGTGGTCTTGCCCAGGCCGGGCGGGCCGTGCAACAGCACATGGTCGAGGGCTTCGCCCCTTTGTTTGGCAGCCGCGATGAAGACTTTGAGGTTCTCCACGATGCGCGGTTGGCCGCTGAAATCCTCCAGTGCCTTGGGGCGCAGCGCGCGCTCGACCTGCTGTTCTTCCGGGTCTTGCACCGGGCGCTGTGGATTTATGTTTGGGTTCATAGATTAGTTGTCAACTTTTGAACAAGGAACTCTTGAAGTTTTGTTATTTTTGCGCGTCATTTGCAGGGGTGCATTTCAAAATGCCACACCGGCCGGTGTTCGGACTCAGTTGATTTCAGGAAAGATGGCCTTCACGAGACATACAGGGCTTCATCCTGCTGTAGCACGTCGAGATGCCTTGCCTGAAATGCCTTTTCCGAATCCAAATGTAAACGCAAAAAACAGAACATTCAATGAGCGGTTCAAAAGTAACACTTCAAAACGGCAAGTTGGTAATCCCCAACGATCCAATTATCCCTTTTATCGAAGGCGACGGTACGGGCCCGGATATCTGGGCGGCCTCGGTGCGCGTCCTTGACGCAGCGGTTGAAAAAGCATACGCCGGCACGCGCAAAATCCACTGGCTGGAAGTCTTAGCCGGGGAAAAAGCCTTCAACCAGACGGGCAACTGGCTGCCCGACGAGACGCTGAGCACGATCTCCGAATACATGATCGCCATCAAAGGGCCGCTCACGACGCCCGTCGGCGGGGGGATCCGCTCCTTGAATGTAGCCCTGCGCCAACAACTCGACCTCTATGCCTGCGTGCGCCCGGTCCGCTATTTCACAGGCGTCCCTTCCCCGGTAAAGAACCCGGAACTGGTGGATATGGTCATCTTCCGTGAAAACACGGAGGACATCTACGCGGGCATCGAATACCTCCACGGGACCCCGCAGCTCGAAAAACTGAAAAAATTCCTCATCGAAGAACTTGGCGTCAACCAAATCCGCTTCCCGGACACAGTGTCCCTGGGCATCAAACCGGTCTCGGTAGAAGGCACCGAGCGGTTGGTCCGCGCAGCCATCGAATACGCCCTTGACAACCACCTGCCTTCGGTTACCCTGGTGCACAAAGGGAACATCATGAAATTCACGGAGGGCAAATTCAAGGAGTGGGGCTACCAGCTCGCCGAGCGCGAGTACGGGGATAAGGTCTTCACTTGGGCGCAGTACGACCGCATCGCCGCCAAGGAAGGTGCCGACGCGGCCAATCGCGCCCAGGATGCCGCCGTCGCCGGCGGGGCTATCATCGTCAAGGACGTCATCGCCGATGCCTTCCTGCAGCAAATCCTGCTCCGCCCCTCGGAGTACTCGGTCATCGCTACGCTCAACCTCAATGGCGACTACATCTCCGATGCCCTCGCCGCGGAAGTGGGGGGGATCGGCATCGCCCCGGGAGCCAATATCAACTACGTGGATGGCAAAGCTATCTTCGAAGCCACGCACGGCACCGCCCCGAAATACGCAGGCCTCGACAAAGTAAACCCGAGCTCGGTGATCCTGTCGGGCGAGATGATGTTCCGCTACATGGGCTGGAAAGAAGCAGCTGACCTGATTATCAAGGCTATGGATGGTGCTATCGGCAAAAAGCGGGTCACCTACGACTTCCACCGCCTGATGGAAGGGGCTACTTTGTTGAAGTGCTCCGAGTTTGGGGATGAACTCATCGCCAATATGTAATCGACCATTTCAATCTGCCTAATGCAAAAGGGGGGCGGCCCAGCGGGCCGCCCCCCTTTGTGTTTATTGGCACTTGCTTTAGAAGTTAAGCGCCAACCGGGCGAAGAAGCGCCGTCCGTTGCCGCCCATCTGCACGGCGTCCCAGGGGCCGCCGGTTTCGTTGTTGAACGCCCAACCAGCGGCACCTGGGGCAAAGCCCAGATCGGGGTGTACGTTGGCGATGTTGTCCACACCGAGGTTGAGCGCGACCTTATCGCTCAAGCGGTACGCGAAGTACAGGTCGGGCACGAGTTTTGCGCCATAGACGAATTTATCCTCCACGTATTTGTTCTCATCGGCATCGGTGGGCACCATGGGGGCGATGCCGGAGCCGTCTTCGCCGTAGCCCAGCAGGGTTATTTCGCCAAAGTAGTTGAGGCGTGCGCCGATGCTGAGTTTTCCGAGCCCGTATTCGAGGTTGGAGCTGATTTTTACGGGCGGTGCGGAAGCCAGGATGAACCTTTGTTCGCGGTCGCTGAGGAAGGTAGCGCGATGGCCTTCCGAGTCGTTGAGCCGATCGGGCACGTTGATCTGGTCAATGGTCATTTTTTGGAAGTTGGCGGCCAGCAGGGCGCGCAAGGAGTTGTTGCCGAAGCGCTTGTTGTAGTCGAACACCAGGTCAATGCCCTGGTTGGTGGTGTTGACAGCATTGGCAAAGAACTGCGCCAGACTGACGCGCAAGCCGCGCAGCGCACTGGTCAGGGCGGGGTTGAGGCTACTGTCGTCGGCGCTGAACTGCCCGGACAGCACAACGCGGTCTTTCACTTGTACGCGATAAGCGTCAAAGGTGATGGAGAAGCCGGAGGCCGGCTTGAGGGTAAACCCTAAACTGGCATTGACGGATTGCTCCTGGTTGAGCTCGGGGATACCGGCAGCTTTGGTGATCGCGCTGTAGTTGGGTGCGATTTTGACCTCGGCAATGGTCGTAGCCTGGACGGTGGTGAAGGTCGAGCTGAAGTTGATCTGCTGCAGGGAAGGGGCGCGGAAGCCCGTGCTGACCGAGCCGCGCAGGTTGAAGTTATCGGCCACTTTTAAGCGGGTGGCCAACTTGAAATTGGAAGTGAACCCAAAATCGCTGTAGTTTTCCAGTCGGATGGCGGCCGCGACGAGGAAGCGCTTGCTCACGTCGAGTTCGAAATCGGCATAAGCACCGACGGTGGAGCGGTTGGCGCTTACTTCATCGCTGGGTTGGTAGCCGGGGAAGCCTTGCGCACCGGATGCTTTATCCGGGTTGTAGTTTTTATAGGAGGCTTCTTCCCCGGCAAAGAGCTGGTAGTTTTCAGCGCGGAATTCCGCCCCGTAGGCCATGTTGAAGCCCTGCATCACGGTAGGGATTTCCTTGCTGAGGTTGAAGTTTACGGTGTTTTGCAGGAAAGAGAAGCCGCCGTCGTCGAAGGAGCTCTGTTTCGCGCCGAGACCGGCGTTGAAGGTGCCCTCCCCAAAGAAGTGGAAATAGTTGCGGCCTAATACGTTGCTCAGGTCCCAGTTCCAGCCACTAGCGGAGCTGCCGCGGATACCGGCGGCGATAGACAGGTCGTTGATAGTGGTGAGGATGCGGGGGTTGAAGTAAATCTCGTCGTCGGAGGTGTTTTTCATGATGCCGTTCACGAACACCAGGTTTCCGTTGGCGTCGGTAGGGAAGCGCTCGGGCCTCGCCGACCAGTTGCGGGTAAAGGCATACGCATCGGATTTTTTCCCATTGTACCCGCCAAACGCGTAGAATACCGTGTTGCCCTCCGCCTGGGTGGGCAGTTCCAGGTTGAACATGGCGCCCATAGCGTTCATGGAAGCGTCGCCGTGGGCCCGGCGGTAGATGTTGGTAGGCAGTACACCATCCATTTCCTGGCGGTAGGTTTTGCCGATGTCGCTGTAATTCAGGGTCAGGTTGAAGAGGCCGCCGTTTTTGCCTACTGCAGTCCCGTAGTTGACGGAGGCGTTGAGCGCGGCACCATCTGTTTTATTGCCGTACTCGTACTGGCCGAGTTCGGGTTTGAAGGCAGGGTTGTAGGTGGGGTCGTGGTAGAAGGAGTAGCCCATATCGGCGCTGACCCCTTCGGTATTGCCTTTCAGCACGAGGTTGATCACGCCTGCGATGGCGTCGGAGCCATACTGTGCCGATGCACCGTCGCGCAGGATTTCCACCCGTTCGATGGCAGCAGCAGGGATAGCGCTCAGGTCGGTGCCCGAGTTGCCCCGCCCCCGTGCGCCGAATACGGCTACGAACGCTGTTTGGTGCCTGCGCTTGCCATTGACGAGCACGAGGGTCTGGTCAGGGCCGAGGCCGCGCAGGGTGGCCAGGTCAATATGGTCGGCCCCGTCCGAGCCCGACTGCTTGTTGAAGTTGAACGAGGGGGCGTTGGCGTTCAACAGCGAGGTGAGGTCGAAGCGCGCTGTCGTCAGGCTGACCTGCTTCATCTGGATGACGTCCACGGGCACGGGCGTTTCCGTCTGCGTGCGGTTTGCGCGCCGGGTACCCGTGATGAGCACCTGTTCTAAAAGCCGGTACTCAGTGGCCAGAACGATATTGAGCGTAGTCGCACCGTTGACGGCCACTTCCTGGGTCGCGTATCCGATATAGCTCAGGACGAGGGTCGCATTCGCGCTGCCGCAGTTGATCGCGAAGTCGCCGTCCAACCCGGTGACGGTGCCGTTGCTGGTGTTTTTTTCGAGAATGGTCACTCCGATCAGGGGCTCCCCGCTCTCGCTCTTTACGGTGCCTTTCACACCGTGCTGGGCACTCAGTGCGGTGGCAAAAAGGAGTAAAAAAAATGGTAAAAAGGCTTTTTTCATACTAGTTCGTTTTATGGTAACAAGTGTAACAAAAATTTTTTAGTTTTAAAGCGCTATCTTATAAGTACAGGCGAAAATACAGACGAATAGGGGGGCTCTGACGCTTGGTTTTCCGTAGTCCCTTAGGGACGGGATGTGGGTAGGAACATCGGCCCCGATGTTTTCCGTAGTCCCGTAGGGACGGGATGTGGGTAGGAACATCGGCCCCGGTGTTTTCCGTAGTCCCGTAGGGACGGGATGTGGGTAGGAACATCGGCCCCGGTGTTTTCCGTAGTCCCGTAGGGACGGGATGTGGGGTAGGCAACACCGCCGCCCGATGTTTTCCGTAGTCCCGTAGGGACGGGATGTGGGTAGGAATATCGGCCCCGATGTTTTCCGTAGTCCCGTAGGGACGGGATGTGGGTGGCAATACTACCCATATTTTGTCCCTACGGGACTCTGGAAAATACCGGGGGGTGTTTTTTCTACCCACATTTCGTCCCTATGGGACTCTGGAAAACACCGGGGGTTGTTTTTTTTACCCGCATTTCGTCCCTACGGGACTTTTGAATTAGAAGGGTCGTCTATATAAAAAATCCTATTTTTGACCTGTGACGACAGCAAAACCGTTTTGATTGGGAATACCTGTTTTGTAACCATTTTTGTAAATCTACCAAGCCCATGCTGACCTGCCAAAAAAACCTATTTAAGATACCCGAGGGCATCCACTACCTGAACTGTGCGTATATGTCGCCCCAAATGCGACCGGTAGAAATGACCGGGCGCGATATGTTGGCCATGAAAAACCAGCCCTGGTTGATCGGTACCCAAGACTTCTTCCAACCCATCGCAGAATTGAAAGCGCTGTTCGCCCTTTTGATCGGTATCCGCGAGCGGGACCGGGTCGCTATTGTACCTTCTGCTTCCTACGGCCTGGCCAACGCAGCGAAAAATATCCCCCTGTCGGCAGGGGAGGAAATCGTGGTCACAGAGGGCCAGTTCCCCAGCAATTACTACATCTGGGAACGTCTCTGTGCGGATAGCGGAGGCCGGCTCCGGGTCGTATCCCCGCCCCCGCCCGGACAAAACCGGGGTAAGGGCTGGAATGAAGCCATCCTCGAGGCGATTGGCCCCAAGACAAAAGTCGTCGCCCTCCCGCATGTGCACTGGACAGACGGTACCCGCTTCGACCTCGTCCGCATCGGCCAGCGGGCGCGGGAAGTAGGCGCCTACCTGATCATTGACGGTACCCAGTCGGTCGGTGCCCTGCCCTTCGACGTACAGGCCATACAGCCCGACGCCCTGGTCTGCGCCGGCTACAAATGGTTGATGGGGCCCTATTCCGTTGGCTTGGCGTACTACGGGCCCGCCTTCGACAACGGCGTGCCCATAGAGGAAAACTGGATCAACCGCCATAACAGCGAGGATTTCACCCGCCTGGTGGATTACCAGCCCGGCTACCAGCCGCTCGCGGGCCGCTACTCCATGGGGGAACAGAGCCAGTTCGTGCTGGCCCCCATGCTCAAGACGGCCATCGAACAACTCCTCGACTGGGGGCCGGAGGAAATCCAACGCTATTGCGCCGCCCTCCTCCACCCGGCCATCCCGGAATTGGAGGCCTTAGGATGCGCCCTGGAAACCCCGGAATGGCGGGGAAACCACCTCCTCGGGCTGCGCTTAGGCCCTGCCATAAACCCCGAACGCCTCAAGACAGGGCTGGGCGAAGCCCGCGTCATGGTCTCTTTCCGCGGGGATGCCGTGCGCATCGCCCCCCATGTCTACAATACCCCGGAAGATATCGCCAAACTGGTAGAAGTGTTTCGTAGCGCCTCTTTTTGATTCTCCTCGCAACAAGTCTTCTATTTCCCAATCCGCCATAATCCTTTATATTTGCCCGCTATGCGATTGAAGAGTTTAGAAATAAAGGGTTTTAAAAGCTTTGCCAACCAGACGCTCATACACTTCAATGAGGACGTCATCGGCATCGTCGGCCCAAACGGGTCGGGCAAATCGAATATTGTAGATGCTATCCGCTGGGTGCTCGGAGAACAGAGCAGCAAGGAACTCCGTCTGGACCAGATGCTCAGCGTCATCTTTAACGGTACAAAAAAACGCAAAGCAGCCGGTCTGGCCCAGGTCTCCCTGACGTTCGAAAACACGCGCAACCTACTGCCCACCGAGTACAATACCGTAACCCTCTCCCGCCTCCTCTACCGCACCGGGGAAAGCGAATACCGCCTCAACAACGTACCCTGCCGGCTGAAAGACATCACCTCCCTCTTCCTGGATACCGGTATCGGCTCCAACTCCTACGCCATCATCGCCCTCGGCATGGTGGACGATATCCTCGAAGATAAAGAAGACTCGCGCCGCCGCATGTTCGAACAGGCCGCCGGGGTGGCCAAGTACAAAGTCCGCAAACGCGAGACACTGAGCAAATTGAAAAGCACCTCCGAAGACCTGGACCGCGTGGAAGACCTCCTCCACGAAATCGGCGCCAACCTGAAAACCCTTGAGAAACAGGCGAAACGGGCCCGCCGATACTTCGAGATGCGCGAGGAATACAAAAAAATGAGCATCGAACTGGCGCTGATCCGCGTCTCAGCCCTGAAGGAACGCCATAAGTCGCTCAATACGCAAATCGAGCAGGAGCAAGACCGCTTCCGAAGCCTGGACGTGCAGTCCCGACAGGCAGAAGCAAGCCTGGAACAGGCCCGCAAAACCCACCTGGACAAGGAAAAAGCGGTGTCGGAACAGCAGCGCGAACTCAACCAACTGGTCGGCCATATCCGAGGGATGGAGAACGACCGCAAAATGATGCAGCAAAAACAACAGTTCCTGGAACAGGCCCAGGCCCGCTCCCGCAGCGAACTGGATGCCTCCACCGCCCAACTCGCCCAAATCACATCCGATGTCGAGCACTACCGCAGTGAACTGAACCTGGAAAAACGCATCGAAGCCCGCCACGAACAGGAGCTCGAACAGGTCGAAACCCAATTGGCCCAGGTCCGGGAAAGCCACGGAACCCTCAAAGCAGACCTCGATAAGGTATTGGCCGAACAACAGGGACTGGAAAAAGCAGTCGTCGAACTGGAAAAGCAACGCGCTATCCTCCGCAACCAAATCGCCGCCCTGAACCACGAAATCGAACGCCGCGAAGGGGAACGCGAGTTGCGGGCCCAGTCCATCGGCCAACTGAAAGAAAAAGCCGATGCCCTGCGCAACCAGGAAGATGGCCAGCAATCCCTCATAGATGCCCTGGAAAAAGCAGAGTCGGAACGCCAGGCCGCCCTGCAAAAAGCAGAGGGAGAACTGGAAGGGCTCAACCGCGAAGTAGCCCGCACCCGCCGCGAACTGGATGCTAAACGCAACGAGTTCAAACTGACCAAGAGCATGGTCGAAAACCTGGAGGGCTTTCCAGAAAGCATCCGATTCCTCAACAGCCAAAAAGCCTGGAAAAAGAACGCCGACCTCCTCTCCGACCTCATCTATGTCTCGGAAGGGTATCGGGTGGCCATCGAAAACTATCTGGAACCCTACCTCAATTACTACGTCGTACAGTCCTTAGAGGACGCCTACCAAGCGATTTCGCTGTTGGGAAAAAGCCAGCAGGGCAAGGCCAACTTTTTCATCCTCGACGCATTCGCCGACTACCAGCCGCCTATGGTGCTATTGCCAGCCGGCACCCAAAGCGCTATAGACCTGGTCTCCACCGATTCCGCTTACCGTAGCTTGTGCAGCTACCTGCTCGAAAATGTCATCGTCACCGAGCAGGACGAAGCAGCCGGCACCCTGCCCGAAGGGCCTTTCGTAGTGCTCTCTAAAAGCGGGGGACTGGTCAAAAGCCGCTACAGCGTCTCGGGGGGCTCCATCGGCCTTTTTGAAGGCAAACGCATCGGAAGGAAGAAAAACCTGGAAATCCTGGAAAAGGATATCGCCAAAGCACAAAAAGAAGAGGAACAATACGCCCAGCGCATCGCCCAGCTGCAGGAGCGCGTGCGCGTCCTGAAAGCCCAGCGCTCCGATGCCCAAATCCAGCAACATAAACAAGTGCTCAACAAACTGGCCCAGGAGCGCGTAGCCCTGGATACCACCCTGGCCAATTACGAGGGCCTGATCGCCGAGAGCCTGCAACACCAACAGGGACTGCAAGCCAGGGTCGCCGAACTGGAAGGGCAGTACGCCAGCACAGAATCGGATATCGAACGCCAAAGCGGGGTATTGGCCACCGCCCGGGAAGCCATCTCCCATACCGACACGCGCTTCCGCGAACTCGCCGAAGCACTCAGCAAAGCATCCGCTTCGTTCAATGAAAAAAATATCGCTTTTATACGCCAACAGAACAAAGTAGCCGCCGTGCAGCGCGAACTGGCGTTCCGCGAAAAACAAGGGGCAGAACTCAAACAGGCCATAGACCAACATACCAAAAGCCTGGCACTGCAAGCCACCGAATTAGATGGCCTGTTCGATACCCTGCAACAGCTCGAAACCAACCTACAGGAACACTATGCACAGCGGCGCGTCAAAGAGGCTGCCCTGAGCGAAGCGGAACAGATATACTACAAGGCCCGCAGCGAAATCACCGCCCTCGAAGACCAACTCCGGCAACTGTCCCGCCAATCGCAAGACCTGCAAGTGCTCATCAACAAGCTCAAGGATGCATTCAACGACGTGAAATTCGAAATCAGCGCGATCGCCCAGCGCATCCGCATCGAATTTGACCTCGGAATCGACGATATCCTGCAACAGGAACCGGAGCGCAGCATGGACGAAGCAGCACTTCAGGAAGAAGTGGACAAAATCAAGAAAAAACTGGATACCTACGGGGAAATCAACCCCATGGCCGTAGAGGCGTACGACGAAATGAAAGAGCGCTTCGATACCATCACGACCCAGCGCGATGATATCCTGCACGCCAAAAGCGCGCTCGAACAGACGATCCGCGAAATCGAAGAAACCGCTACCAACCAGTTTTTGGCTTCTTTCGAAAATGTACGGCTGTACTTTATTGACGTGTTCCGCAGCTTGTTTACCGAAGACGACAACTGCGACCTCATCTTGTTAGACCCCCAAAACCCCCTGGAATCGCGCATAGAAATCGTGGCCAAGCCCAAGGGCAAACGCCCGCAAACCATCAGCCAGCTCTCCGGGGGGGAAAAGACGCTGACGGCCACTGCCCTCCTGTTCGCGCTCTACCTGCTCAAACCCGCGCCCTTCTGTATCTTCGATGAAGTGGATGCCCCCCTCGATGATGCCAATATCAGCAAGTTCAACCGCATCATCAAGAAGTTTTCCAAAGAGTCCCAGTTCATCATCGTCACGCACAACAAGCTCACGATGGCAGCAGTAGATACCATCTACGGGGTCTATATGGCCGAACAAGGCGTTTCAGGGGTGACCCCCGTCAACTTCAAAGACTACGAACACGTCGGCGCGTTTGAAACGACGGAGCGCTAAAAGCAAGGCCGCGCCTTACTGGTTCTTCGTCGTGTCCCTCGGCACCGTTTTTTTCTTGAACGGGTTGAACTGCTCCAACTCCTTTTTCAGCTTCTCCGCTTCCTGGCGTGCTTTGGAAGGGCTGAGTACTTTTTCCGCTTGCGCGATCAGGGTGTCGGCTACCTTGCCCCCGATTTGCTTCTCGAGGGCTTCGCGTGCCTTGCGCTCTAACTCCGCTGCTTGCTTTTCCGCTTCGCCCGTGGCGCGTTGCCGGATGGAGTCGAGGGCTTTGCCGGCTGCTTGCTCCGCTTTCCCGATGAGCTCCTCGGATTGCCGCTGCGCTTCCGCTTCGGCGCTTTGCCGGAGACTGCCCTGCCCATCCGTGCCCAGTAGCTTGACGTTGAATTTGGGTTCTTTTGCCGTGCCGCTCATCTTGACCAGCAGGTTGACGTAGTCGCCCTGGAAGAGCTGCACACCAAACTGGGCGGCTTGTTGTGCGACCTGCCGCATGGTGCTGCCCGCCGCTGCCCCGAGGGTACTTTTTTCAAAGGTGGCCCGCGGCA
>JBEGMH010000350.1:0-52444 GCA_041183125.1 Bacteroidota bacterium | reverse complement strand
CCGTCGGCCATCACATCGAGAGAGGTAACCATAGTCGTTTCCATGTCAGAAGCCGCTATGGTGAGCACGTTGTCCTGGATAGAGAACAGGAAGTCTTCCAGGATCGGCATGACGGGGTTGGACCCTATAGATCCTGCGACTACCTGTAGTTGTTTGAGCAGTTCGGAGGAGGATACGCTGAATTTCATGGTATTTTGTCTATTTTAGCGGGAAAATTGTTGCTGACGTACTTACCAAGCATCCTTGTGGAGCAACGGTATGGCCGGTCAACGTGCAAAGATAGTAAAAAAGCGAATGTGGGTGTTCAAAAATGGACTTGTTGTGAAGGGTTATCGAGGGGTAGAAAAGGGCCTTCTGACCCCTCGCAACCAGTCTAATCCGTTGCGTTTAAGGAAGTGTTCATGTTGGAAATAGGAAAATATCATATCCTGAGGGTTCTGCGGTTAACGCGGGTAGGAGGGTACTTAGGGGATCGGGAAGGCCACGAAGTGCTTTTGCCGACCAAATATGTGCCGGAGGGCACGGAGGTAGGCGACGCTCTTTCTGTTTTCGTATATCGGGACGGGGAGGAGCGGCTGGTAGCTACCACCTTGGAGCCCAAGATCCTGCTGCACCACTTCGCTTGTCTGCGGGTAAGCAGTGTTTCAACGTTCGGTGCTTTTCTGGACTGGGGCCTGGAAAAAGATTTGTTCGTCCCTTTTCGCGAGCAACCAAGGCCCATGGAAGAGGGTAGGTCGTATGTCGTTTACCTGTATCAAGATGAAACCAGTGGTCGTTTGGTGGCCTCTGCCAATGTGCGCCGCTACCTGGAGCCAGCAGGGTCTGGTATCCGGCCCGGCGACGAGGTATCGGTGATGGCCTGGGAGGCTTCTCCCTTAGGGATGAAGGTAATCGTGAACCAGCGCTATCCGGGCCTTGTCTTTCAAAGTGCCCTCTTTGGTGTGTTTCCCATAGGAGAGACGCGCCCGGGGTTTGTATCCAAGGTACGGGAAGATGGGAAACTGGATATCTCCCTGAAAAAACCCGGCTATGCTGCGATTGGGGCCGAGGCGGAACTTTTGTTGGAAAAACTAAAAACACAAAACGGATTCCTGGCTTTGACAGACGATTCTTCCCCAGAGGAGATAAGCCAACAGTTGGGGATGAGCAAAAAGTCGTTTAAGAAAGCTGTGGGGCTGCTTTATAAAAACCGGCAAGTCCGCCTGGAAAAAGACGGGATTTACCTGGCTTGACCCGCACAAATCTAATCAGGGGCAATTCAAAAAAAAATGATGTTGAACAGAGCCAGGGCACCTCGGGTATCCCCGATCCGGCATATTGACCAGCCGATGATAGAAAAAATCATACTGGACAATGGCGCGCCACTTTTTGTTGTCCATTCCGAGGGGCAGGAAGTAGTGCGGGTCGAGGTGGTTTTCGATGCCGGGCGTCCGTACGAGACCAAGCCGCTCGCCGCACGTGCAGCAGCCTCCCAGATACGCGAAGGGACCGCACAGCGCAGCTCAGGGGAAATAGCAGAGCATTTCGATTTTTACGGAAGCGAGTTCAGCAACCCTTTTCACTTGGATACGGCCAATCTTTCCATAGTGGCCCTGAATAAATACCTGGGGGAAGTGCTGCCCGTTTTTTCCGAAATCCTCCAGGCACCCGCTTATCCCGAAACAGAACTCGAAAACTTTATTGAGCGCAACCGCCAGAAGTTATTGGTGGACCTGAGCCAGAACGATGTCATAGCCTATCGGCAGATCACGGAAATGATTTTTGGGTCCCACCATCCGTATGGGTACAACAGTACGCCGGAGATGTACGCCGCCCTGCGGGCACCAGACCTGCATGCTCATTTTGCCCGCACGTTCAATGCCGCCAACTGCCAGATTTTCGCATCCGGAAGGGTGGACGAGGATACTATCCGCCAGATCAATGCCTCCCTTGGGCAGGCTATTCAAGCGGGGGAAGCGGTGCCGGCAAGCATACCGGAGAGCTCCTGTTCCCCCCGGCAAGAGTACTTTAAAAAAGCGAATTCGCACCAGACCGCTATCCGCATTGGGCGCAAGCTGTTTACGCGCTGTCATCCCGACTACCACGGCATGTTCGTAGTCAACACCCTGCTGGGCGGATACTTTGGTTCCCGGCTCATGTCTAACGTGCGGGAAAAAAAAGGGTACACGTATAATATATACTCTGCTATAGAGACCATGCGTTTTGACGGGTATTTCTACGTTTCCACCGAGACAGGAAATGAGGTGGCAGAAGACGCGGTGAAACAGATTTTTGCTGAAATAGAACTGCTTCAAAACCATCTGGTCGGAAAAAAAGAGTTAGAACTGGCCCGAAATTACCTAATGGGTACCCTGTTGAGCCAGATGGATGGCCCGTTCAATACGATGGATCTCGTCCGCTCCCTCGCAGCAGATGGCCTTACGTTGTCTTTTTTTCAGGATGCCATCCGCGTCGTACAGGAAATTACGCCGGAGGAAATACGGGTGCTGGCGCAGCGTTATTTAGGCAGGGATGAGATGTGGGAGGTCTTTGTAGGGCCTTAGGAAGATGGAGGGGGCCTCCGGTTTGTAGCACAAGCCTACCATACGGGCAGTCCGGGCTAAAAACGGTTGTTTTTCCGGCTGTATGGGCTTCTCACAATAAGTCTATCCTAAAGATATCAGAAAAAGGAACTAATTTTGTAAGCGTATTTTATAAATGTAACCTACTTGATGAGACTATTCAACTTCTTTAGGCAGGAACTTGCGATTGACCTGGGCACGGCCAATACGCTGATCATACAAGATGGTAAAATCGTTGTGGACGAACCTTCCATCGTAGCCATAGACCGCCGATCGGGCCAGACCATAGCCGTGGGGCGTCGGGCCATGATGATGCATGAAAAGACCCATGAGGACATCAAGACCATCCGACCGCTAAAGGACGGGGTCATCGCTGATTTCCAGGCAGCCGAGAGTATGATCGAAGGCTTAATTGCCATGATTGGGGCGCGTCGTCGCTTTTTTTCCCACATGAAAATGGTCATCTGTATCCCCTCCGGGATTACAGAAGTGGAAAAGCGTGCCGTATTCGACTCGGCAGACCACGTGGACTCCAAAGAGACGTACCTCATCCATGAACCTATGGCGGCAGCGTTGGGTATAGGCCTCGATGTAGAAGAACCCGAGGGCAATATGGTCATTGACATAGGCGGCGGTACGACGGAAATCGCGGTCATCGCCCTTTCCGGTATTGTTTGCGACCAGTCCCTTCGCATTGCGGGCGATGAGTTTACGAGCGACGTGGTCAGCTACATGAAACGGCAACACAATATCCTGATTGGGGAGCGCACCGCAGAACAGCTCAAAATAGAAGTTGGCTCCGCGCTGCACGAATTGGAAAACCCACCGGAGGACTACGCGGTCAATGGCCGCGACCTCATGACCGGGATACCCAAACAAATCAAGGTTTCCTACCGTGAAATGGCGCATGCCCTGGATAAATCGGTCGCTAAAATCGAAGAAGCAGTGATCAAAGCGTTAGAGGCAACCCCTCCGGAGCTGGCATCGGACATTTATCGCACCGGTCTGTACCTCACAGGGGGCGGGGCATTGTTGCGGGGTCTGGACAAGCGCCTTGCGACGAAAACCAAGTTGAACGTGCACGTTGCAGAAGACCCCTTGCGCGCAGTAGTGCGCGGCACCGGGATTGCTTTGAAAAACACAGAGCGGTTCTCCTTTCTCATTGACCGGAAAAGTGTTTAGCGGCTTTACATACCTCGTCCCATGTATGGATTGCAGCGTTTTCTGGCGCAGTTTGGTGGATTTTTCCTGTTCTTGCTTCTCGAGGGCATTTGCTTTTACCTGATTGTCCGCTTCAATGAGAACCAAGGGCGCATCTATGCCAGTTCGGCTAATCTGCTCTCCGGCCGGGTGTTGTCTGTGTATGGAAATGTAGCGGCGTATTTCCGGCTTCGGCAGCAGGTAGTACAGCTCAATGAGCGAATTGCTGTATTGGAAGGGGAAAGTTGGCGCTCCTATTACTATGATGCCCTGGAAAGGGACACGGCCACAGCCCGTATAGATTCCAATAGCCTAAGGCCCATGTACACGTATATCGCGGCAGAAGTGTACAACAATTCCATCTCAGGTGAAAAAAATATGTTGACCATCAACCGGGGCAAGGAGCATGGGGTGCAGGAAGGTATGGCCGTCATTACCACGGATGGAGTAGTCGGGGTGGTGCGCCATGCCACGAAGCATTTTGCATCGGTCATGTCTGTGCTGCACAAGCAAGTACATATCAGCGCGTCCATACGAAACAAAGGTTATTTTGGGTCTCTGGGCTGGCAGGGAAGCGACTCCCGGTATATGTTCCTGCGGGATGTGCCCAAGCACAACTTGGTTTATCCAGGGGATACTGTTGAGACCAGTGGGTATTCATCCATTTTGCCCAGGGGGATTCTCATCGGTGTAGTCGAATCGTGCGTCGTTCCTGCCGGGGAGAGCAATTATGAGATCAAAGTGAGGCTGAAAGTAGATATGGGCAGACTCAGAAGGGTATACGTCGTCCAAAATTTATTCCAGTCAGAGCTTGAAGCATTAGAACGAGAACAATCCGATGAATAGCAACCCGATACTGGTACACACCCTGCGCTTTGTCTTCCTTGCGCTGCTGCAGATACTGGTGCTCAAACAGATTCCTTTTGGGCCGATCGGGTCGTTTTATGCAGAACCTATGGTGTACCCTTTGTTCCTGATGCTGCTGCCGGTACAAACGTCCCGGGAAATCCTTCTGCTGATCGGCTTTGCCCTTGGTTTGACGATGGATATGTTCTACGATTCGTGGGGCGTGCATGCCAGTGCATCGGTTTTTTTAGCCTTTGTGCGGCCTAGTATATTACGGAGTATTGAGCCCAAAGGGGGGTATGTGGTTGCGCATGGTCTAACGCTGCAGCGCTACAAGATCGTCTGGTTCCTGCGCTACACCTCGCTTTCGTTCGCATTTTTCCTGATCTTTTATTTTTCCATGCAGGTTTTTACCCCGGTTTACCTCTTGCAGATATTGGTAAAAACCGTCCTGGGCTTTATAGCTTCTTTGTTTTTTGTTTTTTTAGTAACTTTGATTTTCAATCCATTAGACTAAAATATGGAAAAAAAGGGCGCCCGCTTACTCTATATCCGCGCGCTGTTTGTCCTGGCAGCAGTAGTTTTGACGCTCAAAGCCATGGACTTACAGGTGCTGAACCAGTCTTTTCGGCGGGCGGCGGAAGCGGTGGCCATAGAAAAATATGTAAAGTACCCCTCGCGGGGGATGATCTACGACCGCAAAGGGGAGCTTTTGGTACACAACAACCCCATGTACGACTTGTTAGTCACCTATAACCAGGTATCTCCCGACATGGACACGGTGCTGTTCTGCCGGCTTTTGGGCATAGAGAGAACGTACTTTGAGGAAACGCTGGATAAAGATTGGGCGAGCAGGCGTTTTTCTAAATCGGTGCCCTTCGTCTTTTTAAGTAAGATTCCAGTAAAAACCTTCGGCGTTTTTCAGGAACACCTTCATCGGTTTCCGGGTTTCGAAGTACAACTCCGCAATGTGAGGGAGTATCCACGACCTGTGGCCGCACACCTGTTAGGGTATATCCGAGAGGTGAACCAGAAGGAGGTAGATGCCCACCCTGATTTGTACACCCCCGGCGATTACATTGGAGCCAGTGGCTTGGAATATGCGTACGAAACAGACTTACGGGGCGAAAAAGGCCGCCAATTTATCCTGAAAGACAACTTGGGACGGGTAGTAGGCTCCTACATGGGAGGAAAAAAGGATTCTTCTTCGGTCTCGGGTGCCGACCTGGCCACCTCTATTGACCTCGGCTTGCAGGAATATGGGGAGCAGTTGATGCAAAACAAACGAGGGGCCATCGTAGCGATTGACCCGGCCACGGGAGGTATCCTGGCCATGATCAGCACTCCTACATACGATCCAAACGAGTTGACCATTACGAACAACAACCGGGGGAAATCGTATCAATTGCTTCAAACGGACAAAAATAAACCGTTGTTCAATCGCGCTATCATGGCGCAGTATCCTCCGGGTTCGCTCTTCAAGCCCATCTTGTCGCTGATTGCCATGCAGATGGGCGTTCTGAACCCGGAGCGCACTATTTCCTGCAACGGGGCGTATTTTTCCGGCGGCCAACGCCTTACGGGGTGCCACGGCCATCCCACCTGCACCAATGTGGCGGCAGCGATCCAATATTCCTGCAATGCATATTTCGTAACTGTTTTCAGGGATGTCGTGGATAAATATGGGTTTTATCAGCCTCAACGGGGCCTGGATACGCTGCGGGGCTATCTCCAGCGTTTCGGGTTGGGCCAAAAACTGGGGGTTGATTTTCCGGGTGAAAAGGCAGGGAATTTTCCTGCTTCTGCCTTTTTCAATAATTGGTACAAAGAAGACCGTTGGAATTCGGTCTGGATACGTTCCCTGGGCATCGGGCAGGGGGAAGCACTGGCCACGAATATCCAGTTGGCCAATGCAGCGGCTATCATTGCCAACAAGGGCTGGTACATCACCCCCCACTTTGTACAGGGATATAAAAACAAAAGCAAACCGGTAGAGGGAAGGTACCGCGAAAAAAAATATTCGGGTATTGACCCCGTTCACTTTGATCCGGTCATCAAGGGGATGGCAGGCGCGGTAATCGGGGGTACGGCCCGCAATGCCTCCATCCCCGGCATCCAGGTATGCGGAAAAACGGGTACGGCGGAAAACCCGCAAGGCGAAGACCACTCCATCTTTTTCTGCTTCGCACCTATGGAGAACCCCAAAATCGCCATGGCCGTCTACATCGAAAACGCAGGTTTTGGCGGTACCTACGCCACCCCTATCGCCGGGTTGATGATCGAAAAGTACCTCAATGGCGAAATCTGTACCGAACCCAGAAAGCTATTGGAAAAACGCATGCTCGAGGCAGACCTCATCGGGCAAAAACCGTGATGTATGCGCCTGCCAAAACTACTCCTTGGGCTGCATTTTGCCTTTTTTTCGGGCGTTTTTGCGCTCTGTGCGCAGCGTACCGACAGCACCGTACGGCTCAAGCTCCTCTTTGCCGGGGACATCATGGGGCATGGCCCCCAGATTACCGCCGCCACCCTTGAAAAAGACAAGCTCTTCGACTATACCCCTTGTTTCCAACACATCGCCCCGCTCCTGCAAGAGGCCGACCTGGCCGTTGGAAACCTGGAACTGACCCTGCCCGGCAAGCCTCCCTACACCGGCTACCCCACGTTTCGGAGCCCCGACGAGTTGGCGTTGGCCCTGCGCCGCGCAGGCTTCGACCTGTTGGTAACAGCCAACAACCATTCCAACGACTCCGGACTGAACGGCCTGCTCAAAACCATTCAAACCGTACAAGGCTATGGCTTTTACCAAACGGGTACGTTTGCGGATACCCTGAACCGGCAAGCCCTATACCCGCTTATCGTGTATAAAGACCCATTTAAGCTCGCCTTTCTCAACTACACGTATGGAACAAACGGTATCCCGACGCCCAAACCTGCCATAGTCAACTTAATAGATGAGAAAACCATGCAGGAAGACCTGCGGGTAGCCCGAAAAATGCAGGCGGACTTTGTCATCGTCGTCGTGCATTGGGGCAACGAATACCAGTTGGCCGAAAGCCCGCAACAAATGGACCTGGCTAAAAAACTCTTCGAGTGGGGTGCCGATTTGGTAGTAGGGGCGCATCCGCATGTTATTCAGCCTGTCAAAGAAGTAGCGTACAAGCGCCCCGGGCAGGATTCTACCTCGGGTTTGGTCGCGTTTTCCCTTGGAAATTTCATCTCTGCCCAAAAGCAAGCGCATACCGATATGGGACTGGTTTTTGAGGCCACCCTTGAAAAGCGCATGGCGGATCAAACGACGTATATCGCTGACCACGCATATACCCCGGTATTCCGATACATCCACCGGGATTCGACGGGTAAGAGCCAGTACTACGTCATCCCAGCCCGCGCACTGGAAGAAGGGGCCCCTCCCTTCCCGCTCCCCGTACCCGAAGCGACGAAGTGGCACGTTCGGCAATCCGTGGCGGCATTGCGCAAGCGCCTCGGGCGTTATGCGGGAAAAGAAAGGGCTGAGCTGCCTTCCAACGCGGGTTCCACCGAAAGCCAGATTCTTCAAAAAAAGTGACTATGACCGTTTCTGCCATCGCGGCCGTTTCCGATAATTGGGTGATTGGGCAGGATAACCAAATCCCCTGGTACCTACCTGCCGACCTCAAATTTTTTAAGAAAACGACGAACGGCCATCACGTGATCATGGGGAGGAATACGTTCTTCTCTATTGGCCGCCCTCTGCCGGGCCGTACGAATATCGTTGTGACGCGCAACCCTTTTTTCCTGGCAGAAGGTATCCTGGTGGCCCATTCCATTGGAGAAGCGCTTGAAATGGCACTTGAAAATGGCGAGACGGAGGCGTTCGTGATAGGAGGAGCCCAGGTATATGCCCACAGCATGCCTTACTGGGACAGGCTTTATCTGACCCGCGTACATACCGAACTCGAAGGGGATGTGTTCTTCCCACAGCCTGAATGGGGGGAATGGACGCTGGTGTCCCACACACACTTCCCCGCCGACGAGCGCAATGCATTGTCGTGCGATGTAGAAGTATATGAAAAAAAGGAGTAAGCGGTCTTTACCAGTATCGCTCAATAAGCGCTTTCGTCAGCCGGATGCCCTCCTCTTCTGATTGCAGGTTTCCCTCGTATTCCACGCCGATGTACCCTGTAAAACCAGATTTTTTCACGATGCCCAACATTTTTTTGTAGTCAATAAGAGGTTGTTCCCCTTTGTTGTCGAAATCGTAGGCCTTAGCGCTGACGGCTTTGGCAAAAGGCAACATTTCTTTTACCCCTTTGTAGCGGTCGTACTCGTCGGCGCAGGGCTCGTGGGTGGTACCCCAGGGATGCGTAATACAGAAGTTTCCGAAATCGGGTAGGGTGCCGACATTTTCCCGGCTTACCTGCTGCATGATGGATGCCAGCCAGTCGCCTTTGGAAGAGTCGCTGCCATGGTTTTCCACCACTACGTGGATGCCCAGGGGCGCGGCAAACTCGCCGAGCCGCGACAGGGAATCAATAGAGGCTGTTTTTTTTGCGCCCGTCTCGCCTGTGCCGTGCAAGTTGACGCGCACGGTGCGGCAGCCCAGGAATTTAGCGGCTTCGATCCATTTTTTGTGGTTGTCCACAGCCTGGAGTCGTTCGTTATCGTCGGGCAGGGCTAGGGAGCCCTCCTCATCTACCATAATCAGATGGTTGACGACACCTGCGTCGCGGCTGCGTTGGAGGAGCTCACCGAGATAGGCCGTGTTCTTTGCGGCCTCTTTAGGATTCATACGGCCCATCCCAAAGAAACTACTGACGTATTCGACGGCGTTGAACCCGAAATCTTTGGCTGCTTTGAGCGGAAAATCGAGGTGGTTCAGTTGCCCGCCTTGCAGCGCTTTGTGCAGCGACCACTGGGCTAATGAGAGCTGTAGTGCAGGCTTGGGATCGAGACCCGGGGCCGATGATTCCAGCGCGAATGCGCCGGCTCCGATGAGCGATTGCATAAGAAAAATTCTTCGGTTCATAAAAAGGGTGGTGTTTGTGCAGGTGCAAAAAGCAAAAATAGACTTGTTGCGAGGGGAATCAGCGAGGTGGGAAAAAAGGGCCTTTTTGACCCCTCGATGATTCCCCTCGCAACAAGTCTAATATCTTTTCCATCTGCGGGACATGAAATTCCCCGGAAATATAATAAAATAGACTTGTTGCGAGAGGTCAGCGAGGTGGAAAAGAAAGGGCCTTTTGACCCCTTGATGATCCCCTCGCAACAAGTCTAATAAAAAACCCGCTGCAATCCAGTGATTCGCAGCGGGCTATAGAAGGTGGGCCTTGAGGGACTTGAACCCCCGACTCTCGCATTATGAGTGCGGCACTCTAACCGTCTGAGTTAAAGGCCCAAAAAAATTTCCGCAAATATACGGTTTTTTTGTGCCAGGGGAAAGGGGTAGGCAAAAAAAATCGGATTCGGTACGGAGGTAGGGGCGTATCTTTGCAGGAAAGGCGAAGGCGACGCATGGAAAAAAAATACATCAGCCGGGATGCGGCGTTGCAGCGCATGCAGCGCTACTGCACTTACCAGGATCGCTGCCACTTTGAGGCCCGGCGCAAGCTGCTCGATTTGGGGGTGTACGGAGATACCCTGGAGGAGATATTAGCGGAGCTGGTCGAAGAAAATTTTTTGAACGAAGAGCGTTTCGCCCGCTCCTTCGCCCGCGGTAAATTCGAGATCAAAGGCTGGGGGCGCATCCGGATTGCCCAGGAACTGAAAGCCCGGCAAATCTCCGACTACTGCCGGCGAAAAGCGATGGAGGAAATCGATGAAGACCGCTATGCTGCCCGCCTGGAGCAGTGGTTGGAGGTAAAAATAGAGGCAGGTAGCGGCTCGGAAGAGGGGTATCAGCAAAAGCAGACCCTGTTTCAGTGGGCCCTTCGCAAAGGCTATGAGAGCGCTTTGATCCAGGAAATACTCGACAAACTTCTTAAATAGCAGGAGGAAAATACAAAAGAAAGGGCTTTTCTGACCTGCTGTGCTTCTCGCTGTAACAAACTCATGTAACTTTTAGACCCTTCCTGCGTCAAAGGAGCAAACAGAGCAAACGCCGCAGTTAAAAAAACCCGACGTTTGTGGGTTCAGGGTATCAAAATCACTAAATTCTGGTATATCTTCGCAGGGTACCAACCGCCTGTTTTCTTGGACGTCATCTGCGATCAATCAATGCCCGACCTGGAAATTGTCCGGGTCTATCTGGAAACCCGGTCAAACCCGTGTTTCACCTTGCTGTACAACCGCTATGTGGCCAAGGTATATGGCAAGTGCTTGGCTATTTTGCGGGAAGACGCGCTGGCACAAGATGCGACACAAGAGATTTTTACCAAAATATTCCTGAACCTGCCCCGGTTTGGGGAAAAGGCCCAATTTTCAACCTGGGTCTATTCCATCACCTACAACTACTGTATTGACTTTATCCGGCGCAATAAAAAGCACGGGGAGCTGTTCAGCGATGACCTCGAACAGGCCCCAGACGTGCCGGACGATGTGCCAGATGAGGAACTCCTCCAGATGGAAGTGCGCGCACTCCGCAAAGTGTTGGAAGCCCTTCCGGTTGGCGATCGCATCATACTGCTGATGAAGTACCAGGACGATATGCAAATCAAAGAAATAGCAGCCCTGACTTCGAAGAGCGAAAGCGCGGTGAAGATGCAAATCCTGCGGGCTAAAGAAAAGGCCAAAAAACTGCGGGAGGAGCAGGGAATAGAAAGTGAATAAAAAGGTGTACTCCACCCAAGGGTAGAAGTGCCAAAACTATAAGACGGGCGTATGAACAATTTTAAACAACTCCTGGAGGAAAACGAAAAACAAATACCGGAATCAGCCCTGGAGCGGATACTCCATAATGTATGGGGATCCGAAGGCTTCCTAGATACGGTCGAAGATGCGGCAGACCGCTACTTCACCCGTATTGCCGATGTAGTTTTCGGCCGCTCTTCCGATCCGGAAGGAGGAACTACCGAACAAGGCCCTCCGGACCAGTACCCCACGGTGGGGCGTCCATCCCTGCCCCGGCCTGGAATACCAGGTGTAGAAGACACCCCTCTCCGCTAATTCTGGGTAAAAAAGAAAACCCATGTTTCGCTTCATCGCCTTGTTCCTCGGGATCAGCTCGTTTTTTGTCTGTCCGGTACATACCCAGCCCCGGGATACTGCAAAGCAGAAAAAAGCACCCACAGATTGGCAGACGGGTGCGGGCATCGGCTTGGATTTTTCCCAACTTCTCCAAATCAACCCCCGACAGGGAGCAGGGCAGAACCGGATTGGCGCGGGCACCGCCCTGACGGTGTTTGCCAAACGCAAAAAAGGACGGACCGCCCTCGACAATACTGCTTCCTGGCAGTTCGGGGTGCAGCGCCTGGGGTCGGGGCCTCTGGCTAACGGAGGGAAACTGCCTTTCCAAAAAGTAATTGACGAGTTCCGCATCAGCTCTAAAACAGGCTATCGGGCTTCGGACACGTCCTCCTTTTTCTATGCCGCAGACTTTACCTGCGCAGCTAGGTTACGCCTACGGACCGCGGCACAAAACAGTATCCGGGAAATTTCCTGTAAATTTGTAGAGGGCAAGCTGCGCCTCGTCTCCCAAATGATCCTGTATTCCAATTATTTGCGCAACCCGCAAAACGTTGACATAGACTGAACCAACGAACTGGTGTACACCGTTTCCAAGCCCTTGCGCTTATCGCTGAACATGAACGTTTTTTACGACGATGATGTCCTCGTCCAAATAACGGACTTCGACGCGCAGGGTGGGGTGCAGGGGGTCGGCAAACGGGTGAGCATCACCCAACAGTTCCCGATGAAATACGCTATCAATTTTTAGCCCTTCCGGATACCCGCTCCAAATCCCATACATCCTGCGGTGCTTTTCGCTACCTTGTGCCTGAAATCATATAAGAAAGATTATGGCCCAGAAAAAACTTTTCCTGTTGGATGGCCATGCGCTGGTTTACCGGGCGCACTTCGCCTTCATCGCCCGTCCGCTGATCAATTCAAAGGGGGTGAACACTTCCGCGATTACGGGGTTCACCCGCACCTTGTGGGATTTGCTCCGCACGGAGCAGCCTACGCATATCGCGGTGGCTTTTGACCCACCCACGCCGACTTTCCGGCACGAGATATATGAAGCCTATAAAGCCAATCGCGAAGAACAACCTGAAGACATTGCCATTGCGCTGCCCTGGATTGAAAAAATCGTCAAAGCCTTCCGCATCCCCGTCGTCATGCTGAACGGATATGAAGCGGATGACGTAATCGGCACCCTGGCCAAAAAGGCAGAGCGCGAAGGCTACACGGTCTATATGGTCACGCCGGACAAAGACTACGGGCAACTGGTTTCCCCTAATGTCTATATTTATAAACCCTCCCGCCAGGGCAACGGCGTCGAAATATTAGGCGAAAAGGAGATCCTCGATACCTGGCAAATCAAACAGGTGGACCAGGTCAGAGACCTGCTGGGATTGCAGGGCGACAGCGTGGACAATATCCCCGGCGTGCCCGGTATCGGCCCTAAAACGGCTGCCCAGCTGCTCCAGGAATTTGATACGGTAGAGGGAATTATCGCAAACGTGGCCTCAATCAAAGGAAAAAACCGGGAACGCATCGAGCAATATGCGGAGCAGGCATTGCTTTCCAAACATCTGGCTACTATCCATGTGGATCTGCCCATCGAGTTTGACGAACGGGCCTTACAATTGGACCCCATTGATTCCGAAGCGCTCTCGGAAATATTCCGGGAATTGGAGTTCCGCTCCCTGGCCCGGCAGATATTAGGCGAAGAGGCCGAGGCTGCCACTGCGTCCCCGCCCCAGCCGGGCCAGCAGGGAAATTTATTTGACCCCCCGCATCCTGTCACAGCCAAAACACAAGCACCTCCTATACCGCACTCCATTGCCGACCGCCACATCGGGAATACGCCCCATCACTATCATTTGGTGGAGGATATACCTGCCATGCAGTCCCTTTTAAAACGGCTGTTGGTAGAAAAAGAGGTCTGCTTTGATACGGAAACAACCGATATAGACCCTAACCGGGCTGATTTGGTCGGGTTCTCTTTTGCCGTGCAGGCTAATGAAGCCTGGTACGTGCCCGTCCCCGATGACCGGGCACAAGCCCAGGCCATAGTGGACGTGTTTCGCCCCCTGTTTGTACATCCGGGCATCTTGAAAATCGGGCAAAATATCAAATACGACGCCATCGTGCTCAAATGGTATGGCATACCGCTCGAGGGTGCCTACTTCGATACGATGGTAGCGCACTATCTGATAGAGCCCGAACTCCGGCACAACATGGATTACCTGGCCGAAACCTACCTTAAATATGCTCCTGTATCCATTGAAACGCTGATTGGCAAAAAAGGACCCGGGCAGCGCACTATGCGCGATGCACCTCTTGAAGAGGTAAAAGAGTATGCTGCCGAAGATGCGGATATTACCTGGCAACTCAAGCACGTACTGGCACCGAAATTGGAAAAAGAAGGCCTAAACCTCCTTTACCATGACCTGGAAGCACCGCTCATCAAAGTGCTGGCAGATATGGAATACGAAGGAATCCGCATAGACAGCGCATACCTCCAAGAGTACTCCAAAGAACTGGACAAAGATATCCAGGCGGTCGAACAGGAGGTGTACGCCAAAGCGGGGGTACGGTTCAACATCGCTTCGCCAAAGCAAGTGGGCGAGGTATTGTTCGAGCGAATGAAAATCCCCTACAGCGGGGCAAAAACAAAAACCGGGCAATACGTGACCAATGAAGAAAAATTGGCGGAGCTGGCCTCCGAAGTACCGCTGGCTGCCGATATCCTGCGGCACCGGGCACTGACAAAGCTCAAGTCCACCTACGTGGACGCGTTACCCCGCATGGTGAACCCCCGCACTGGCCGCGTCCACTCTTCGTTTAATCAAGCCCTGGCCGCTACCGGCCGCTTGAGCTCCAATAACCCCAACTTACAGAATATCCCTATCCGTACGGAAGATGGGGCTAAAGTGCGCAAAGCCTTCGTCCCAAGGGATGAACACCACGTGTTGCTGTCGGCAGATTACTCCCAGATTGAGCTGCGCCTCATTGCGGAAATCAGCGGTGACGAAGCTATGTTAGAGGCATTTCGCCTGGAGCAGGATATCCATCGGGCCACGGCAGCCCGCGTATTTGGCGTTCCATTCGACGAGGTGAGCAAAGAGCAGCGCTATCGCGCCAAAACGGTCAATTTCAGCATTATATACGGTGCCGGCGCTACGAACCTCTCGCGTCAACTCGGCATTAAACGCCAGGAAGCCAAAGAGTTGATCGAGGCGTATTTCCGGGAATACCAAGGGCTGAAAGGGTATATGGAACGCATTGTGGAAGAGGCCCGCAGCAAAGGCTACGTCACGACCCTGATGGGGCGCCGGCGCTACCTGCGGGATATCCATTCCAAGAGTTCCTTAGAGCGCAGCAATGCGGAGCGCATGGCGGTCAATACACCGATTCAAGGCTCGGCTGCCGATATGGTCAAGGCAGCTATGGTGCGTATCCACGAAGAAATTCTTTCGCGAGGTTGGAATAGCCGCCTCATCTTGCAGGTACACGACGAATTGGTGTTCGATGTGCCTGTGGAAGAAGCAGAACACTTGAAACCAGTTGTGGTAATGCACATGCAACAAGCCCTGCCCAACCTGAAAGTGCCCATCCTGGTAGAGACCGGTATCGGAAAAAATTGGTTGGAAGCACATTAACGGCACTGTTTTTGCAGGGTAGTGTGTTAAACTCCAACTTTATCATGATAAAGAGGCTATGCGTACTATTTGCCCTCCTGCCGGTGTTGGGCTGTGGGTGGGAAGAGGTTGTGCCAGTGGGCAATGTGGCGCCGTTCAACCCCCCACCGGTCGTTCCCAACTACATCGTACAACTAAAACCGGATGAGGTGACCCTGCGGGGGCAAAGAATTTCCGCCACCGAGGTGCGGGCCCAAGCGAAAGCCCTTCTTTCATTACTCGGTCCGGAAAGCAGCGTGGTGCATGTCTACTCCAAGGTGTGCCTGGGGTTTTCTGCGTATTTGACCGATGCCGATGCCGAGGTATTGCGACGTCAAAGAGAAGTGCTGCGGGTAGAACCCAATGAGGAATACTCCATAAACCAAACCAGTACCGTAAACCGCGACAGTATCTTACCCGATTCGGGTATTCAGGAAGTACCCTGGGGTATAACATTGCTGCGCGCTCCCGGAACCCCCTCCGGTAAACAGGCCTGGGTGCTCGATACCGGCATTGATCTAGATCACCCCGATTTGCGGGTGGATAAAGCCCAAAGCCGCAGCTTTTTGCCTTGGCAGTACTTTGAACCCGATGCAGATGACCTGGGGGGGCACGGTACGCACGTTGCGGGCATCATCGGTGCCCTGGATAATGCGCAAGGCGTGGTGGGCATAGCGCCCGGTACGTCCCTTGTGGCGGTAAAAGTATTGAGCAGGCGTGGGGTAGGGGTATTATCCGGTATCCTTTTGGGTCTTGAATATGTATTTGCCAACGCCCAACCGGGAGATGTCGCCAACCTAAGCTTTTCGGGAAAAGCGTCGGATATTTTTGATGCTGCCGTAGGAGTGCTGGCTCAAAACGGGGTACAGGTCGTTCTTGCAGCAGGCAATCATACCGCCGAAGCAGCGGATTTTTCTCCTTCCAGGACCAACGGAGACGGCATCTACACCGTTTCGGCATTGGATGCTATGCTGCGCATGGCCGATTTTAGCAATTACGGTGCCGATGTAGACTTTGCAGAACCTGGGGTAGAGGTTTTATCCACCTACAGAGGTGGCCACTATGCCGCGCTGAGCGGAACTTCTGCGGCCGCTCCCCACTTAACCGGCCTGCTGCTCTTGAAGGGTGCCCCTCAGAACCTGAGGATAATCGGTACTGCAATCGGGGATCCCGACGGGATACCAGACCCAGTACTGGGGAGATAAGAGGAAGAACAGGGGCGCTTCTCAGTTGGCCGTACCGGGCTGTTGCCCTTCCTGTACGTTCATGCTCCCATCAATCGCATTGAGTTTGATATCCCGGAAGTCCTGCCCGGCTTGAAAGCCATGGCTGTAAACGGTATCTACGAGGGTGGTGACGACGGCAAATTTTTGGGTAAAAACCTTTTTTTCCCGTTCATCCCAGGTGAGTTCAGGGGTTTCCAGGGTTTTCTGTTCGGTACTGCGCCAAACGACCTCGTCGCGGATATAGGTGAGGCCTGTACTGGGATACCGTACGGCATACTTTGCGGTCATTACGCTGGAGACCAATCCAAAGGGGTTGAAAAATTCTACCTTCAGTCCACGGGGGAATTCCTGAAAGGGGTTGCTGGCCTGGAGATGGTTCAGCATGAGCGGCCCACTGATGCGCACCCGTACGACCGCGGAGTCGCTATAGATGATTTCCACTTGCTCAATTCGCTCGACGCCGAGTTGGCTGGTGTCCAAGCCGGGGTTTTTATCCGGGGCGTCCTGTTGGCAACTTGAAAAAAGCAGGATGAGCAGGTTGAGAGATAGGCCGTGGCGTACAGCAGATAGGTAGCGCATGATGGTTCGCTGGTTTGGGATTAGCGCAATAAATTGACATCTCCTTTCACCGGGATGATAGCACCGTCAATAAATTCCACTTCGGCATAATAGATATACGTTGCAGAAGGGAGGGCTTGTCCCTTGTAGCTGCCGTCCCAGCCTAGCGGTTCCGAGCCGATAGGTAGGTCTTTCCCTTCGAATAAGAGTTCACCCCAGCGGTCGAAGACGCGCAGCAAACGGATACTTCGGGCACTGGGCCCGCCAAAGATCGTAAAGTAATCGTTCGAGCCATCGGCATTGGGGGAGAAGGTGTTGGGGATAAAGAGCGGGCGGTTTTTCTGGACTAATATTTTCAGGGAATCCGCAGCTATGCACCCATTGGGGTCGGTGACGGTCACGGTGAAATAGGCGGTTTCGAGCGGCTGTGCCGTGGGGGCGGCGCAGGTAGCGCAGTTGACCTGTGCTGCAGGCGACCATTGGAACACCACCGGCAAGCGACTGGGGTTAGCCTGTAACTTCACCTGTTCGCCGAGGTTCACCACCTGATCGGCTCCGGCAGCCACCCAGAGCAAGTCCGGTTGGGAGATACGGATTTCCTGTGAAGAGGTGCAGCCGTTGGCATCCCGCACACTGGCCACATAGGTGCCGGCCCCCAGGTTTCGGAAAGTATTATCGGCCCGGAAAGCCAAGCCGGCAACGCTATATGCGTACGGGGCGGTGCCGCCCGTACCCAGCAGACTGACCACGCCGGTCTTTTCCCCAAAACAAAGGACGTTGGTGGCATCTATGTCGAGGATAGCCAGTTCCGGCGGGTCGGAGAGCAGGGCGAAGGTGTCCAGGAAACAGTTGTTTTTATCGCTTACCCGGACGGGGTAGGCTCCGGATACCAAGTTATCCCGGTTGGGCTGGGTCTGGCCGTTTTGCCATACAAAGCGGTATCCACCTGCCCCTCCGGTGCCGAGCACTTCTATTTGGCCGTCCAGGCCCCCGTAGCAGAGAGGGTTCCGGGCGTTGATTTGAAGGCCTATTTTGGGAAAATCTTTTACATCGAAGACGAAGTTCCCCCGACAGCGGTTGGAATCCAGCACTTCTACCGAGTAGGCTCCGGCTTTGACTTCGCGTAGGGAATTTTCGTTTCGAAAACCTTTGCCATCTTTCCAGTCATATCGAAAAGGGGGCAACCCATTCGAGATGTTGACGGCAATCCGTCCATCGGAAAAGCCAATACAGGAAGGCATTTGAACCGAAACGACATTGGGGTCGAGCACCAATTCCAGCTCCCGCACCGGCACCAGCGTATCGAAGCGGCAGTTGTTGCTGTCGCGGATACTGACCAGGTAGTTGCCTATCGGCAAGCGGGTAGCTTTGTTCCCCGGCCCAAAAGACTGGCCCGGAAACTGATATTGGAACGGTGGGGTAGCGCCCGTTGCCTGAACCGTCAACTCACCATCCTGGCCACCGGCGCAGGTGGGCATTTTGACCTGAGCAGCGATCTGAACGGGTGGTGGGGATTTCAAGGAAAAATTGAGCACGGTATCGCAGGTTGCCTGGTCGCTCACGGTGACCCGGAAGCTACCTGCTGCCAACTTGCTGAGGTCTTCGCTTTGTTGGCCACTGGCCCAGTTGAAGCGATACGGCGCATAGAGACTGGACACCTGAAGGTCAATAGCCCCGCTGGCAGAATCGGGGCAAAGAGGGTTTGACAGGCGGGCATTTGCGCTGAAATGGCCTCCACAACAGGAAGCGTTCAGGGTTTTGACATTGCTTACTATGCAGCCGTCGGAAGTACGCACGTTCAGCACGACGGTCTGATCGCCGGGGCGGTCAAATCGGATCTGATGAGGTCCTTTGCCCGACGTGCTGTTAGGCGTGGCGTTGGACCCGAAAAACCAATCCCACTGGGCAATCCCACCCGAAAAGAAAGAAGAATCGGTGAGGGTGACGGCTTTGCCGACGCAGGCGCTGGGCTGGTCTATGGTAAAGTTGGCCTGAGGGCCGAGGAAAGTGCCGGTACCGCCGAACTCAAGGGTAAAACCGCTTCCGGAGGCCGTGTAGTTGTTGATGACCAATGCATAGCTCCTCCCTGCGACCATGTCCAATGGGGCGACAAAGTTATTATAGCCCGCTTCGCAACCGCAGAATTCTGTCTGGTCGCGTTCCCCGTCGCGGAGGCCGGTAGCGCCCGTACAGGAGCGCCACTGGCTGAGGGGCTGCCCTACGTTTTCGCCGGCCGACATACAGCGCACGGCCTGTTTGCCGGCACAATCGTTGATGTTCCTCGGCAGTTCATACAAGACAAAGTCAATGTCGTCCACGGGGTTTAGAGGGGTAATCTTGAACGTGAGCGTACCGGCCTGCTGGCAGGTCCATCGGAACCAGGTGGATTGGCTTTCTTCAGGTTGGCAGCCGATACGTCCGCAGACCCCGGCGATCTCGTTGGCATCTTTGCCTTCGCCTTTTACGGAGGCTACGGTGAAAGGAGCCTTGGTACACAGAATATTAGCCGTCGGACAATCGCTGGACGCCGTGGGCGATTGGTTAAAGTTGTTGATACAGAGTTGAAAAGTACCTGCGGCCCCGCCCCGGGCTGCCACCCGGATGTAGTAGGTTGCCCCAATGCGCAACTGGCTGACGAAGGTCTGGACAATATTGGTGCTGAACCCATCGGAGATACAGGCTACCTGTGTCAGGGCGTTACAACTACCGGAGTAGATGGCAAGCTGGGGTCGCGTAAGGGTACCACCCGGGGAAAGCGCCGTATTCCCTACCACGGATACGTTGACATCGGAGGCGCGGGCGACGAAGGAGAACCATACATCGCGAATATTGGTCTCGTCCGGGAAGCAGGACGGGCGGGTAACCGCCGAGAAGGTCGCGCTTTGGTTGCTGTATGCTCCCGGTGCCGAGCAAAAATTGACGACTTGGGTCAAGGCGATGGCCCTGCTGCATTCATCATTTTGTACCACTTGAGCGGCGGCCGGTGTAGACCAACCCAAGATCACCCCACAGAGCAGGGTAAGCAACCAGCTACCGGGCCGGGCAGGTTGGACGGGTATCCCATAAGTAGTTTTCTGCATCGTGTGCGCTTTGCATAAAAGAATGAAGAAAAAGCAGTGCTTGGGAATCGGGGTCCGTACTATTTTACAAATAAACGTCAAAAATGATGTTTAAATAACGTTGTTTTGCAGGTAAAAGGCCAATTTTTGTGTGCGCGGTCGAGTTTGGATGATTTTTGAACCAAGAGTATGAAAGCTGCTTTTCCCAACGCCCTGACTTTGGGCAACCTGGTCTCCGGGGCGATTGCTTTTCTTTGTCTTAGCTATGGACAACCAAAGCTCGCGGTATGGTTGGTAGGCATTAGCCTTTTGGCCGATTTTTTGGACGGGGCCGTGGCCCGCAGGTTGGGCGTGAGTTCCCCGCTCGGGAAGGAACTGGATTCATTAGCCGATGTCGTGTCGTTTGGAATCGTACCGGGGATGATTTTTTATGGGCTTATATCGGCGTCGCTGTCGGGGGGGGGATGGCCGCAAGGGTTGCAAATCCAGGCATTACCAGCTTTTGTGCTCAGCGCTTTTGCCGCCTTGCGCCTGGGAAAGTTCAACCTGGACGAGCGGCAGCAACATGGGTTTATCGGCTTGCCTACCCCTTCTGTTACCCTGTTTTCCGTCGGCTTATTGTTGTCGTATGAAAGAGGGATGCTGGGGATATGGTTCAACCCTTGGGTGTTGTACGCATTGGTGGCCCTCCTTTCGTGGTTGATGCACGCCCCTATACCGATGTTCCCCCTCAAATTCAAAAGTGCCGGATGGGCAGGCAACGAGATAAAGTATATCTTTGTGGGCGCATCGCTGGCCTTGCTTTTCCTTTTCCAAGGCGTGGCGTTCGCAGGGATTATCTTGATGTATGTATGCCTGTCTGTCGGGCTGTATTTGTGGAAAAGAAAATAGTCTGTATGAAATTCATAGCCGCCATTGACATAATGCCGCACAAGGAGTTGCTGGACCCTCAGGGTAAAACCGTCGCTAATAACCTGGCTTTCATCCAGGTTTCGGGGATAGAGGACGTGCGCATCGGAAAGCACATCGCAATGACCCTGGAAGCGGAAAACGAGGAGGAAGCGAGGGAAAAAACAGAGACCGCTTGCAAAAAGCTGCTGGCCAACCCGATCATGGAGGGGTATGTCTTTCATTTGACCGCGCTGGATTAGCCCGGCGCCATTCCACGGCGTATGCTCTATCTCATCCCCACGCCTATTGGCAACCTGGAGGACATCACGTTGCGCGCTATCCGCGTGCTAAAGGAAGTAGATGTCATCCTCGCCGAGGATACGCGCACTTCCCGGGTACTGTTGGACCATTACGGGATCGAGACCCCGCTGAAGGCTTTTCATGCCCATAACGAACACCAGGTGACGGCTCATTTTGTCCAGGCTTTGCAAAACGGGCAGCGCATGGCATTAGTGAGCGATGCGGGCACACCGGGCATCTCGGACCCGGGTTTTCTTCTGGTGCGCGCTTGTGTACAAGCAAACCTTCCGGTGGAATGCCTCCCCGGACCCAGCGCCCTAATCCCGGCCCTCGTCGTGTCAGGCTTGCCCTGTGACCGCTTTCACTTTGAAGGCTTTCTCCCCCATAAGAAAGGTCGGCAGACCCGCTTAAAATACCTTTCGGCACTGCCGCACACCTTTGTCCTGTACGAATCCCCTCACCGGTTGACAAAATGCCTGGAAGAGCTGGCTACTTTTTGTGGGCCTGAGCGCCCTGCCTGTGTGTGCCGGGAACTGAGCAAGCGCCATGAGGAAGTTCAGCGCGGCAGCGTAACAGAGCTTTCCGCGTATTACGCCCTCCACCCCGATAAAGTGCGCGGGGAAATCGTCATCGTGGTGGGTCCGGCGTAACGTAAAATGCCTGGCACTTTTTTTCAATATAAAATAAAATTTTACGAATTTGCGCATGCTTTTCTTTTGATCGGCAAAAGAAGCAGAAAAGAAAATTTTGACTATGCGCAAATCTCGTTTTGCCTATATCTCCCTGTTGGTGTTTGCGGCGTTAGCCGGTGCTTGGATTTGGAGAGGGCCTGCCGGGAAATCCGGCCTGCCGGATGAAGCAATGGACTACAATATCCATATCCGGCCCATTTTATCAGATAAATGCTTCGCTTGTCATGGCCCGGATGCCAAAGCGCGGGAGGCAGGCCTTCGCCTGGACATTGCCGACAGTGCCTACGCAGCGCTGAAGGACAACCCGAAATGGCATGCTGTCTCGCCGGGCGACAAAGAGAAATCAGCGGTATGGAAACGCATCACCAGCCAAGACCCGGATTTGGTCATGCCCCCTCCCTCGTTCAAACTGGAACTGACCCCCGATGAGGTCCTGCGCATCGGCAAGTGGATAGACCAGGGGGCGGTGTACAAACCACACTGGGCGTTCGTACCCCCTATCAAGCGGCCCATCCCTGAGGTGGAAAACAAAAAGTGGCCCCTCAACGAAATTGATTATTTCATTTTGTCCAAAATGGAGGCCCAGGGCCTGAAACCTTCCAGCCCCGCCGATCCTGAACGGCTGTTGAAACGCGTTGCCCTGGATATCACAGGGCTTCCGCCAGCCCCAACCCTTCAGGAGCGCTTTTTGAAAGACCCCAGCCCCCGGAGCTACCAGAGGATAGTCCGTGAGCTGTTGGCTTCCCCCCACTACGGGGAAAAAATGGCTATCGCCTGGATGGACCTCGCCCGCTATGCCGACAGCCATGGATACCAGGACGATGGCCTGCGCACTATGTGGCCCTGGCGCGACTGGGTCATCCATGCGTTCAATAAAAATTATTCCTACAAAAAATTTGTGTCCTGGCAACTCGCAGGCGACTGGCTCGCCCCCGAAAATAAGGAAGCTATCCTGGCTACCGGTTTTAACCGAAACCACAAAATCACCCAGGAAGGCGGGGTCATTGATGAAGAATACCGCGTGGAATACGTGAGCGACCGCACCAATACCTTCGGAAAAGCTTTCCTGGGGCTGACGTTTGAATGTGCCAAATGCCACGACCATAAATACGACCCCCTGTCACAGGAATCCTACTACCAAACGTACGCCTTCTTCAATCAGGTGGACGAAAAAGGCTACCAAGGCGATATTTCCCTGGCCTCTTTGGCCGACCCCCCTGCGATCGAAATTAAACCGGAAGAGGTCAAAGAGTACCTGCGCTTCATCAACCTAAAGGATACGACGCCCGTCAAGGTGATGGTGATGAAAGATGTAGCCCAACCACGGCCCACGCACATCCTGCGCCGTGGAGCATACGACCAGCCCGACCGCCAGGTGGCCATGGGGATGCCTGCCGTTATCTTCGCCGCAAATACCCAAAAAAGACCCGCCAACCGCGCCGATTTGGCCGCGTGGTTGTTTGACCCCAAAAACCCGTTGACCGCCCGCGTGTATGTGAACCGGGTTTGGGAAAGCTTCTTCGGGCGGGGCCTGGTCAAAACGTCTGGGGATTTTGGTTTCCAGGGAGATTTGCCTTCCCACCCCGAATTGTTGGACTGGCTGGCGGTGGATTTCATGGAACACGGTTGGGATATCAAGCGCCTGGTAGGGCAAATCGTCCGCTCGGCAACCTACCAACAAAGTGCAGAACTGACCTCAGAGCACTTGAAAAAAGATCCGGAAAACATCTACTTGTCCCGTGCACCCCGCCTGCGGCTTTCTGCTGAATTGGTCAAAGACCTGGTGCTGTCTTCCTCCGGGCTGCTGGTGCCGGAGATAGGGGGCCCAAGTGTGAAGCCCTATCAACCAGAAGGGATCTGGGAAGCAACGACTTCGGGACGCGGACAGTTGGCAACCTACGTGCAAGACCACGGCGAGGCGCTGTACCGCCGCGGGTTGTACCACTTCATCAAGCGCACCGCCCCACCGCCCGGTATGTTGACGTTCGATGCCTCCACGCGCGACCAGTGCGAAATAGGACGCCCGCGCACCAATACCCCCCTCCAGGCATTGATCCTGCTGAACGACCCCATGGTCAACGAAGCCGCCAGGGTGTTCTCAGAGCGCCTGCTGTCTAAGAAATACGACCCCGAAAAGGCTATCCGCCATGCCTTCCGAAGCATCGTATGCCGCGAAATCAGCCGAAAGGAACTCAGCCGCTTGTTGAACTTGTACCGCGAACAAGAACGGGATTTTGCCCAAGACCAAGCGCGGGCCAAGCAAATCCTCAACCAGGGCGAATACCCACATGTGAAAGGGGCAGAGCCCGCAAAAGCAGCCGCCCTGACCCTGGCGATCCTGACCATTTACAACCTGGAAGAATCCATTACAAAAACATAATTGCCATGGCTAATCCATTCATGGAGCAACAGTTTCACCTGACCCGGAGGCATTTCCTGGGAAAGTTGAGCATTGGTGTTGGGGCCGCTGCCCTCGGCTCCCTTTTGACACGCGACTTGTTTTCCTCGGGCGAAGAAGGCCTGGAACAGACGATAATGGCCAAGTTGCCGCACTTCGCCCCTAAAGCCAAACGGGTCATCTACCTCTTTCAAAATGGTGCCCCCTCCCAACTGGAGAGCTTCGACTACAAGCCTTTACTGAATAAAATGGCCGGCGAAGACCTGCCGGAGTCCATTCGCGGCGGCCAACGCCTTACCGGTATGACCGCCAACCAGGAGCGCTTCCCACTGGTGGGCTCCCGCTTCGGCTTTCAGCAGCATGGCAAAAACGGCACCTGGATCAGCGAGCTTTTTCCCAATATCGCCAAAATTGCCGATGATATCTGCGTGGTCAAGTCCATGCATACTGAAGCCATCAACCACGATCCGGCATTGACCTTCTTCCAAACGGGTGCCCAGCAGGGCAACCGCCCCAGTATGGGGGCCTGGGCGAGCTATGGCCTGGGTAGCGAAAACCAAAACCTGCCCGCATATTGCGTGCTGCTCTCCCGCGGAAAAGGAAACGGACAAGGAGTATATTCCAAACTCTGGACCAACGGCTTCCTGGATAGCGTACACCAAGGCGTGCAGTTCAGCAATAGCGATGAACCCATCCTCTACCTGGAAAACCCAGAGGGCGTCAACGATAAAACCCGCCGCAGTATGCTCGACCACCTCGCCGAACTCAACGAGTCCAACTACAGGGAATTCGGCGATCCGGAAATCCAGTCGCGCGTACAGCAATACGAAATGGCCTACCGGATGCAGACGGCCGTACCGGAAATGATGGACCTGAGCAAAGAACCCGATTATATCGTAAATATGTACGGCCCGGATTGTATGGTTCCAGGCACCTATGCCGCTAACTGCCTGCTCGCCCGCCGCTTGTCAGAATCAGGGGTGCGTTTTGTGCAACTGTACCACCAGGGATGGGATCACCACGGCAACCTGATCGGGGAGTTCATGGGCCAGGCCCGGGATGTAGACCGCGCTTCGGCAGCATTGGTACAAGACCTCAAGCAGCGTGGCCTGCTCGACGAGACCCTGGTGATTTGGGGCGGGGAATTTGGTCGTACCAACTATTGCCAGGGAACGTTCTCCGCCGACAACTATGGCCGGGACCACCATCCGCGCTGCTTCTCCATCTGGATGGCCGGCGGTGGGGTGAAACCGGGCATCACCTACGGAGAAACGGATGAGTTTGGATATAACATCACCGAAAACCCCGTGCACGTACACGATTTTCACGCTACGGTGCTGCACCTCATGGGCCTGGACCACGAAAAACTAACCTATAAACACCTGGGTAGGCGCTATCGCCTGACCGATATTGCCGGAAAAATCGTACCGGGCATCATTGCCTGACGATAAACGATACATGGATGAAGTATTTGGAAAAATGGACGGATAATGTCCTGGTAGCCCTTCAGGTTTTTCTCCTGTTCCTGGTGGCCGCGTCTGATTATGTGGTATTGCCGTCTTTTTTGATGTGGGGTGGCCGCTTGCACCCCCTGCTCTTGCACTTGCCCATTGGGGTCTTTCTATTCACCTGTTTGCTGTGGTGGCTAAGAGGGCACCTGGAGTCGGATAAGTCCCCTATTTTCCAATGGGCGTTGGCCTTTTCAGCGCTGAGTGTGCCCCTAACGGCTATATCCGGTTTCTTCTTGTCGAGAGAAGGAGGGTATGAGGAAGAACTTCTGCGCAACCACCTCTGGGGGGGAGTGGTGCTAAGTGTGTTGACCTGGGCATTGTGGACGGGCATAAAAGCACGCCCACAGCGCACCAACTGGTGGAACGGTCTTTTTGCCGTTGCTTTTCTAGCGCTCCTGGCTACTGGCCACTGGGGCGGGCAGTTGACCCATGGAACCACATTCTTGGCCTGGCCGGGAGAAAAAAGCGAAGAAGAAAGCCAAGTCGTGGGTACTACCCTTCAGGCGTCTATGTCTACCTCTTTTTACGAAGCATACGTCCAACCGGTGTGGCAGGGAAAATGCGTTTCCTGCCATCGCCCGGGAAAAGCCAAGGGGCAGTTGGTGCTACAAGATGTTGCCTCAGCGCTCAAAGGTGGGGAAACAGGTCCGATCTGGACTCCGGGAAATGTAGAAAAGAGCTTGTTCCTGCAACGTATCCACCTGCCCCTGACCGATAAGGAACACATGCCGCCCAGAGGTAAAACGCAATTGGAACCACAAGAAGTGGCACTGCTCGAAGCATGGGTGCGCGCAGGGGCCGACACGAAACTCGCCCTGGGGGAAATCGGCGACGGCCACCCCCTGCAGAGCTATGTATCTTCGGTAGGAAGCGAGCTACCGGAAAAGCGCTATACCTTCCCCCCGGCGTCGGCCGGGGAGGTGGAAAAACTAAACGATGCCTACTGTGTGGTGCGTCCCATCGCAGCAGCATCCCCCGCCTTACAAGCCGATTTTTTCATTCGAAAAGCGTTTGACGCTTCAAGGCTAAACGCGCTGCAAGCCGTAGAAGAGCAGTTGGTGCGCCTTAACCTGGGCAATATGCCGGTAGGTGATGCCGATATGAAAGCCTTGCTGTCATTTTCCAACCTGGAAAAACTCATCCTGAATCATACAGATATCAGCGATGGTGGCCTGGAAGTACTCAAAAAGCTTCCCAAACTGGAATCCCTTAGCTTGAATGGGACGAAAATAAGTACAAAGGCAGGAGCTGTGCTGGCCACTTTCCCGGCCCTTAGGGAGGTATTTCTTTGGAATACGCAGTGGACGCCGGAACAGGTAGCCCAGCTGCAGAAAAAATACCCAAAAATCAGATGGAACCACGGGTTCACGCCTTCCCCGAAGGATATCCTGGCCCTCAGCCCGCCAGTTTTTGAGGATGCCAAGCCCATCATGGCCGCGGGGGATAGCTTGCGGCTGAAAATGGCAATTCCAGGGGTTGAAATCCGCTATACCCTGGACGGTTCCGAACCGGATTCTACCACTAGCAGCGTGTATCGCCGCCCCCTGGTCTTAAAAGGAATTACCACTATTAAAGCCCGTGCGTTCAAGGCAGGCTGGATAGGCAGTGAAACGGCTGAAATGACGATTTATAAAAAAGGGAAAAAACCGGACAAAGTCGTTCTGCTTACCCAACCTAACCCAGAGTATGCCCCTAAACCGGATGTACTGGCCAATGCGGAGCTTGGGAACATCACTCAGTTTCGGAGCGGGCAGTGGGCGGGCTATAAAGATCGGCACATGGAGGCCCTGTTTTATTTCAATCCCAAGACTCCACCTGCCATCCGCTCCGTGGCCCTGAGCTATGGGGTCAATGTGGGAAGCTATATCGTCCCGCCCGTGCAAGTGGAAGTGTGGGGCGGTACGAACCCGGACAACATGACCTTACTGGAAAAGAAAGACCTGGCAGCGATCACCATCGCCGATTTGGCCGACCAGGAATCAAGGGGGCTGCTACTGCCTTTTGAAGGGGCGCAACGCTACCCGGTGTATAAAATGGTGGTGCGAAACCTGCCGAAGCTCCCCGTATTTCACCCCGGTAAAGGTACCCCGGGCTGGGCTTTCGTAGATGAAGTGTTTTTTAATGAATAGGCTTGTTGCGATGGGCAGTCTTTTATCCTACAATCAGCACCAGTAGTTGGCTATATGGTTCCGGCCATTGCCTGGGATTAAAATATAATTTGGTCTCAAGCGCCAAAATGACATTTCTGGTTTAGTTTCCTTTCTGCCTACAATAATAATTCTGCTTTAAGGTGGGCAGTAAAAAAACTACCAAATTAAAGCTGGAATTTTGACAGGTTTGATGGGCTTTATTTTGAAAAAAAACTCCTTGCGGTTTTTTGCAAAATTTAGACAAAAAAAATTGATTTAAAAGCGGTTTTTTGCAAAAAATTATGCAAAAAATCGCTTTTTTGTATTGAATTCGAAAGGCTAAGTGGCCAGGATGCATTCTGGCCATATTTTTAACTCATAATTTTAGTTCGCATGAAAGATTTTTTCAAACTCAGGCATTGGATGCTTCCAGCAATATGGATGCTGGCCATCACGACTGCCTTTGGACAGAACCGGATCACCGGCAAGGTGACGGATGCAAGCAACGGTGAACCATTAATAGGTGCAACCGTGGAAAATATTGGTACCGGTATCGGAACCGTCACCGATCTCGACGGCCGGTATTCAATTGAAGCGGCATCTGGTGCGCGGATTCGCTTTTCCTATGTAGGTTATACTACGGTAGAGCAGACGCGGGGAAGCGCTGCTGTACTGGATGTAGCGCTATCCGCCGAAGGGCAGGACCTGGGCGAGGTGGTGGTTACCGCCCTCGGAATCCGAAAGGACAAGAAGGCACTGACGTATGCGGTCCAAACCCTCCAGTCAGCAGCGATCATCGAGTCGCAGCAGCCAAATATAGTCAACAGCCTGCAGGGCAAAATTGCAGGGGTAATGATCAATAACTCAAGTGGCGCTCCTGGCGCGGCATCGGTGATTATGATCCGGGGCGGCACCTCGCTCAGTGGCAACAACCAGCCGCTGTTTGTTGTGGACGGCATCCCGATTGACAACAGTGCCCCAGTGGGAGGAGGGGTAGGCCTCGGTGCCCAGAATACCAATAACAGCAACAGGGGCATAGATCTGAACCCGGAAGATATCGAATCCATAACCGTCCTGAAAGGGCCTGCCGCTGCCGTGCTCTATGGTTTGCGGGCATCAGAGGGGGCCATCATCGTAACGACCAAAAAAGGTCAGGCCGGTTCTTTCCGGATTACGTACAGCAATGCTTTTTCCCGGGATGTAGTAAACAGGCTGCCGGAATTTCAGACCCGCTTCAAACAAGGGATAGATGGAAAAGTTAACCCGGATGCCCGCAGCTCCTGGGGTCCTGCATTTGGTGCAAACGAGGCCATTTATGACAACCTGGGGAATTTCTTTGTACCTGCCAGCACGCAACGCCACGATATCTCCGCCTCTGGCGGCGGCGAAAGAAGTACCTTTTACCTGTCGGCAAGCCGGTTCGACCAAAACGGTATTGTCCCGAATACCAGCTTTGAAAGGACTTCCTTTCGGATATCTTCAGAAAGCCAGTTGGCAAAAGGGCTCCGGGCCGGGGGTTCGGTCAACTATATAAACTCCCGCAACCTTTCTACTTTAGGCGGTTCGGGTATCGGGGATGCCAACGTAGTCAGTGCAACGGGCGGTGGCGGTGGTGGTACCATCAGGGGCTTGTACAACTGGCCGCTCAACGACGATGCCCGCAATTACCTGACTGCAGATGGCAGGCAACGCACCCTGCTGGGGGTTACCAATGATGCCGCGTTCATAGATAACCCATACTGGAGCGTGTACAACAACCCTACTACCAGTAACGTAAACCGGATTATCTCTACAGTAAACCTGAGCTACGATCCTTATCCCTTCCTCAATATCACGTATCGGGCAGGTACTGATTTTTTCAATGAAGAATTTACCTCTGTGAGAAGTGCGGGAACAGTAATCGGTGGGGAGGAAAAAGGTGCGATAACCGAGGTGGACCGCTTCAACCAAATTACGACTTCCACGCTTGTGGTCACGGGCAACAAGTCGTTTGGCAGAAGTATAAATACCAGTCTGGCATTGGGCCACAACGTAGAATCAGCGCGCAACAGGGCTGCGTCCTGGTATGGGCGGAACTTTATCGTCCCAACTTTTGCGAGCATCAACAATGTGCTGCAAAACGAAAGGGTAGTTTCGCTGAACGGCTTCCGCAGAAGGATCGTTGGGGCATTTGCCGATTTCAATGCCGACTGGAAGTCTATATTTTTCCTCAATATCCGGGCGCGTAACGATTGGTCTTCGACTCTTCCTGTTGACAACCGCTCCTTCTTTTATCCTTCCTTCAGTGGTGGCTTGGTGCTGACCGACCTGCTCAACCAAATGAAAATCACCAAAGGGGAGAGCGGGTTTTTACCGTACGCTAAAGTGCGCGCCTCCTGGACCCGGGTAGGTAAGGACGCACCGCCACATGTTCTTGGCAACACCTATTTCAACACGACCAATTCCTTTACGGCCGCTCCGCGGGGCTTTATCGTGAACGTCTATGCTTTTGGCGCCCCGGCCCTTCGGCCTGAATTCACCAATGCCTTTGAAACAGGCATTGATATGCGGCTGTTCAGGGGCAAAATCGGGGTAGATTTCACTTATTACACGATGAGTACGGATGATCAGATCCTGTTCACGCGGGTACCGCCTTCTGCCAGCTCCTTTATTTCCTACCTGAATGGTGGCCGTATTGATAACGAAGGGGTAGAATTGATGATCAATGCCACCCCGGTAAAGGGCAAAAACTTTACCTGGTCTCTGGATTTGAATTTTTCCAGAAACACTTCGACAGTGGTGGATTTGCCGGGCACCCTAGACAGGGTAGAGCAGTCGGATGCGTCTGTCGACGGGTTCGTCGCCCAAGGGGCCGGCTTTCTTGGTAAGTCCTTGTTTGGTATCAATGGAGACGTTTGGAAGCGCAACGCTGCAGGCGTTCTCCTGTTGAACAACCAGGGTTATCCCCAGATCAGCCCGATTAAAGAAATCATTGGCGACCGGAACCCGGATTTTATCGTCGGTTTGACCAATTCGTTCCAGGTCAGAAACTTCAACTTTTCCTTCCTCTGGGATTTTCGTATTGGTGGGGACATATACAATGCTACCGAGAATGCCCTGGTGCGCAGTGGCCTGAGCACTAAAACCCTTGAAAGGGGGAGTACCACTACTTTTGAAGGGATTATCGAATCTACGGGCGAGCGGAATACCCGGCAGGTCGTTCTGGATCAAAATTATTATCAGCTTATCCTCCGGGGCAACGGTCCATTATTTGTGGAAGATGGCACTTGGTACCGTCTTCGTTATGCGACGCTTTCCTACCGGGTACCAAAACCCTTGCTCGAAAGGGCTAAAATAAAAGGGCTTGAGCTGTATGCCACGGGTCGTAACCTCATCCTGATTACCAATTACTCGGGTGTAGACCCTGAGGTGAGTTCAGGCGGTGCCGGCGTAGCTGGTACAGGTTCCATGGGTATGGACAATCTTGGTACCCCTGCGACCAGAGGTGTTGATTTTGGGCTGAGGTTAAGTTTTTAATTGTTGACCAATTCTAATTTTTTTATCATGAAACGTATATCTGTTCTTTTTCTGGTCGCCATTGCCCTTTTGGGCAGTGCCTGCCAGGATTTTCTCGATGTAAATGCAGATCCCAATAACCCACAGAATATTCCGTTGGAGAGTCGGCTTATTGGCGCCATCACCATGTCCAACGGGGCATCCATGTGGCGTGCGGCACGCGAAGTCGCTGCGGTCTGCCAGTATGCTTCTGCCCCGACTGCCACCAATGCCGCTGAAACCTGGCGATTTTCGGCAAGTAACTTCTTCTGGCAAAACGCATATACCTGGGCAATCCCCAACTGTGTGGATATGGTGGTGAAAGGCAAAGCAGAAGGGTCCCCTCATTTTGCAGGCGCTGGCCGAACCCTGGAAGCCCTCAATTTTGGTATGTTGACGGATCAGTACGGCAACATTCCCGTCCGGGAAGCCTACGACGGCGTTACCACGGCGCGCCTTACACCGGCTTTTGACACCCAGGAAGAGGTGTACAAACAAGTCATCGCAAAACTGGACGAAGCGATTGCCCTGTTCAACGAGCCCAACAACGCCAAGGGGCTGAACCTCGACAACGGCGATATCATGTACAAGGGTGATATCAATAAGTGGAGGCGGTTTGCTTACTCGTTAAAGGCACGTTACCTCAACCACTTGTCCAAAAAGAAAAGCTACAACCCGCAGGCTGTCCTCGAAGCTTGCAATAACGCGTTCAACGCCGATGGAATGGACGCAGAGTACCCCTATCTGGATAATGCAACGGCTACGGATGCGAATCCCTGGAGCGATAGGGGATATGGTGGTTTCACCAGTGCTACCGCCCCCCGCTATTTCTCCTATACCCAATTTTTCGTAGACCTGCTCAAAACCGCCCCGGTCACCAATGCGGCCTTGTTGGATCCCCGCATCGGCATCATCATGAATAAGGCACCATTGGACGGAGAATACAGGGGGCTCAACCCCGGTCAGGGGGTACCTGGCGGCGTAGCGGCCAATGGCAACCGCTATGGCCGCGTAACGGGCGGTTTTTATGCCCGGCCAACGTCTCCTTTTCCTTTTATAACCTATTCGGAGGTCAAATTGATCGAAGCCGAGGCACGGCTCCGCTCCGGTGACCGCACGGGTGCGCTCACGGCTTATCAGGAAGGGGTGAGGGCAAATATGCGCCGGCTGGGGGTTCCTGCCGCCCAGATCAACGATTACTGGAACGCATTGCTAAGCGGTGGCGTCCAGCAGCATTTCAATTCCCTTAATGGTGGCCTCAGCCACATCATGCGGCAGAAATACATCACGCAGGTATTCAACCCGGAAACATGGGTAGACATGCGGCGTATGGACTATAGCCAGGAAATTTATGGTCCCTCCCTGAAGCAGCCCATCAACCTTAACCCGCTGTTTACGCCCGGGGAATGGATCCGGGGCATGATTATGGAGGGCAACGAAGAAGTCCGGAACGGTGCAAATGTCGGCGATAATTCACCGGCTTTCCGTCTGAAGACCCCCCTCTGGTGGGATACCAAGGATTGAAGGATTGCGTCAAAAGTCGCGGCTGTGTAAAAAGTATTTCGCCGTACCAGCCTGAAGAATAAACTTAATAACGAGCGCTTGCTTTTTGATTTTGCCGAGCAAAATCAAAAAGCAAGCGCTCGTTCAAAATATTTTTTGGGGGCACCAGGCGAAAGAGGTTTTTTCACACAACCCTGCCTCTGGAAGATAGAGAGCGGGAGTACCAACCGTCAATGGAGTTGGAGGATTTGACCAGCACCCCAACGCGCCCCCGTTGCTTATATGTGCAGTGCCCGGTCGGCGGTAGCGGCCAGCGCAGCTTCTTTAAGCGCTTCGGTGTAAGTAGGGTGCGCGTGGCTCATTCGGGCGGCATCCTCTGCGGCGGCGCGGAACTCCATCAGCGCGACGGCCTCGGCGATCATATCGGCTGTGCGGGGCCCTACCATGTGGACACCGAGGATTTCATCTGTGTCCCGATGGGCGAGTACCTTTACCATTCCTTCCGTATCCATGCTGGCGCGCGCCCTTCCCAGCGCTTTCATCGGGAACTTTCCGGATTTGTAGGGGATACCGGCCTCTTTGAGTTGCTCTTCGGTTTGGCCAACGCCTGCCACCTCGGGCCAGGTATAGACCACGCCTGGTATGAGGTTGTAGTTGATGTGCGGGTGTTGCCTGGCGATGATCTCTGCTACAAAAACCCCTTCTTCTTCAGCCTTATGGGCGAGCATGGCCCCCCGCACGACATCGCCGACGGCATAGATGCCGGGCGCGGTGGTCTGTAGGTGTTCGTCCACCAGGATACGGCCTTTGTCATCTACCGAGATGCCTGCCTTGTCGAGGCCCAGGTTATCCGTATAGGGCCGACGGCCGATGGCCACCAGGCAGTAGTCGGCTTCAATAGTTTGTACTTCTTCGCTGTCTTTTTTCTTGAACGCCACCTGGACCTTATCTTCCTGCGGGTTGACGGCGGTGACTAGGTGTTTGAGGTGGAACTTCATACCTATTTTTTGGAGGGCCCGCTGCAATTCCTTGCTGCAATCGCCATCCATGCCAGGGATGATACGGTCTAAAAATTCCACTACGTCAATTTGGGTGCCCAGGCGTGCGAATACCGACCCCAGTTCCAGGCCGATGACACCACCACCAATGATGACCATGCGCTTAGGCACTTCCGTAATGCGGAGGGCCTCGGTAGAGGTGATTACTCGCTTTTTATCGTAGTTAAAAGTAGGGGGTACGATGGGTTTGGAGCCGGTGGCAATAATCGTTTTGGCGGTTTCGATTTCCGAGGTATTGCCGTCGGCGTGGGCGATGGAGATCCGTTGAGGTCCTAGAAAGGAAGCATGGCCATGCAAGACTTCGATTTTATTTTTTTTCATTAAAAAATCGATGCCTTTCACGGTTTGTGCGACCACCTCGTCTTTTCGAGCAACCATCTGTGGCATATTGACCCGCAGATTTTCGAGTTCGATACCATGTTGGCTGAACTTTTCGAGGGCATTGTGAAAATGCTCTGAAGAATCGAGGAGGGCTTTTGAGGGGATACAGCCCACGTTCAGACAAGTTCCGCCCAGGGTGTTGTAGCGCTCGATCAAAGCCGTTTTGAGGCCGAGTTGGGCACAGCGTATAGCGGCTACATAGCCGCCGGGGCCTGAGCCAATGACGGTTACATCGTATTGCATAGTGCGATTGGTTTGTTTAGGCTAAAAGAGTTTGTCCGGATAAAGTTCACCGGCGTTTCTTGTTTCGGTTATTGCGGTTTTTGTTGCCCCGGAATGGAGGCTTATTTGGGTTATCCGTCCCATCGGAATGGGTAGATTCCCCTCCATCCGGTCTGGGTGGGCGTTGCGGTTCGGGTTTGTTCTGGACAGGGGGGCGCGGTTCGGTCCGTGGCGGCATATCCGGGTTCCCGGGTTCCCGTGGCGGTCGGTTGTCCGGCCGGTTCTGCCGGACATTCCCGTCTGGATGGCGTTCCCGGTTTTGGCCTTGGTCGCGGGGGGGTCTTCTATCGGGTTGGCGCTCGCGTTCTGGCCCTCGCTCGCGGGGAGCTTGCGGATCGCGGGGTTGTTGCCGGGAGTTCTGGCCGGGGGTGCGATCCCGTTCGGGGCGTGGCTCGCGATCCCTTGGGCGTTCGCGGTTTTGGGCCTTGTCGGTGCCTTTTTCCGGTCCGCGGGATTTCTTTTTCTTTTTCCGGCGGCGTTTTTCATCGGGGAGTTCGATTTCCCCGGTGACGATGGCGAAGCCAATTTCCGCTTCCCCTTCGAAGTATGCGGAGACGGCAGTGCTGATCTCAAAGTCCGCTGGTTTTTCACCGCGCAGGTTCATTTCCTTCATCTCGCGCACCTTGTCGAGGTCCACGGGGTAGATCTGCCCTCGGCCCCGTTCATGTTCATAGACATAGAACATGATGCGTTTGAATATATCCGTTTTTATGAGGATTCCCCTTCCTTTTTGGGTTTCGATGCGCTCTGCATGTTGTGGGAATGCTTCGAGTGCGTCGAGGTAGGTATCAAGTTCGTAATTGAGGCAGCACTTGAGCCGGCCGCACTGACCGGATAATTTCGACTGGTTGATCGCCAGGTTTTGATAGCGGGCGGCAGCGGTAGAAACGGACTTGAAGTCGGAGAGCCAGGTCGAGCAGCACAGCTCGCGTCCGCAGGAGCCGATACCTCCGATACGGGCGGATTCCTGGCGGGCACCGATTTGGCGCATTTCGATTTTCACCCGGAACTCTTTAGCGAAGTGCCGGATGAGTTCGCGGAAGTCCACGCGGCCATCGGCGGTATAGTAGAAAGTAGCCTTTCGCTTGTCCCCCTGGACTTCCACGTCGCCGATTTTCATGTCGAGGCCCAGGGTGCGGGCGATGGCGCGGGCGCGCACCATGAAGGGCTGTTCCATTTCCCGGGCTTCCTGGAGCCGTTCCATGTCCCGTTCGTTGGCACGGCGGATGACCGGATAGAGCACAGAGGCTTCGTTGATGCGTTTTTTCTTCATTTGATAGCGGACCAGTTCTCCCGACAGGGTAACTTTGCCGATATCGAAGCCATTGCCCGTTTCCACGACAGCCATATCCCCTGTAGCGATGCGTACGGTATCCGGCAGGTGGAAGAAAGCCTTATGCGATCCATTTTTGAAGGAGACCTCTACGATACCGTATGGGTCTATATCGGCTATTTCGAGGTGCGAGAGCCAGTCGAAGGTGTTGAGGCGGTTACAACCACCGCTGCCACAACCGCCATTGCTGTTGCAACCACTGACTCCACCGCTGCTACAAGTGCTACAACCTAAACATCCCATGGCGTGTACGATTTATATAAAATTTCGATGATATAGTTCATTGTGTTCTTTTTCCAAAAATATGTGTCATCTGTATGGAGGTATCGAGGAATAGGATTTTGGGGTTGGCGTTGCGTTCTATCCAAAGGATGCAGTCCGACCATAAGCGGGCTAACTGTTCGATTTGTTCCGTGCTGAGGAGCTGGCCGAGTGCTTTTGCGCTGCCTAATTCCGGCTCTGCAAGACGCGGGGGCATGGGGGTGCCCAGTTTGAGCAATAACATTTCCCGCAGAAAGAAAAGTCCGTACTGAAAAAAATGTTTCTGACCATCCCTGCCCCAGGAAGCAGCTTTTTCCGACCATTTCACGATATCCCTTCCCTGGGGCTTATATGCCTTTCGCAACCAATCCACGAGGGCTCCGGCTTCTACATTTTCCCTTTGTTCCGCTAAGAGGATGGCTTCGTTGAAGTTGCCATTCGCCATATACGCAAGAGCGGGTGCTTTATCACCCAGTTCCGGGAATCGGTGCTGAATGGCCTGTACGATTTCTGTATCGGTCAAAGCGGGTATTTTGGTCAGTTGGCAGCGAGATAGGATGGTGTTCAGGATTAGCCCGGCATTTTCCGCTACGAGGATGAAAAAGGTATCATCAGGGGGTTCTTCGATGAGCTTGAGCAGGCGGTTCCCCTCGTTGCCCAGGTACTCTGGCAACCACATCAGGAGTACGCGGATATCGGCTTCAAAGGGTTTGAAGCTGATTTTATGGAGGATGGCGTTGCATTCGTCCTTGTTGATATTGCCCTGCTTGTTATCGCTGCCTATCTCGCGGAGCCAGGCATTGGCGTCCATGTAGGGGGTGCTGTTGAGGGCTTTGCGCCATTCCTGGAGAAACTGGTCGCTGGTCGCACCGGCACCGGTCACTGGAAAGGAAAAATGCAGGTCGGGATGGATATATTTCAAGGACTTCCGGCAGTTGGCACAGGTTCCGCATGCATCGCCTTGTTGGCGGTTGGTACAGAGCAGGTAAGAAGCGAGTGCCAGCGCGAGCGGCAGTCCGCCGGATCCGGTGGGTGCTACGAGCAAGCTAGCATGAGGAACCCGCCCCTCGTCCACCATTTGGTGGAGTCGGTTTTTGATGCTCTGTTGCCCTATGATGTCCTTGAAACGCATGCAATCGTTCTTCTATATGCCCAGCGGCTGTAGAACGAAGGTGCGTTCGGCTAACGATATTCCCGATTAGGAAAAAAGGCAGGATTTGAAACAAGACCCCCTGTCCTGTGGAGGGCATTGCTTTTCTGGCAGCGAAAACTGCCGGGATATATGGAGCGCGCATGCCCTTCGGATACAGGGCGTTGCCGCGCGGGAAATTGCCTTTAAACCTCAGGGTACCGCAGCACTGTACAGCGCGCTTTTGGACCAAATTGGTTTTATGAGGTAAAAATAAGAAATTATACGATGATTTGCAGGTTTTTGTGCATTGTAAGCGCTTCGGGGTGGTATTTCTGCAAAATGCACCCTTGGCATACAGCGGTTCGCAAAACCATGATGCCGCATTTTTGTTAGGTTGTCTCACCAGTGTATACTACCTCATGCGTATTGCCGCCTACCGAAAAGCGCACTTCAATGCTGCGCACCGCCTGCACAACCCAGCCTGGACGGACGAAAAGAACCGCGAGGTGTTTGGCCTGTGCAACAATCCCAACTACCACGGGCATAATTACGAGCTCGAGGTCAAAGTAGTGGGCGAGGTGGATCCGGAAACCGGCTACCTCATTGATCTCAAAGAACTGTCGGATTTAATCCGCGAGGAGGTAGAACATCGGTTCGACCACAAGAACCTAAACCTGGACACCGAAGAGTTCCGCCATGTAAACCCCACCGCAGAACACATCTGCTACGTGATATGGCAGATTCTTCGATCTCGTCTTGCCCCGCGTTACGAGTTGAGCGTGCGCCTGTACGAGACCCCCCGCAATTACGTGGAATACCCTGCGTGACCAGTCCTATCAGGACCGGACGCCTCGCTTGATGATGCGCATAGTGCGGATAGTGCCCTTGTTCTTGTTGACCAAAGCCAGTAAATAAACGCCGTCCACGACGTTGTTGAGGGAGTAGCGCTGACCATACTCGGCGAGGTATGTCTTGACCGGCACGCCCAACAGGTTGTAAAGTACCAGTTGGTCAACGTCTTCTATGGTGTTCAGCATGAAAAAATCGCTCGCTGGGTTGGGAAAGACCTGAATGCTCCCCGGCTGCGATTCTTTGGAGCTTGTGACCAAGCTCTGTACGTTCACTTCAAAGTTCATGGACGCCAGTATGCTGTCCGGTTTTTGTGCTGAGGAGAACCGGATGGCAAACTTACCCGTTCCTGCTGTTTGGTTGGGCAGGACGTGGAAGATGAAATCCGCTTTTTTATTGGGCGGCAACACAAAGGGCGCGTTGAGCCCCAGGTTGGGGTCCACGTTGCTGCTGACGATGGGAAGGTAGCACTCCACCCCGTCGCAGACTTGTGTTTGCCAACCGCTGGGCTGCGATACCTCCCTGCGTTGCCACTTCAGTCGGATCGTATCGCTGCCGATGTTGCGGACACTGGCGTAGAGCTCGAGGTTGAGCAGTGGGTCGGCTAAATTTACCTTGAAGGTCTGTTTCACGTCGCCGGGCTCTATCCGAAGCGTTTGCGCCGACACAAAGGCGAGAGGGGAAAAAGCAAGAAAAATGTGTATGATTTGTTTCATGTAGCGTGAATGGTTTTGAGAAGGGCAGATGGCCCCTTCATAAAAAAGACGATTTTTTGTGAAAAATGTTGGTCTTCTTTATGTTAAATTTACCAGTAACCTGAAAAACCGGAATACAGCCGATGTCTATGCCTGGGGTAATCTGCGGAACCGCCTCAGTAGTCCGGCTACTGCCCCCCGTTCTACCCACAGCACCATACCGGAAAACAAGAGGAATACCAGCGTATTGGCAGCCAGTTTCCATACGAGGGAGTTGCTGAACCACCGTCCGTTGAGCTGTCCGAATGCGTATGCGCCAAGGGCCATGAGTAGGTACAACGCCATGCGCCCAATCGGGTACTCGATGGGGTAGTACCTTTGCCCTGTCCAATAGCAAACCACAATCATGAACGCGTAGCAAGCAAGTGCTGCCCATGCCGGGCCGTAGTATCCGATATGGGGGATGAGGAGCACGTTGAGTACGACGGTAATAGCCGCTCCGCCCAGGGCCATATAGCCCCCGATGGTGGTTTTGTCCGCTAACTTGAACCAAATGGAAAAATTGTAAAAAATACCCAAAAACAGGTAAGCGATGAGCAAAATGGGCACTATACCTACTGCCGCCCTGTAGTTAGGGCCAATGAGTACGGCTATGACATCGAGGTACAACATGATTCCGGTGAAGGCAAAGCAACCGACCAGCGTAAAAGCCTGGGCAACCTGGGCATAAATAGCCCTGGAGTCCTCCCGTTGGGCGTGCCGGAAGAAAAAAGGCTCCGCGGCATAGTTGAACGCTTGTGTGAACAGGGTCATCAGAATAGGGATCTTCGCCGCTGCCCCGAAGAGCCCCAACTGCACGAGCTTATCTTGCAAAGAACCAGGGGTGAAGTACTTGAGCATGGGATTCCCGATAAATTGGTTGATAGCACCGGCAAAAGCAGCGATGACCAGAGGGCCTGCGTAGGCGAGCATGGTTTTCAGGAGCGGGACATCCAGTTTCCATTGCATCCGGAACAAAAGGGGCAGTAAAAAAAGGAAACTCCCCGCACTGGCGATCAGATTGGACAAAAACACATACATGACCCGGTTTGAGGGCTCGTAGAAGGCATCGGCAAAGGTCCATCCCTGCCGGGCGAGCAGGGGGCATATCTCCAAAAAGAAAAAAATGAAAAAGATATTGAACGCGATATTGGCAATCCGGATAAACGCAAACAGTACCGGGCGGTTTTCCAGGCGAAGGCGGGCAAAAGGAATCGCAGATACCGCATCAAAAGCCAGGATGAGGGTGAAAAGGACGATATACTCCGGATGCTCCGGATAGTCCATCCAACGGGAAATAGGGCCGGAAAAGCCTATAAATAAAGCCGATAGCACTATACTGGAGACGACAATGGCGATAGAGGCGGTGGAAAAGGTACGCTCGGCATCTTCCTTCCGGCTGCCGTACCGAAAAAAAGTCGTTTCCATGCGATACGTGAAAAATACCATCAACAGGGCGATGTACGCATATAGCTCGGTCACAACGCCGTATTCTGCCCGGTTGGTGAACACGCGGGTCAGATAGGGCGTGAGGATGACGTAGTTCAACAGGCGGCCCAGAATGCTGCTGAGCCCATAGACAACTGTTTCCCCAGCTAATTTTTTCAACAAAGACATGGCTTTTCTTTATGGCACTTGGACATTCCTTTGCCTATTTGTAAAGGACGTTAACAAGATAGGGCATTCAAAGGATTTTTAATGCGCAAAGTTCCCTATTTTTGCTCTCTTAAAATCCACCGTCTCTATGCTCGACATCCCTTTGCTCAAAAAAATATGTGAAACACCCGGCGCACCGGGCTTCGAACAACGAATCCGGGAACTGGTCATCCGCGAGGTACGGCCCTTCGTGGACGACCTTTCCATAGACAATATGGGCAACCTCATCGCAGTACGACGGGGTACTACGCCTAAAAGCGTCATGGTGGCCGCCCACCTGGATGAAATCGGATTCATCGTCACCCATGTGGATGACGATGGCTTCCTGCGCTTCCATCCGCTGGGCGGGTTCGACCCCAAAACGCTTAGTTCCCAACGGGTAATCGTACACGGAAAAAAAGACCTGATCGGCGTCATGGGCTCCAAACCCATCCACCTTATGAAGGGAGAGGAACGCAACAAAGCCGTGCCTATTGAAGATTATTTCATAGACCTCGGTATGCCGCGCAGCGAAGCGCTGGAATGGGTAGGTCCGGGCTGCCCGGTTACGAGGGAGCGCGAACTGATCGAGATTGGCCAGTGTGTCAACAGCAAGTCTTTGGACAACCGGGTTTCGGTGTACATACTCATCGAGGTCTTTCGCGCCCTCCAGGGCAAGAACCTGCCGTACGACGTGTACGGTGTATTTACTGTACAGGAAGAGGTGGGTTTGCGCGGTGCGATTTCGGCTGCACACCGGATCAACCCGGATTTTGGGTTTGGCCTCGACGTCACGATCGCGTTTGATGTGCCCGGTGCCCAGGCACATGAAAAAGTAAGCATGTTGGGCAAAGGGGCTGCCATAAAAGTACTCGATGGCAGTGTTATCTCGGATTACCGAATGGTCAATTATCTCAAGCAGACAGGGGATGCCCACCAGATACCCTGGCAGCTCGAGATCTTGCCCGCTGGCGGTACGGATACGGCAGGGGTACAGCGATACGGAAAAAATGGGGCTATCGCAGGGGCCATCTCTATACCTCTGCGCCATATCCACCAGACGATAGAAATGGCGCACAAAGGCGATATCGTTCACTGCATTGACCTGTTGGCTGCCGCACTGCTCGAATTGGACCAATACGACTGGAGCTTTGGGCATGATCTAAGCGAATAGAGCTGGTTTCGAGGACAACAGTAAGAGGAAAAAGACTCTTTTACCCCCCTTGCTATTCTCTTCGCTACTGGTATAAAATCCCCCCGATATGTTGATTCCATCCAAACTTCCCAATGTGGGCACCACGATTTTTACCGTGATGTCTGCCCTCGCAGAAGCATACGGTGCCGTTAACCTCGCCCAGGGGTTCCCCGATTTTTCTCCCTCCGAACGCCTGCTGGACAGGGTAGGCTACCACTTGCACCATGGCCGGAACCAGTATGCCCACATGGCTGGGGTGCCGGTACTTCGGGAGCGCATCCGAGAAAAAATCCTGGCCCTGTATGGAGCGGAGTACGATGCCACGCATGAAATCACCATCACGGCAGGGGCTACGCAGGCTCTGTTTACCGCCATCACCGCACTGGTCCATCCCGGGGATGAAGTAATTATTTTTGAACCAGCATACGATTCCTATCGGCCCGCCATCGAGTTGGTCGGAGGGGTAGTCAAGACGTACGAGCTGGAAGCTCCCCATTTCAAACCAGACTGGGACCGTTTCAAACGCCTCATATCGCCGCGTACGAAAATGGTAATCGTCAATACCCCGCACAACCCCACCGGTACCATCCTCAGGGAAGATGATATGCAAAACCTGGAGCGGCTTTTGCGGGACACCCAAATCCTGGTGCTGAGCGATGAGGTCTATGAGCACCTGGTCTATGACGGGGAAGCGCACCAGAGCGTGGCGCGCTTCCCCGGCCTCAGGGAACGATCCCTGGCCGTTTTTTCTTTTGGTAAAACGTTCCATTGCACAGGCTGGAAAATTGGATACTGCATCGCTCCCGCGGCGATGATGGCAGAGTTCCGCAAAGTACACCAGTTCAATGTGTTCTGCGTCAACACGCCCCTGCAGTTCGCGCTGGCAGATTTTATGGAAGACCCCCACGCATACCTGGGCGTCGGATTGTTTTACAACCAGAAAAGGGATTTGTTTCTGGACGTATTAGAGGAGTCCCATTTTCGACCTCTGCCGTGTGCGGGTACCTACTTCCAGCTTTGCGATTACAGCGCTATCAGCCGGGAACCCGATGTGGTGTTTGCCAAGCGCATGACAGAAGAATATGGTGTAGCGGCCATCCCTGTCTCCGTGTTCTACCAAAGCAAAAAAGACGAGTACCTGGTGCGTCTTTGCTTTGCAAAAACGGAAGAAACACTGGCGCGTGCAGGCGAGTTGCTCAAAAAAATACCCCCTGCCAAGGGATAAGCAGGCCAATGCCATCCACTATGATTGACCTGAACTATAAAGTCATGGGCCAGGGAGCACCTCTGATTGTCCTACACGGCCTTTTTGGTACCCTGGACAACTGGCAGACCATTGGGAAATACCTGGCAGAAGCGTATACGGTTTTTCTGGTGGACCAGCGCAACCACGGGCGGTCGCCGCACCTGCCGTACCAGGATTACCCTTCCATGGCGGAAGACCTACACCGCTTCATGGAACAACAGGGCGTCTACTCGTCCAACCTATTAGGGCATTCCATGGGCGGTAAAACGGCTATGGAATTCGCCCTGGAATATCCCGACCAGGTGGATAAGCTCATCATTGTGGACATTGCCCCCAAAGCATACCCACCCGGGCATGACCAAATTTTTGAAGCCTTGTTGGCCATTGATCTGAATACGCTCTCCAGCCGACAGGCAGCGGAGGAGATATTGCGTGGCTTCATCCAGGAAGATGGGGTCATTCAGTTTTTGTTAAAAAACTTGTCCCGTACCAAAGAAGGCGGTTTTGAATGGAAAATGAACCTCCCTGTTCTGTATCGCTGTTACCCCGAACTTCTGTCAGCCCCTAAAGCCCAGGGCTATTTCAGCGGGGAAACGCTGTTTGTCCGAGGGGGAAAATCAGATTATGTACTGGACTCCGACCTTCCTGCCATACGGGCGCATTTTCCCAATTATCAACTTGAGACGATTCCCCAGGCAGGCCACTGGGTCCATGCCGATGCCCCCGCTGATTTGCTGAAACTCGTGCTGGACTTCCTGCGGCGCTAAAGGCTGCTTTTGGCGTTTTTTTTCGTATCTTCGCGGCCAAAATTATCCGTGCGACATGAATCAAACGCTGAAAATATACAATAGCCTGAGTAGGGAAAAGGAAGTATTCGAACCTCTAAACCCTGGGCTGGTCGGTATGTACGTCTGTGGACCCACCGTATACAACGATGTACACCTCGGCAATTGCCGCACCTTTGTCAGTTTCGACGTCATCTACCGGCACTTGCTGTACCTGGGCTATAAGGTGCGCTATGTGCGCAACATAACCGATGTGGGCCACTTGTTGGACGATGGCGAGGACCGCATGCTGAAAGGTGCCCGTCTTGAGCAGTTAGAGCCCATGGAAATCGCGCAGAAATACTACAATGGCTTCCACGATATGATGCGTATCTTGAATACGCTCCCTCCCAGTATCGAGCCCCGTGCCACGGGCCACGTGCCGGAGCAAATCGAAATGGTACAGGATATCCTGAAAAATGGCTTTGCGTATGAAAGCAATGGGTCGGTGTATTTCGATACGATAAAATTCATCGAGGAAAAAGGCATCTATGGGAACCTCTCTGGTCGGAAGATAGACGAACTGATAGCGGAATCCCGTGAAAACCTAAAAAAGCAGGATGAAAAGCGCCATCCGGCTGATTTTGCCATCTGGATGAAGGCCTCGCCCGAGCACATCATGCGTTGGCGCTCTCCCTGGGGGGAGGGCTTTCCGGGCTGGCACCTGGAGTGCTCGGCGATGAGCACGAAATACCTGGGCCTGGATTTCGACATCCACGGGGGAGGCAACGACCTCAAGTTCCCGCACCACGAAAACGAGATCGCGCAAAACGTAGGGGCTTGCTCCCATACAGGTGCCCGCTACTGGCTGCACGCCAATATGCTGCTGCTCAATGGAAAAAAAATGTCCAAGAGCGATGGCAATACCATTTCGCCGTATCAGTTGTTCAGTGGCGACAGCCCGCATGTGAGCAAAGGGTATAGCCCTATGGTACTGCGCTTCTTTATGCTCCAGACGCACTATCGGAGTACCCTCGACCTCACCGATGAGGCCCTGCAAGGGGCGGAAAAAGGATATCGTCGCCTGCTGGAAGCCAATCAGGTGCTTCAGGGCCTGCAGTGCCCTGAAGGGAGTGCCCCCGGAGAGCTCGATGCGGAACTGCGCATGCTCATGCAGCAGGTAGGGGAGGAGATGAGCGATGACTTCAACACGCCGAAAGCCCTGGCGCGCCTGTTCGAAATCGTACCTAAAATCAACGGCCTTAAAGATGGCCGGCTCTCCTTCGAGGGCCTCGGCAAAGCTACCCTTGAAGAACTAAAAATCATTTTCCAGTCCTACCTCTTTGACGTCATGGGCCTGAGCGACGAGATACAAGGAGGCAGCAAGGATGCGGACACCCTGGAGGGGCTCATGCAGCTCATCATTGAAATGCGCCAGGATGCGAGGGTACGCAAAGACTGGGGCACCTCCGATAAGATCCGCGATGTGCTCAAAGCCTTGGATATCCAGTTGAAAGACAGCAAAGAAGGCACTACCTGGGTGCGGGAATAACCCATCCTTGAGTAGACCCGCAGCAAGGTTACGGCGCGCTGAGCAGGGATTTGTAGCGCACGGGATCCTTCAGTACCGAAATAGCCTCAACAATCTCTTTGTCGCGGGCCAACCCTATTTGGATGCGCCCAGCTTGGTAGTAGTAGCGTCCGGCAATCTCTTTTTCCAGGAGCTTGACGACGAGGTCCCGGTTTTTTCGGATAGACTCGATCTGGGCCTCTGATAAGCTCTTTTCGAGTGCGTCCAACTGGGCTTGCAGGGAATATCCCTCGATCTTGGACCGCTCGCGCAATTGGGTGAGCAAGGTTTCGCTCTCCGTCTTCAGGGTGAACTTCTGGCGCGACAAATAAGACATAAAGTCTTCGAAGTCTTTGTATTGATAAGCTTCTACAGGGCCTATGGACGGCTTGTCCTTGCAATATGCCGTGACATAGTTGAGCACAATGCCCTGGTCGAGCAACGCGCGCACTTCGGGAATGCTTTCCGCTTGGGCTACGAGAACGTCCGGGCTGACGCCCCCACCATCGTAAACAGGGCGTCCGTTCCGGGTTTTGAATAAGGCACGGCGCTCTTTGGGGATATCTACCGGCTCGCCATTCTTATACTCGACACTTTGGATGCAGCGCCCGCTGGGGATATAGTATTTGGCTGTTGTCAGTTTCAGCCGGGCGTTGTAGCCGACCTCCAGGGTGTTTTGTACGAGCCCTTTCCCGTACGAGCGCTGCCCGATGAGGATTCCGCGGTCGTAATCTTGTATGACGCCACTGACAATTTCAGAAGCGGAGGCCGATTTTTTGTCTATGATGACGGCCAAGGGCAAATCGGTGTCTATAGCCTCACCGCTGGTTTGGAAGCTGCGGTCCTGCTCGCGTATCTTGCCTTTGGTCGTGACGACGAGTTGGTTTTGGGGTATAAATACATTGCAGACGTTAATGGCCTCGGTGAGCAACCCGCCGCCATTCCCGCGAAGATCGAGGATGACCCCTTTGAGATTGGGGTTCTTGATGCGCAAGTCGCGGAAAGCATTGGCGACATTGCGTCCCGCAGCTGCGGTAAACACCGTCAAAGACACATACGCGATATCGCCGTCTAACAAAGTGGAGTAGGGAACGTTCGGAGCCTCCTGGTCGTCGCGCTCAAGGGCGATGCGCTGGTCTTTTTCGGCTCCGGGGCGCCGCAGGGAAATCTCCACGGACGTGCCGGCGATGCCGCGGAGGAGATAGTCCACCTCTTCGGTACTCCGTCCCTGGACCGTCTTGCCGTCTACCGCTGTAATTTCATCCCCGATTTTTACGCCCGATTTATCGGCAGCCATACCCTTGAACACATCGGTGACGAGCACTTTTTTATCCACGACGCTGAAGCTGAGGCCCACCCCGCTCGAATTCCCTTCCTGCAGGATGCGCGATCGTTCAATTTCGGATTCCGGCCAGTAGTTGGTGAACGGGTCGAGCGAACTGACCATGGCTTCCAGCCCGGTGCGCATGAGTACGCTGGGGTCAATTTCGTCCACGTATCCTTTATTGAGTTCGCGGTAGAGGTTAGCAAAGATTTCGAGGTTTTTGGTAATCTCGAATTCCCGATTGGAGGGGGTACCGGAGAAGGCCAGGCTCAGCGCAACTCCGGCTAAGAGCAGCAGCTTTGTACTTTTTTGACGAAACATATAGTGTGCTGTTTATCTTCTTTCTGATAACGCCGAAGGGTTCGTTCGGGTTGTACGGGCGATCACTCCCATCCAATGACGGCCAGGATAGGGCGGTGGTCTGAGAATTCTGTTTTGCCAATGCGGCAACTCAACACTTCGAGCCTGGGGTCTGCCAGTACGACGTCAATGCGGAGGCCGGGTATCGGTCCGGCGTAGGTGATGCCCAGTCCTTTTCCCCCTACCTGAAAGGCATCTTGTAGGTTTGCGCCAATTTGGTGGTAGACATACGATTGGGGGACATCGTTCAAATCGCCGCACAAAACGACCGGATGGGGGGAGCTGCGGATATGCTGGGCGATGACGGCAGCTTGTTCTTCCCGTATCCGTGCGGCCCGGCGGTAGCGGGAAAGCATGCCCCGGATATCCCGCCAGGTGCTTTTCTCCCGCAGGCTTCCCTTTTCCACTACCCGTGCCGCTATACCGGTGATGCTATTGGACTGCAGGTGTACGTTGTAAACACGAACCGTTTTCTCGCCGTACCGGACATCGGCGTATTGGAAGCCATACATTTCGCTGAACATGTGAGTATGCGCCTTCACGATAGGGTATTTGGAAAAAATGGCGAGTTCCCCACCGTTTTTGCGAACATGATGGGCCATCCCTGCTTGACGGCAGATTTTGGTGGGGTTAAACGCAGGGCCCTGATCGTACTCCTGTATGCAAAGGATATCGGGCCGGTATCGGTCGAGGCTGGATACCCATTCCGGCGGCTTGATCATCTGTACGGTCTTGGCCTGGTACGGTTGAAACATACGCACGTTGTACGAGAGGATACGGACTTTTCTGTGGTCGTCCCATTTTGGGTCCTGCCATTGGAGTCCTATCAAGCCTTGCAAGTGGCTCCAGCCGGCCAACAAAGTGAGCAAGGAGAGGATGGCCCATGCCTTGCGTTTGCCGGGTAGCCAGTATAGGATGAAAAAAAAGTTGATCAAGGCCAACCAGGGATACAGCAGGCCCAGGAAGGCGAAGGGCCAGTACGAAAAAGGGGAGACGTAAGAAGCGGAATAGGCAGCAAAGGTCAATCCGCTCACTCCTATGTTCAGCAACCGGAACAACGTTTAATTTTTGCTGGCATTAAACAAAAACTCTTTTTCCTCAGCGGTCAGGCTATCGTAGCCGGAGAGTTTTATCTTATCGAGGATTTCGTCCAATCGCTCCTGGTAGCTTTTTTCGTCCGGGCCAGTCGGTCCGGGCCGGGGACCTGAGGGGGAAGCAGCAGCCCCTGAGCCCGACCGGGCTACTTTGGGGCTGCGGTAGGCTACTTTGGGCCTGGGCCTCGGCTTTTCATATCCGTGGACTTGTTCGTCCCACCAGGCTGAAAGGCGGGAAAAAAGGGTACTGAGCGGTTTGGCCCAGTCGTGCCCGCGTTGGAGCTGCCCGATGTACAGCCATCCGAACAAGGCCCCGCCCAGGTGGGCAAAGTGCCCGCCTGTATTGACGCTGTTCGCTATGCTGATCAGGTCGAGAAAGATCAGTACGGCCACGATATACTTGAGCTTGACGTCTCCGATGAACAAAAGGCGCATGATGTAGTCAGGGGCTATGGCACCTGCGGCGGTGACGAGTGCCATAACGGCAGCAGAGGCCCCCAGGGCATAGTTCCCACCGTGTTGCAGGAGGTTGGCCAGGGTAAAATACACGATGGCCCCGAAGAGGCCGCCCATCAGGTAGAGGGGGAGAACGCGGTGGTTGCCAATAAAGTCGCCTACAATTCGGCCGAACCAGTACAGAAAAAGCATATTGGCCAGGATATGGAAAAAGTCCAGGTGCAGGAACATGTGGCTGACAATGGTCCAGGGGCGCGTCAGGATGAGCCAGGGGTCGGCGTTCAGGCTCAGGAATTCCACAATGGTTTCAAAAACCGGGCTGCGTTGCCCACCGTTGGCAGCAAACAGTATGATTTGTACTAAGTTGATGAGCACAAAACACGCGGCGTTGATGATCACGAGCCGGGAAATCATATTCCCGTAGTTGAACTCTTGTTTGACGTCTTGCCAGATAGATCCAATCATTTGTTCATCGAATTATTAGGTTGTATACCACAGAAAACCGCCTAACCGCTTACGGCTCTTGCTACCAGTGCGGGTTGTCAAACTTTCGCCAGTACACCAACAACAAAAAACCGAATAATGCTCCGCCAAGGTGGGCAAAATGTGCCACCCCCGGCATGATATTTTGTAACCCGAACAGGAGTTCCGCAGCGGCATAAAGCAGTACGAAATACTTGGCTTTCATGGCAATAGGCGGGAACAACATCTGAATGATGCTGTTGGGGAACGACATCCCATACCCCGCCAAAAGCCCGAAGACCGCCCCGGAAGCCCCTAACATGGGGATGTCCACCATTTCCTGGGGAATCGTCCCGTTTCCCAGCTCTATGTACTGAACCAAGATATGCAGGGCCAGTGCCCCAAAGCCGGTAAACAGGTAAAAAAACAGAAAGCGCTTGGGCCCCCAGAGCGATTCGAGCGGGGCCCCGAACATGTACACCCCGAACATATTGAAAAACAAGTGCGACAAGTTTCCATGCATGAACATGTGGGTGACCAACTGGTACGGCTGAAAAAAAGAGGAAGTGGGAAAATAGACAGCCAGGCTCATCCTAACCCCCTCTCCGAGCAGTTTGGTCCCAAAAAACATCAATATGTTGATGATCAAAAGATTTCGGACGACGTCGGTAGCTCTGAACATACATTGTGTTTATTTGGAGAACTGTTTGTCCAGATCCTCCAGGGTATATGCAATGAAACATTTACGGCCAAAAGGGCTATTGTATGGGACTTCACAAGCGAAGAGGCGGTCAATGATATCCTGCATCTCTTCCTCCTGAAGGACTTGCCCGCGTTTTATGGAAGCGCTGCGCGCCATGGCGCGTGCGAGGTTTTTGTGCTGCCCTAAGTCCAGGTCGAGGCCTTCTTTGTATTGTGCCAACAAGTGCTCGAGCAGCTTGATCTCATCTTGCTGCCGGCCGGCGAGCTCAGCGGGTGCACCGTGGATGACGAAGGTGTTTTGCCCAAATTCCTGGACATCGAAGCCAAGGGTATTGATCTGGGGCAGTATTTCGCGCAGGACCAGGCTGTCCTGCACTGATAGGTCCAGGGTTTTGGGGAAGAGCTGGCGTTGAACCGCTACTTCGCCCTCCCGCACCATTTTCAGATAGTGTTCATAGAGGATGCGTTCGTGGGCTGCTTGTTGGTCAATGAGGATAAAGCCCGATTTGATTTGGCTCATAATCAGGCTTCCGTGGATTTGGGTGGGTGCTTTATGCGCCCTGTTCAGGTGGTCTGCATCTTCTGAAGGGGCTTTCTGGTTCCAGTCACTGGACAGGATGACTTTGTCGTCTTTGCGGGTATCGCCCGCCTGCTCATGGAGGTCGGTGTACAATTTTTCCCAGGTTTCCAAATTGTGTCTGGACGTAGCCGAGGAGGTAGGGGAAGAAGGCATCCAAGGAGTATCGGAGTCCTGGAAAGGATGGCCGGATACCCGGCTCCCTTCGGAAAAAGGGCTTGCAATAGACGGTAGGTTGAAGGAGTTTTCCTGCTCGAAGTCCAGGCTGGGCATGACGCTGTATTTTCCCAGGGCATGTCGGACGGCTACCCGTAAATAGTTATAAATCAGACGATCGTCATCAAACTTGATCTCCTGCTTCGTCGGGTGTACGTTGACGTCAATGCGGGAGGGATCTATTTCTATGAAGATCATGTACAAAGGATAACTCTCTTTGGGCAGCAGGTCCTCGTAGGCGCTCATGATCGCGTGGTTGAGGTAGTTACTGCGCACAAACCTATTGTTGACGAAGAACATCTGCTCGCCCCGGCTTTTTTTGGCGAACTCCGCCTTCCCGATGAAGCCTTTTATCTTGGCCACATCGGTCTCTTCCTCCACGGGCACAAGCCGCTTGTTGGTTTGCGTACCGAACACGCCGATCAGGCGCTGGCGCAAATTGCCGGGGGAGAGGTGGTACCATTCCGCATCGTTGTGCTGGACGATAAACTGGATATCCGGGTTGGCGATGGCGATGCGCTGGAACTCGTCTTGTAGGTTGCGCAACTCCACCGAATCGGACTTTAGAAAGTTGCGCCGCGCCGGGACGTTGTAAAAGAGGTTCTTTACGGCAATACTGGTTCCCGGGGCAGACTGGCAGGGCTCCTGGGTTTTTACCCGCGAATCTTCTACCACGATGCGGGTGCCCAACTCATCGGCGTGCAAGCGGGTGCGCATTTCTACCTGTGCCACAGCGGCGATGGAAGCCAGCGCTTCGCCCCGGAAGCCCATGGTGCGGATGGCAAACAAATCCTGGGCCTGGCGGATTTTGGACGTCGCGTGGCGCTCAAACGACATACGGGCATCGACAGGCGACATACCACAACCATTGTCAATAACTTGTATCAGCGTCCTGCCCGCGTCCTTCAATAGGAGCCGGATAGTGGTCGCACCGGCATCCACAGCATTCTCTAACAGTTCCTTGACGACAGAAGCGGGCCGCTGCACGACTTCGCCTGCGGCAATTTGATTGGCTATCGCATCGGGTAGGAGCTGAATCACATCAGCCATAGCGCTCAGTAGTTTTATTTACATGCCCGACCCGCTTTCCACTATATTCACCAAGCGGGGCAGGTAGTAGTTGAGAATGTAATAGGTTGCGGCAATCAAAATACCTATGATAACTAATAACCGTACGTTGGTCTGTATCGTGGCCATGCGCATAGACTGGTAATCCCGCGCACGGGATTGCCGAAGGCCCGCCCGTATGCGGTCGCGCATGCCTTCTGTGTTGCCTTGCTTGGCTTCTTCGATCCTGCGCAAGCGCTCCTTGAGATCTTCCTTTTCCTTGTCCCAGTAGCGCGGCTTGTACTCGTACTTCCTGTGCTTGGGAACTTTGAACAACCGGATTAGTGCCATGTTATGACTAGGTCTTATATGAACGACAAAGTTAGGTAAAGATTTGCAGGATTTCTGCGATTCCCCCTCGCTGATTGGTACTCGGTGGTTTCGCTTGTGAAATGCCCAATGTACCACATAAAACATTAGACTTGTTGCGAGGGGTCAGCGAGGTGGGAAAAAAGAGTCATTTTTTGTCCACACGAAGGCTTTTTGAGGGAGTCTAACTGCCTTAGATGACCGAAAAAAGGCACAGTGTGGGAAAAAA